>CALXOW010000094.1 GCA_944390115.1 uncultured Anaerobiospirillum sp.
TCGGAGCGTTTGCGGCTCGGAGCATTTGCGCTTCGGAGCGTTTGCGGCTCGGAGCATTTGCGCTTCGGAGCGTTTGCAGCTCGGAACGTTTGCGCTAAGAGCTCAGAGCTAGAGCTTGGCGTGAATGCTCTAGGCGTTTTCCAGCTGGTTGAACGAAGCTTCAACCGCGCCGTCCTTGGTGTTGTCAGGCTTAATTGGCGTGACTTTCCAAGTGATCTTGCCTGCCACTAATTCCACGTGCTCAATTGGAAGGGTACTGCCTTCGTTGGTGTCTTTGCCTTCGATCAAGCAGGAGAGAATCTTAACGTTTTCTAAGGTTACTTCGTACACTGGCACCTGAGCACCACCAATCGCGCGGCAGGTGACGAATTGGGCCTTGGCAATCTTTTGGCCTGACATGCAGTAGTGTTGGATCTTAGGCGTGGCCTTGTCGACATAGTGGGTAAAGACGAAAGGCTTAAACTGTCCACGCCCAGCAACATCACTGACGCGGCCGGTGGCTACGTTTTGCATCGAGCCATGGTTAAACTCAATCACCTCAATCCACTTGCTGTGGGCCTTGTCGTAAGAGTCGCCGTCAATACCGTCGAGCTTGATGAAGTAATCGCTAGCCATAATAGAACCCCTTAACACCTAAGGATGTTAGATAAAGTAAAGAATAGATCACGGTAACTAAGCTGCGCCGCTTGGAACTTTAGCGGTTAAGCGTAAGGAAGTTGTTAAGCCTTCCAGCTGGTAGTGCGGGCGCAGGTAGAAACGAGCGTTGTAATAACCTGGTTGTCCTTCGATTTCATCGACCTCAACACGAGCTTCAGCCAAAGGATATTTGGCTTTGACTTCTTCAGAGGCGTTAGGATCAGAGGTGACGTAGTTGGAGATCCAGTCGGACAGCCAGTTTTGCATATCAGAACGCTCTTTAAAGGAGCCGATCTTGTCGCGCACAATGCACTTTAAGTAGTGGGCAAAGCGCGAGGTAGCAAAGATGTAAGGCAGACGCGCGCTTAAGGCTGCGTTTGCCGTAGCGTCAGCGTTGTCGTACTCCTGCGGCTTGTTGACAGTTTGACCACCTAAAAAGACGGCATAGTCGGTATTTTTCCAGTAGCACAGCGGCAAGAAGCCATTTTTGGACAGCTCGGCCTCACGACGATCGGTGATTGCAATTTCAGTTGGGCACTTGGTGGCGATACCGCCGTCATCGGTTGGGAAGGTGTGGGTCGGCAAATCCGCAACGATACCACCTGATTCCACGCCGCGAATATGGGCACACCAGCCATAATCGGCAAAGGAACGATTGATGTTAACGCCCATAGTGTAGGCCGCATTCATCCACACATATTTAGAGGAATCGCCATCGGAGGTATCCTCGACGAAGGCAAAACCCTCAACTGGATTGGTCTCAGGGCCATAAGGCATACGGCTTAAGACGCGCGGCAGGGTCAGTGCGACATAGCGGCTCTCATCGGTTTCACGGAAGGAGCGCCAAGCGGCATATTCTGGGGTGGTGAAGATCTTGGTGAGATCGCGCGGATTGGACAGATCTTGCCAGGAGTCCAGATTGAGCATGGAAGGATCGGCGGCGGCAATAAATGGAGCATGAGCAGCCGATGCAATTTGCGCGATGCCCTTGAGTACTTCTAGATCAGGAGCGCTTTGGTTGAAGTAGTAATTGCCGATCAAAGCACCGTAAGGTTCACCACCAGCGGTACCGTACTCGGATTCATAGACCATCTTAAAGATTGGGCTTTGATCCCACGATGAGCCCTTAAACTTCTTTAAGGTCTTACCCAGCTCTTGCTTGGAGATATTGAGCACGCGAATCTTGAGTTGCTCTGAGGTCTCGGTATGGGATACCAAGTAATCAAGGCCACGCCAGGCGCTTTCTAAGTCCTCGAAATCCTGATGGTGAATGATTTCATTGACTTGAGCGGTGAGCTTCTTATCAAGCTCAGCAATCATGCCTTCGATCGTCTTGATCGCGTCCGTGCTGATTAAGTTGGCATTTTGCAGTGCTTGTTCGACTAAGACATTAACCGCGCCTTGTACTGCGGTATTGGCTTCCTCAGACTTAGGCTTAAACTCCTGCTGGAGTAATTTCTCAAAGTCGGAAACCTCGATGGAGCTTGCGGGGGCGCTCGTGTTTTGTGCGGCAGTTGGATTAATTTCGCTCATAACTTCCTACCTTGCTCAATTGTAGCGGTTAAACCTAGCGCTTATGGGGCAGCAGGCGTAGGTTCGCTGGCGTTATCCTCGGGGGCGTCCGGTTTCTTTTGGGCCGCCAAGGCTTGCAAGAGGGTAGGGTCGGCCAGAAGTTTCGCGATCAACTCTTCGGCGCCACTCTTACCATCCATATAAGATAGGAGATTGGAGAGCTGCTCACGGGCTTCGAGTAATTGCTTTAAGCCATCGACCTTAGCTGCGACCTTATCAGGGGTAAAGTCGTCCATACTCTCAAAGGTCAGATCGACCGCCATATTACCTTCGCCCGAGATGACATTAGGGACGGTAAAGGCGACGCGGGGCTTCATACTCTTTAAGCGCTCATCGAAGTTATCGGCGTCGATATCGACAAAGTCACGTTCAGCGATCTTAGGTAGTGGCTCGGAAGGCTTGCCCGAGAGATCGGAGAGCACGCCCATCACGAATGGCAGGTTAACCTTTTTCTCAGCTCCATAGAGTTCGACGTCGTACTCAACCTGAACGCGCGGCGCTCGGTTTTGCCCAATGAACTTCTGCGCATCTTTTGCCATATCTTACCCCTTATGAATCCCGCTAGTAATATGGAGCACAGCACCATATTTGCGGTAAAACTGCTTACTAATCTATCATAACCGAATTCGTGAGGCCATTGTGATAAACAGCTTAAACTCTGTAGTCTAACGCACTAGTCTTAGGCATAAATGAGAGCTACCACACAG
The DNA here is from genome assembly GCA_944390115.1 of uncultured Anaerobiospirillum sp. Lineage (GTDB taxonomy): Bacteria > Pseudomonadota > Gammaproteobacteria > Enterobacterales > Succinivibrionaceae > Anaerobiospirillum. The sequence goes on from CALXOW010000094.1 coordinate 2,916, forward strand.
CGTCTTGGGCAATAGGATGTTGTAAACTGAGCAAAGTTTTCTTGGACATGAGGGCGGCTATGCACTTTACGTTGAAGGACAAGCTCTTAACGGTACTGGGCTTTATCATCTTCTTGGTGGTCGGGCCGCTTGTCATGGTCTATTTATCCACCTTAGACCCTACGACCTTCCTTGATAATAAGGACACCACGCTCTATTTAGCAGGACTGATGTCAGCGGTGGGCTTAGCGCTTGCGGTCTGGGCCAATTACACCTTGATCGTCAAGGGTGAGGGCGGCGCGGGCAATTTTGGTCCGGTCAAGCTCATGACCGAGACGCGCCACCTGGTGCGCACCGGTCCCTACAGCATCTGCCGCAACCCGATGCATTTGGGCGTATTCTTTTACTATGCGGGCTTTGCTTGTGCCCTCAATTCCTTGATTGCGCTGATCGTGCCCTTGGCCTTTATCGCCTTTGCGTATTTCAATGCCATCGTGCTCGATGAGCCGCGCTTGAAGCGCGACTTCCCTGAGGAGTGGAGCGTGTACAAGGAAGAGGTACCGCGCTTCTTACCGCGTGCCCTTAAGCGCCGTAAATAGACGCCGCAAGTAGGGACAGCGGCGCAAGTAGGCATCGTGCCGCACCTAGGAGTAGCGTCGCAAGTAGGCATCGTGCCACAAGTGGACTAGGCCAAGCATGGCGCTGTAGTAAGGTTAAGTTAGTCCTCGGTTTGTTTTGGAGTTGGAAAAGGAGAGATGGGAATGGAGGCTCAGGCCAAACAGGAGCTGTTAGCCCGCGTACATGAGCTTTATGAGCAAAATGCCTTTGAGGGCATTATCGACTTGCTCGAGCCTAATATTGAAACGCTGGAGTTTGAGCTGGCGCTTGAGCTGGCGCGCGCCTACATCAATCATGGCAATACGATGGGCCAAGGGCGCGGCGACGAGCGCTACTTGCAGGCCAATGCCTTGCTCGATAAGTACGGCTCCCAAGGCAAGGAACATGCACCGTTCTTGTTTTACAAGGGCTATGCCCTCTTTAAGCTGGGCTTAGTCAACGATGCCTTAATTCGCTTTAATCGTGCCCTGCGCTTTGTGAAGCTGGGCGTAGACGATTCCTTGCTCCCGACCATTGAGCGCATGAAGGCCCTGTGTGAGAGCTTTGATCCGGACAATCAGGCCAACAAGTTAAGTGAGGCTGACGAGGCCTTGCTGGATGCTCACATCAAGGAGCACATGGGCACCTATCAAATCCTGTTTAAGACTGATCGCTATGAGCTGTTGCATATCAAGCCGGATGATGCTCACCCTTGGAACCTCATTGTCACCAAGGGCCTTGCCGGTAAGAAGCTCAAGGTACCATTAGGCGTCGATGAGCTCACCAACAGCCATGTGGAGCTGGCAGTATGCCTGCCCCCGGAGTGGCAATTTAGCACCAGCGAAGAGTACAACCTCTGGCCAATCAATGCGCTGTGCGAGCTCATTAACTTCATCTTGGCCGGTAATGAGTTTGTCGGCTTTGGCTATACCTTCAGCAACGACAAGCCTTGGCACAGTTCCACTGACTTTAGCGGCGGTATGCTCACCGCTTTAGGTGGCTACAACCACCGCGCCCAAGAGGCCGTGCTCTCCGATGGCAGCTACGTGCGCTTCTTTGAGCTCATCTTCTTGTACCCAATGGAGCTTGCGTTCCGCAAGAGCCACGATGCCTCGGCCTTAATCGAGCTCTTCGTGCAAAAGGGCGTGCGCCCAAGCCCAGTGCGCAAGCGCTCGGACGTCTGCGCAGCCCCAGCTAACTTCACCAAGATCTAGGCAATGGCTGAAGTAATTGTGCTTAACTCCTATGGCTTAACGGCCGGAGCCTTGCGCTACTTTCATCTAAAACCGGCGCGGATACCCCCGAGGTAACTCGGGGGAGGAAGCGCCGCCTCATGTTCTCAGTTCGGTT
>CALXOW010000095.1 GCA_944390115.1 uncultured Anaerobiospirillum sp.
ATGGTGCCCAGACCTGGAATCGAACCAGGGACACAAGGATTTTCAATCCTTTGCTCTACCGACTGAGCTATCTGGGCGACGCAACGGCGCTTATTAAAGCAAATGGCCTGAGAGCTGTCAACCCAAATCACAACAATTTTAACCAAGGCCTAACCGCACCTTAAACCCATGCGATATATAAGCCATCTCCGCGCCAAATTGTGTTCCAAATCACAAAAATAACAATACATCCCCACTTAGCCCAGCATACCGCCGCGCTCACCAGCCCACCACCACTTAGTACGACTCAAAGCGCCGCCGGTCCCAGCCCAGTCTCGAGCGCGCAGGGCGTCCACTGCTTGGCTCCAAGTGCTCGCCGCTCAAACGGTTACGATAGCTCAGCGCCCTGACTGTAATCTTAACCACGAGCGCACGCCCCACCACCCCTAGTGCCCACTTGCTGCGCGCATGTAAAAGCCCCGGCTCTTGCGCAAAGAGTCGGGGCTTGGGAATTAGGCGGCACACGCCGTCAGGCCGTCAGGCCCTCAGGCGCTTAGCGTCTTAGTCCTTGGTCTTGCCGCAGCAATCCTTGTACTTCTTGCCTGAACCGCATGGGCATGGGTCGTTACGACCGACGGTTGGACGCATCACCTCCTCGGCAATAGCGGCGCGCTCCTTGATTTCATCAGGAGTTAAGCCCTCAGTGTCCGGCTTGGCATGACCCAAGGTGTTATTGAGCTCAGCTTGCTTCATTCTCTGCATTAAGGCCTGCTGGGCCATAGCTTGGATGCGGGCACGCTCTTCGGCGAGCTTGCGCTCTTCCTCTGGATTGCGCATCTGGATTTGGACGCGCGAGAGCATCTTGATCACCTGGTACTTGATGTTATCAAGCAGCTTGGTGAAGAGGTTGAACGATTGGATCTTGTACTCGTTCTTTGGATTGCGCTGAGCGTAGCCTTGCAGACCAATGCCTAAACGCATGTAGTCCATTGCAGCTAAGTGCTCCTTCCAGAGCATATCGATCGTCTGGAGCATGACGCCCTTCTCGAGCTGCTTTTGGTTCTCAGGACCAATCAGCTTGCACTTAGCGTCATAGAGCTCTTGAGCGGTAGCGACAATGCGGTCACGGATGTCCGTCTCGACTAACTTGGTGTCCTCTTCCATCCACTGAGCCACTGGGCAGTGCACGGTGAACTCGTTGAGTAAGCGCTCCTCGAGCTCCTTGACCTTCCAAGTCTCATGCAGCGAGTTTGGCGGAATGTACTCGTCGATCACGCTGTTGAAGACGTCGACGCGGATATTGGTGATCGTCTCGGAGACGTCCTCGCCATTTAACAGGGCGTTACGTTCCTCGTAGATAACCTTACGCTGCTCATTGGCTACGTCGTCGAACTCAAGCAAGCTCTTACGAATATCGAAGTTGCGGGTTTCAACCTTACGCTGGGCCGACTCAATGGTGCGGGTTACCAGCTTATGCTCTAATGGCTGGCCCTCTTCCATACCCATGCGACGCATGAAGTTCTTGAGCTTGTCCGAGCCAAAGAGCTTCATCAAGTTATCGTCCATCGACAGATAGAAGCGCGAGGAACCTGGGTCACCTTGACGACCGGCACGACCACGCAGCTGATTGTCGATACGACGGGACTCATGGCGCTCCGAGCCGATGATGTGCAAGCCACCAGCGGCGACCACGGCGTCATGACGCTTTTGCCACTCTTGGGTTAAGCGCTCGATCTCAGCAGGATTTGGATTGTCGCCCAAGGCGGCAATCTCTTCTTTAACATTACCACCCAAGATAATATCGGTACCACGACCAGCCATATTGGTGGCGATCGTTACGGTAGCAGGGCGACCAGCTTGCGCCACGATATGAGCTTCCTTTTCGTGGAGCTTAGCATTTAAGACTTGGTGCGGGATATTTTCATTATCGAGCATGCGCGATAAGCGCTCGGAGTTCTCAATTGAGATCGTTCCCACCAGAACTGGACGGCCCTGGGCGACCTTCTCCTTGATATCCTCGATAATGGCGTTGAACTTCTCTTGCTCGCTTAAGTAAATGAGATCTGGCAGATCTTGGCGGATCATCGGCTTGTTGGTTGGCAGCACTACGGTATTGAGGCCGTAAATCTGCTGGAACTCATAAGCCTCGGTATCGGCGGTACCGGTCATACCCGCGAGCTTATCGTACATACGGAAGTAATTTTGGAAGGTGATCGTGGCTAAGGTCTGGTTCTCAGACTTAATGGCCACGTGCTCCTTGGCCTCAACCGCTTGGTGTAAACCATCGGACCAACGACGGCCCACCATCTTACGGCCCGAGTGCTCGTCGATGATCACGACCTCGCCATTGTCGACCACATAGTCGACATCACGCTTAAACAAGGCGTGGGCACGCAGGGCGGCCATGACGTGGTGTAACAGCACGATATTGCCCGACGAGAACAGGGAATCGTTTTCGCGCAACAGGCCGAGCTCACGGAGCAGATCCTCAACATAGAGTTGGCCGCGCTCGGTTAAGTAGGCTTGACGCAGCTTGAGATCAACCGTGTAGTGACCGTCACCGGTGTAATCTTCGGTATCTTCCTTATCTTGCAGCTCGAGCTTCGGGATAATGCCGTCAATCTTGCGATAGAGCTCAGAGCTATCTTCGGCCTGGCCCGAAATAATCAGAGGAGTACGAGCCTCATCGATTAAGACCGAGTCCACCTCGTCGACCAAGGCGTAATTGAGCGGACGCTGTACACGCTGGTCAGGGGTATAGGCCATGTTATCGCGCAGATAATCAAAGCCGAACTCATTGTTGGTGCCGTAGGTGACATCGCAGGCATAGGCAGCGCGCTTTGAAACCGGATCCATTCCTGGAATATTGCAGCCTACGGTCATGCCCATAAACTCATAGAAAGGACGGGACCAATCGGCGTCACGACGGGCTAAGTAATCGTTGACGGTAACGACATGCACGCCCTTACCCGAGAGTGCATTTAAGTAGCATGGCATGAGCGCAGTTAAGGTCTTACCTTCACCAGTCTTCATTTCAGCGATCTGGTTGGAGTTTAAGACGATACCGCCCATGAGCTGCACATCAAACGGACGCAGGCCCAAGGTACGCTTAGCAGCCTCACGCACAGCGGCAAACACCTCAGGGAGGATCTCCTCTAAGGTAGCGCCATCATTGATCTGAGCGCGAAACTGATCGGTTAAGCCCTTGAACTCCTCATCGGCCAAGGCCTGATACTTAGGCTCCAGCGCGGAAATTTGCTTGACAATCTTGGTTAAGCGCTTCACCGTGCGCTGGTTACTACTACCAATAATCTTGGTGACGATTGATGTGATGAACATGCTTTGCCTACCTAAAACAAAACCCAGCGGCTAATATAGCACAATGCGGCAAGCTAAGCCGCGCAAGAAACAGCGCCCAAAACAGAGAAGCCGACCTAGACGCCCCTACGGGGCGGCACACACCTGTCCCCAGTAACGCAGGCACCGGCCACAGCACTGCCCCGCAAGATCGAGGCAAGAAAAGCCTGAGCTAACATTAACCTGACTTAGATTATATGGGGTCTCACTTAGGGAAGATCAAGGGACTACGACTGCGACCCAAGCAAGCGCAAGGCAGATGGACAGGCGCGCAAACTGAAACCAAACAGAAAAGCTCAGGCGCGATGCCGGAATTGAAAGCGGGCGGGGGTGAAAGCAGGCGGGCCGGGCCCAGAGACAAAAAAGGTGCCGAAGCACCCTTTGAGACAATGAAATGTGTTCGAGAAAAGTAATGCTCTTAACTGACACTTCCTAACCGTGGCAAGGTTAGGCTCCACCACAGAGCACTTTTGCTCTCCACAGCTGGCATTATAGAACAAAGCGCATCAGCTACAAGCGTTTACGGAAAATAAAATTAAACATGCAAAAATCAGGGTTTTGACTGTCCGTGCCCATGCACGCTAATTGAGCTTACGCCCCTATTCGTCACTGAGGTTTACGCTCCACTTTTCGGTGGGCGCCACCGCTTTGAGTTAGCCTAAGCTAACTTTACGGCAACAAAAAAAAAGCCTTTCGGCCCTGCAAAAACGAAAAAAGGTGCCGCAGCACCCATTCTTCTCTTTCTTTATTGCTATAAAATCTATCTTGGAGCGGGAAACGAGGTTCGAACTCGCGACCCTAACCATGGCAAGGTTATGCTCTACCAACTGAGCTATTCCCGCTTTCAACAAGATTGATTTTTTTTTTTTGACTAACTCTGGAGCGGGAAACGAGGTTCGAACTCGCGACCCTAACCATGGCAAGGTTATGCTCTACCAACTGAGCTATTCCCGCATGAGTTTAGTCTATGGAGCGATTAAATATTCTCTTTTCATGGAGCGGGAAACGAGGCTCGAACTCGCGACCCTAACCATGGCAAGGTTATGCTCTACCAACTGAGCTATTCCCGCA
>CALXOW010000096.1 GCA_944390115.1 uncultured Anaerobiospirillum sp.
GCAATAAAACCGCATAAATATGACCTTTTCTCAATCAAAGCTACAACTGAGTGTCAACCTTACTGGAAGTTAAGGAATTCTGATCAGAATGGTCTTGAGCGGCAACTTCCAGGATGCGCTGCTGGATAAAATCAGGTACGGCAAAGAGCAGTTCGCGCTTTTGCAGGTCAAAGGCAGCGTGCTTGGTGTAGCCCTCGGTCACCACCTTACCGGCGGCGTTTTGGACCGCAAAGTCAAAGCACAGATAGTTCTCGTACTCGCTGATCGAAGCGTAGATCTTGATGTGGTCCATAAAGGTCAGTGGCTGGCGATAGCGGCTGTAGCTCTTAATCACGGGCAGGCCGATGTGGTACTGATTGACCAAGGTCGGTACGCTCAAATCAAGGCGTGCAAGGAGCTTATCGCGCGCCATCTCGAAGTACTTAAAGTAATTGCCATGCCAGACGATGCCCACCATGTCGTTGTCATGGAAGGGAATCTCATAATCAAGGCAAGTGAGAACGAGCTTAGTTTTGGCCATGATTGCTGTCCTCTGAGGTGATATTGGGTTGGTTCTGAGTTAAGGTGCCCGGCTGCTGGGGACTTACTTGGTCCGGCTTCGGACTTGCTTGGTCCTGCTGCCAAAAATCAAAGAAGTTAAACCAATCGTACGGATGGGTCAGGGCGTGCTGCTCGAGAAGCTTTGCAAAGTCTTGAGCCAGGGCTTGAATAAAGGCGCTGCGCTCTGAGCGGGCGACCTTGACCTCTGAGCGTAGCTCATGGGCGTAGATGACGCGCTTGTCGCCTTCGCGTAGGGCAAACATCGCCATGACCGGGCACTTGAGCAAAGTCGCTAAGATGAACGGCCCTTGCGCCAGTGAGGCCGGGCGCCCCATGAAATCGACCGTGACGGTGCGGGCGGTGGCCGAGCTGACGCCCGGCACCGCTAACCTATCAGCGGCGATCGCGATGAGTTCGCCGTGATCGAGGCGCTCCTTGAGCTCAATCATGAGCTCAGGGCCAAAGTCCTTGAGCGCAATCAGGTTGACCGTGCTCTTGGGGGCAAAGGTCTTCATGATCGCGGCAAAGCGCTGGGCATTTTCATGGAACACCAAGGCGGTTACCTGGCGAATCTTGCCGGCGGTGACTAAGGCCCGGCACAGCTCGATATCGCCCAAATGCGATACCAAGAGCAAGCGACCCTCAGCTTGGGGATAATTCATGACCTCGGCACTGCCGCGCGCAAAGACCGCCTCCTGGCCTAGCTTGATGTCACCTTGCCAAGTGGCGACCTTATCGAGCAAGGTCAGACCAAAGTTGTAGAAGTGGGTAAAGACCGACGGGTCACGTAAGTCACTAAGGCCCGTGGCTCTGCGACGCTTACGCACCACCTGGAGAAATTGCGCTGAGGCGGCACGCTGGGGGCGGGCGGTGCAATAAAAGACCGCAATCACCGGGTAGAGTAAGAGTTTAAAGGCCCGCAAGCCCAAGAGCTGATAGGTCCATATCATGAATTTCATGCCCCACAGCCCCATGCGCTCCGGCTCTTGAGCCCAGTGCGCGCCCGCACTGCGCTGTTGCTTGGTAAAAGGCTTGGTGATAAGGCGTAACAGGCCTTGGGCGACCAGCCTGGTGTGCATCAAGGAAATCTTGACGTTATCCTCGAACATGCGGAAGTTAGAGTGACCATCTTTTGGGTAGATCACCTTGACTGGGACAAAGCGCACCGGGTGGCCCTGCCAATACAGGCGCACCATGACCTCGGTGTCATAGTCCATATAGTGGCCGCTGTGGCGCGAGCAGGTGAGGCTATCGGGGAGTGGGTAGATACGCATGCCGCACATGCTGTCCTTGATCTCAAAGGACATAGTCTCAATCCAGACCCAAAAGTGGGTGATATAGCGCCCGATGAGGCGGCCCTTGGGGATAGAGTCATCGTATTGGGGTAGCCCGGAAATCAGGGCGTTAGGCTCTTGCTCTGCGAGCTCTAGCATCTGCGGTAAAGCCGCCAAGTCATGTTGGCCATCAGCATCAATTTGGATGACATGAGTAAAGCCTAGCTCCTGGGCCTTGCTCATAGCCGTGACCAGGGCTGCGCCTTTGCCGCTATTGTGCTCATGTTTGAGCAAAATGACCTCAGGGAATGGGGCGAGAGCTGCCTTAATCAGCGCTTGCTCAGCCTCATCATTGCCATCATCGACCACGATGATCGGAAGGGCAAAGGGTTGAAGCTCACTTAGCACCTGACCTAAGACGGAGCCATGGCGATAGCAGGGGATGACGATGCAGTAAGAGTTCGCACTCATGGGGCTACCTCTAAGGATGGCTGAGCTACAGACTGTGGCTCGGTGGCAGCGGGCTTGTACGCTAAGGCAATAGTACCGTTTGAGGTGACTTGCTCTTCAGGGCCCACCAAATAGAAGGTAAAGCGCAGTTTCATCGTGGCGCGATTGAGACTGAGCTTGAGGCGTACCTGGTCGTTAGGGCGCAAGATGCTGGTGAACTTGATCGCCGGAGCCCCCTTAAATTGCAGCTTAGGCTCGAGCTGATGGAGCGCATCCATTAAAAGCTTGAGCTGAGCGACCGCAGGTAGGATTTGGTACTGCGGGAAATGCCCCTGAAAGTACATCAGCTGTGGATCCAAGCTAAAGCTAAAGGTAGCTTGCCCTGAATTTGCCCAGTCATCGTGCTCTAAGGTCAGCGCTAGCTGCGTTACCATGATGCCTCTCCTTCCATCCTAATGCTTGAGCCATTTTACGGGCGCGGCATATTGGTCGCAAATAGCTCAGATAACGCGCGGCTATCGCGTTTGCCCAGAGCATTTTCCGGCAGTGCCGGAAGCTTAATGAAGATACGCGGCAGCGCATGAGGCTCCAGCTGTGCCGCGAGCTGACGGCGCAGCGCTAAATACGCACTACCAGTAATGTGCTCAGGGGCGTTCACGGCCATCACCAGGGCCGCGCCGATGAGATCCCGCCCGTCGCGCTGAACTACGCACGCCGCCGCCCCAGAGACTCCTGGTAACTGTTGCAGCGCTGCTTCAATCGCGTTAAGCGAGACGCGCTTTTCCTCAATCTTGACGATGCGATCCGAGCGCCCTAAGAGCTTGATGGTGCGCGCGCCCACGAGTTCAACGCGATCATCTAAGGTTAGGCTGGAGGCCACATGGCCTGAGTGCACGATGGTGCGCTCGGGGCTGACCTCCAAGGTCACATCAGAAAAGAGAGTAAAGGGAGCCTCATCACTGACGTTTTGGCGTTGGGCCATGACCCCGGCTTCGGTACTGCCGTAAATCTCGGTTGCACTGATGCCACTCCAGGCTTGAAGCCGTTGTCTAATCTCAGCTGCCAGTGGCCCGCCTGCGGAGACGATAGCGCTCAGGGCCGGAGCTTTAAGCTTGAAATCAAGGCGCTTGAGGAAAGCAGGCGATGAAATCAAGACATAGCGCTTTTCAGGCAGTGCCGCGAGCTCTTCGGAGTAGTGAATCTGCGGCAAGTACAGGACCGTCCCTGTGCTCCAAGGCAAGAACACGCTAAAGGTCAGGCCGTACATGTGATATGGATAGACGGTGGCAAGCAAGGTCGCCCCATCAAGCTCTGCACTCAAGAACTGGGCTAAGACTTGCGCCTCAGCTTCCATCTCGCCTACTGTCTTTAAGACCGCCTTAGGGCTACCGGTACTGCCGGAGGTATAGAGCTCAAAGACGGACGAAGCCGCAATGCCCGACAATGCAGTTTTAGTGGCTGTAAGTTCGTCTTCAGATAGAGCTGGGGGCTCCAGCACCAATGAGGCGATCTCCAGTACCGGGCGGTTAAGGCCTGCCGTCTTTGCTAAGCTTGGCAGAGTCGGCAAATCGGTGAGCACCAAGTCAAAGAGCTCATGCTGGGTGCTCAGAAGGCTTGGGTTATGGTGCCCCAAGATCACCGGGCGCTGTCCTAAGCTTAAGACTGCCATAAAGGCCAGAGCAAAGCTGTACGGGCTATCGAGCACCAAGGCCACACGCTGTGCTGTACCCAATTGAGCGCGCAAGGCCGCAATGCTGGCTTGTGCCTCACGCGTGGTCAAACGGTGGCTGCGGTCATAGGCGATGACGCGCTCGTCATGGAGCCAAGTGGCAAGGGAGCTGACCTGCATGGGAGATCCTTGAGAAGGTTGAGAGAGGGGAGCGCTGTCCTCGGCGTGACCATGAGCACCAGGGGCGCACGGCTGCGCCATGACCGAGGCTCTAGGAGGGCAGGCATCGGTAAGTGGCTGAGGCGCAGAAGAATGCGCGTTGGCATCTGGCAGCGTGCGGGCATCAGGCAGCGGTGAACTGGTGGCGAACAGCTGAGCGCGAGAATGCGCGCTGGTACCA
>CALXOW010000097.1 GCA_944390115.1 uncultured Anaerobiospirillum sp.
ACAGGAACAAGGTGCGCTCTTCATGGAAAACATTGTAGCCTAATAGGGGTAAAAATTAAGATGAGACAAACCTGGGATTTTGAGCTGAAAAATGCCCTTGCCCATTGTATAATTATGCTTTTGGTTAGAACGAGCGAAGGTAGGTTTCAGCTTAGCTCAAGTTGATTTTTTTTTGTGAGAGTTTATGCCGGCACGTAAGAGAACTGCGAGTCAAACGAGGTGGTTAAAGGAGCACTTTGACGACCCATTCGTCAAGGAGGCGCACAAGCGCGGCCTGCGCTCGCGCGCAAGCTTCAAATTAGAAGAGCTGCAAAAGAAAGATCGCCTCATTAAGTTTGGCCATATCGTGGTGGACTTAGGTGCGGCTCCCGGCGGTTGGTCGGAGTTTGCCGTCAAGTGCGTCGGCGAAAAAGGCCGGATTATCGCCTGCGACATCTTGCCGATGCGCCCGATTCGCGGGGTGGAGTTTTTGCAAGGTGACTTCCGCGAAAACAGTGTCTTTACCAAGCTTTATAGCATGATTGGTGAAGGCGCGGACGTGGTGATGTCCGATATGGCTCCGAATATGTCGGGCAATAAGGCCATTGACCAGCCCCGTGCGATGCTCTTAACGGAGCTGGCGCTCGATATGGCGCGGCGTGTGCTCAAGGTGGGCGGCTCCTTTGTGGTTAAGGTCTTCACCGGCACGGGCTCCCAAGAGTTCTTAGCTGAGCTCAAAAAGGACTTCACCACGGTGAAAGTGCGCAAGCCTGAGGCCTCGCGTGATCGCTCCAGTGAGGTTTACATGGTCGCCACCGGCTTTAAGGGCCATGAGCTCTCGGGCGTTGCGCCTGAATTTGATGATGAGGGCAACGCGCTTTAGCAATTGCTGAGCTCAAGCTAAGTGTGAGCCTCTATAGTGTTATGATTAGATTTTTCGCTTGAGGTGCGAACTAGGTCAAAATCGACTAGGCTCATTTCAAGCAACTAAGTTGGCAGTGACTGGCCGTAAGGTGAGGTGCTGTTAGCTTGGTTAGGGTAGAGGTAAGACTACCTGTAACTTTGCCGTAAACGTGCGTTTTTTGAGGATGGAATGGCAAAAAACTTAATATTGTGGCTCGTGATAGCGATCATCTTGATGTCGCTCTTTGAGTCTTTTAATAGCTCAGAGCCGACGGGTCGCTCCATGGACTACACGAGCTTTATCTCTGCGGTGCAGACCGATCAGGTGCAAGAGGTTGTCTTTGATGGTGCCGTCATCAATGGCATTAAGCGCAATGGTGAGCAATTCTCCACTGTCATGCCAATTCACGATAGCGCACTGCTCAATTCCCTTCTCAACCACAATGTACGCACTTCGGGTACGCGCCCAGAAGAGCCGAGCCTGATTGCTTCGATCTTCGTCTCGTGGATGCCGATGATCCTGCTCATTGCAGTGTGGATCTTCTTCATGCGCCAGATGAATGGCGGCTCCAAGGGTAACCCATTGTCCTTTGGTAAGAGCAAGGCCAAGCTTTTGAGCGATAGCCAAGTTAAGACCACCTTTGCCGATGTCGCAGGCTGCGATGAGGCCAAGGAGGATGTGGTCGAGCTGGTCGATTTCTTACGTGACCCATCGAAGTACCAAAAGTTAGGTGGCCGCATTCCACGTGGTGTGCTGATGGTCGGCCCTCCAGGTACTGGTAAGACCTTACTGGCCCGTGCGATCGCCGGTGAGGCCAAGGTGCCATTCTTCTCGATCTCCGGCTCGGACTTCGTTGAGATGTTCGTCGGTGTCGGTGCCTCGCGTGTGCGCGATATGTTCGCCCAAGCCAAGAAGAATGCCCCATGCATCGTCTTCATCGATGAGATTGATGCCGTCGGTCGCAAGAGAGGCGTAGGTTTAGGTGGTGGTCACGATGAGCGTGAGCAGACCTTAAACCAGCTCTTAGTTGAGATGGACGGCTTCGAGGGCTTCGAGGCGGTAATCGTGATTGCCGCAACCAACCGCCCAGACGTCTTAGACCCTGCGCTGTTACGTCCTGGTCGTTTCGACCGTCAGGTCACGGTAGGCTTGCCAGATGTCCGTGGTCGTGAGCAGATCTTAAAGGTCCACATGAAGAAGGTTCCGCTCGATAACGACGTCGATCCAGCGGTGCTGGCCCGTGGTACCCCTGGCTTCTCGGGTGCAGAGCTCGCCAACCTCGTCAATGAGGCTGCCTTAGCTGCCGCCCGTGCTAACCAGCGCACTGTCTGCATGAAGGACTTTGACCAAGCTCGTGACAAGCTGTTAATGGGTGCGGAGCGTCGTAGTCTCATCATGAATGAGCATGAGCGCGCTAACACCGCATACCATGAGGCTGGTCACGCCATTGTGGGCAAGCTGGTACCAGACCACGATCCGGTCTACAAGGTTTCGATCATTCCACGTGGCCGCGCCTTAGGTGTTACCTCCTATCTGCCAGAGCAAGATCGCTACAGCCAGAGCAAGCAGTACTTACTGTCGCGTATTTGCGCGCTGTTTGCCGGTCGTGTCGCCGAAGAGATCGCCTTTGGTGAGGATGCGGTTACCACTGGCGCTTCCAACGATATCGAGCGTGCCACTGACATTGCGCGCCGCATGATCACGCGCTGGGGCTACTCCAAGCGCCTGCCACCAATGCAATTTGATCAAGACCAAGATCAATCGCAGTACTTAGGTGGCGGTCATGTTGCGACCTTACCGGTTTCGGACAAGACCACGCTCATCATCGATGAGGAAGTCACGGAGATCATCAATTCGTGCTATGCCCGCGCCAAGCAGCTGCTCACGGACAATCGTGACATCTTAGAGGCGATGAAGGATGCACTCTTAAAGTACGAGACCATCGACGCCAGCCAAATCGATGATTTGATGAACCGTCGTCCGGTCCGTCCACCTGAGCTCTCCGGTGGCTCCAGCAGCAAGGACAGCAATAAGGATAACGGCGCAGGTGGCGACAAGCCAGCTGAGAGCAAGCCTGCTGAAGCTCCTAAGGCTGATGCACAGCCAAGCGAGGCCGCTCAGGCCGAGGCTCAGGCAAGCGAGCCTAAGGCAGAAGCTCCAGCCGAGGTTAAGCCAACTGAGGCACCGTCCTCTGAGCCAAGTGCTCCGGCTGAGACTAAGCCTGCCGAGCCTTCGCAGCCTGCCTCATCTGGTTGGCCATACAATACGCCAAGCGGTAAGCGCGACGACAACAAGTAAGCGCGCTGCCACTTAAATTTCAAAAGCCCAAGGGAGGTGACTTCCTTGGGCTTTTGTCATTTGGGGTGTATGCTATGAAAAACGGTTCATAAGCTGTCATTGGATCACTGCGGCTTAGTGTGGTATTGCTCCAAGTCCACGTTAGCTAAAGAAGGACTCATGTGGTGGGCTCCATATCACGCATTGAGTATCAATTCATTGCATAGGCTAACTACTGGCTTTACCATTGTGATGGATAGGCTAAGTATCAAGTGTAGCTGTAACACACATACATCTTTGGAAAGATCAATGGAAGAGCAAGCAAACGCTAACGATTTGTCAGCTGTTCATAATCAGTTGAACGATAAAAACGATTTATCAATTTTTGAAAATATTGAATATACCGCGCCAACTATCTCAACAATGAGATTGTGTAATTTTGGTTCTGTAAAAGAAGCCGAAATTGCGCTTGGTATGATGAATTATTTTGTTGGGCCAAATGATAGCGGTAAAACCACTATTGCAAAAGCTCTCCTAATACATAGCCATAAGTTTAAGAGATAGCGATGGCAAATGCACTAGATACACGTAATAGGTACAACATCTAGATACAAGAAAAGTTTGAACGGGAAAAGAGCAAGTTTGCCATTTTTGGTTGATTTTGACGTTTGTTTGAGCTATTTTTGTCCAAAATCCACAAAAAACGATCAATTTTTCTTTAATTTTGGCAATAGCAGGTTCTGCCGATTTGGTCAAAATCAGCCATTCAACGTGCCAAATTAAGTGCCAAAGCTACATGCGATGGCTTCAAGCAGCTTGCCTTAACCTGACACGGCGTGATGATTTCTTCGTAGTATTCTTGATGAATTGATCAACTAGCACCGATAACTTTATTCTGATATCTTTGCGCCTAGCTAGAGTGCGTCCAGATGCT
>CALXOW010000098.1 GCA_944390115.1 uncultured Anaerobiospirillum sp.
GACAGGAACAAGGTGCGCTCTTCATGGAAAACATTGTAGCCTAATAGGGGTAAAAATTAAGATGAGACAAACCTGCACAAGCGCTCAGCGTGCTCCAAGCATCGTGCTATACTTGGGCCAATTGGGAGGGTTGGGTTCTACCTAGCCCCAGACAATGCCCTTTACAGGAAAGCTTTGTATGCAACAATTTACCTATACCATTAAAGACCGTGACGGCGTCCATGCCCGTCCTGCTGGTGTCATCATCAAGGCTGCTAAGCAATACAAGAGCAAGATCACCATCGAGGCTCACGGCAAGAGCGCCGACTTAAAGGGCGGTATTTTCGCTCTGATGGGCTTAGGTATTCGTTGTGGCTGGGACGTCGTTGTTACCATTGAAGGTGAGGACGAGAACGTCGCAGCAGTTGAGCTGCAACAAGTCTTCGCTCAGACCATCTAAGCGATCATCTGAGCAAGCTCGATCAGGCCTGCCATCATTGGTGCTAAACCAAGGGTGGCGGGCCTGTTGCATTTTAGGCCCCAGCAATACACCGCTTCAGCCTGACTCGCCATAAACTCAGCCCTGTCACCTCTGGCTCAAACCTGCTGTATTCGCAGCGGCCGCTGCCGTAGTATCGCCACCCTACTCCCCTCTTTGGGCCAGCCTCTTTCCTAAGCGCTGGGCTTTACGCTGCACCACACCGAGTAAGCCTGAGATGGCGGCGCGTTCTTGCGGCAAAATCGCTATCAGCCGCTACCTCGCCTACCCCAGACCATCAACTTTGCGCCCTAAACTGAGCTTAAGTACGTGGGCGATCCCACCATTTTGGCAGGCCGCAAAACTCGGTCACGGGTGATGGGCGCAAAATTTGCTTTAGTGAGCGCCCTCCTAACAACCTCCTAGGAGTGTGACTATGGCTGAGCACCATATCGTCGTCACCAATTTCACCCACCTGACCGAGGAACAACTCCTCTTCATTCTGAAGCGCCGCAATCATCCTGATATCCGCCGCTGGATGGCCCATCCTGAGCCTATTGCCGCTCCTGACCATCTGGCCTATTGTGCGGCGCTCAAAGACAAACCCGATACCCTCTATCTCTACGTGACCTATGACAGGCAACCTGCCTGCGTTATCACCTTGCACGCCACTGATGCCACTTGGCGTGAGCTCAAGGACACAGGCTGCTATGCCTTTGATCCGCCGCTGTGCTCAACCGCGATTATCATGAATCTGATTCGCTGGCACTTAGCGGTCACTCGTGGCACCAAGTTCATTCGCACTTTGATCAAGAACGCCAACGAAATGGGGCTCTTTGCCAATCGCTTTTATTACGGTGCCACCGAGGTGGCACGAGATGCTGATTACACCCACTTTGAGCTGACCTTCTCCGAGCCTCATGAGTTCTACCAGGCAAAGCTCAACGCGCAGCTTAACAAGCTGCATGCGACCATGGATTTTGCGCTGTAGGAGGCCTCATGCATCACATCGTTGCCACCAATTTCACGGAGTTGTCACAGGACCAACTGCTCTTTATCTTGCAGCGGCGCAATCATCCCGAAGTGCGGCGCTGGATGGCCCATCCTGAGCCCATTGCCGCTCCTGACCATCTGGCCTATTGCGCCTCGCTCAAAGACAGACCAGAGACCCTACTACTTTACGTGACCTACGATGGCGCCCCCGCCTGCGTCTTAAGCTATAAGGCGCATAATGCCACCTGGCAGGAAATCGATGACAGCGGCTGCTATGGCTTTGACCCGGCCCCCTGCTCCACCGCCATTGTGTCGCAGTTGATGCGCCTCAAGCTTGCCGCCCTCAAGGGCATTAAGCAGGTTAGGATTAAGGTGCTAAGCACCAACGAAATGGCGCTATTTGCTTGCCAGTACTACCACGGTTACCGCATCTCAGGCAACGATGAGAAATATACTCACCTTGAGCTGAGCTTGCCCAAGCCGCGCTCGGAGTACCAAGCACAGCTTGAGGCCCAGCTGACCAAGCTCCACGCAACCTTAGAGCTCAAGCTCTGAGAGTCTGTGCTCTAAGTTTGCTCTAAGCCAAGTTAGCAATAATGGAACTAGTGAGGGAGTTTAAAAGTTTTTAACGCACAAAATCGGCCTTTGATGGCTTGTATAAGAGGTTTGTTGCACACTCAACCACATAGACTTTGTGGCAAATACTTTTAAACTCCGTCACTAGTCTAGTTTTGTTTGAGGTGACCATGTCTGATTTGTTCGATAAGTTAAAGCAAGGTGTCTCCGGCATTTCTAACAATCTGCCTCAAGGCAAGGCCGGTATGCTCGGCGCTGCTGGTGTCGGTGGCCTGTTAGGCGCGCTGTTTGGTGGCTCCAAGAGCGTCCAACGCACCGCCAAGAATGCTGCGGTCATCGGCGGCTCAGCAGCCTTAGCGGCTTTAGCCTACAAGATGTACCAGAACTGGTCGCAAGGCAAGCAAGCCTCTCAGGGTCAAGCCCCACAAGGTTATGGCGCTCCTCAAGGCTATGGCTCCCCGCAGGGCTACGGTGCTCCGCAAGGCTACGGCGCTCCACAGGGCTATGGTGCGGCTTCAGGTGGTTTTGGCGCTTCAAGCGATAATCCTTTTGCCGACTACAACGCCCAGCAGGCTCCGGCGATGCTCAGCAACGACACCGGTAAGCTCGTGCTCAAGGCTATGGTCTTTGCTGCCCGCGCCGATGGTCACATCGATCCAAGCGAGCAAGAGGTGATTTTAAGCACCGCTAAGAACGTCACCAATGACCCTAACTTCAACCAGCTCATTCGTGACTACTTAAACGAGCCGCTCGACCCTAAGAGTCTGGCTGCCCAAGTCTCCTCACGTGAGCAGGCCCTCGACTTATACCGCTTGAGCGCCGCCGCCATTGTGGCTGACAACCAGGCCGAGCAAAACTACCTCAATGCCTTAGCAGCTGCTTTAGGCCTCGATGGCTCAACTAAGCTGCAACTTGACCAAGAGTCCGCTCAACTGCGTTTGCAGTTAGCCCAGCAATAGCCCGGCAATAGCCCAGCTAAGCGTACTCAGCTTGAGTGCTCTTGGCCTCAAATGCCCCGCCTGCGGGGCATTTTTGGTGTGGCACTTGTCAGGCAAGGGAGCTGTTATAAATTAACTTTGATGCCTCTTAATGGTGCAATCACCGCTCGAAGAGCAGAACCACGCTTTACACCACTAAGTGAATCACATTATAAATTACAATTAGATAAATCTAATTATATTTTATAATGCAACATTAAGGTATTTACAGAAACTCACACCTTAAACATCTTTAGATTAAGGCCAGCTAGTGCTTTATGCATCAATCTAGCCCGCTTCACGGAGGTCTATGTTTCTCTATAGATTACAGCTCATTGCCCCCAGCAAGA
>CALXOW010000099.1 GCA_944390115.1 uncultured Anaerobiospirillum sp.
TCTGCGCTAAATGGCCTCTCCCATAAGCTGCTTTCCAAAATTGTGATCTAAAACAGGCGAGGCAAGTTTGCCATAAAATCTACCCTCAGAGCCGGTGGTTAAGTGCACCTGCTGGGAGGATCGACCTTTTTCAATGGAGATGCCTATGCCTAAGCGTCCTGCCCCAATCTTTTGCCGTCAGTTAGAGCGGCCTGACGGCACCATCGAGCCGCTTCAGCTCTGTGCCTTTGAGCCTAAGGCGCTCCAGCTCAAGCAGGCTCAGTGCATCCAGGCATATAACGCCACCAAGGGCTTTTTGGCGCACGACGCACAGCTTAAGCATGCGGTAGATTCCATCTACCAAGAAATCGCGCAGCGCACCGGCCACCAATGCTCGAGCACTGCTCCGTACCTCGATCAATTTGACCTGCCCTCCATAGTCTTTTTGTTCTTATGCCTTAATCTGGAGCGCCCACAATCCTTAGATCTAATGCCACGCAAGCTCAACGAATACGAGCCGCTGCGCCGGGGCGCGCTCAGTGCTTTGGTGCCTACGGCCTTAGTTCCACAGCAAAATTACTGGCTCGATTTGTTCCGGTCGATGATGAATGACACCGGCGCCGCCTTTTTCCCGCAGGAGGCAGCACAGCTTCAGGGCCAAGCGGTCAAGGTCATCACCCGAGTGCTGGCGCAACTGCGCCCGCACAACGAGCGCGAGCTCAACACTCTTGCCGAGTTCCTGCATGTAGTGGACAAAAACCGCTTGTACCCACGCACCGTTTACGCTCGCTACGAGCAGCGCACCCTCAAGCTCAGCTTCCAAGCTGCCCAAACTCACCAGCCTCTGAGCCTCGACCTGATTGCCGGCCCTGATGCACCGGCGCTTGAGCTTAATTTTGCCATCCCACCTGCGGCCAAGCACGATGACATTGTGGCTTACTTCTTCGAGGGCTTTAACTTCAGCTGTCTTTACAACGCCAACAACACGCTGGTCTGCACCAACAAGATACCTGCCCGCATTTTCGATTGCATCAGCCTGCTCTTCAGGGACGTCTAAAGCGGCACTCAGTAACAACGCGGGGTGAGCATCTCCTTGCATTGTGTGGGGACGCTTTATTTTGAAAAAAAAAAATAAAGCGTCCCCACACAATGCAAGGACGCTTTTGTAACGATTTGGAAACTGGGTTGATCCTAATGGCGCTGAGAGCTCTTAGGCCATTGGGTTTTGGACCATAATGGTCTGCTCACGCTCAGGACCAGTCGAGATAATGGCCACTGGAACCCCGGCTAACTGCTCTAAGCGGCGGATGTAGGCTTGGGCGTTCTGTGGTAAATCCTCAAACTTGGTGATGCCCACAGTCGAAGACTTCCAGCCTGGCATGGTCTCGTAGATTGGAGTGACCTTGGAGTACTCGTAGGCAGCAAGTGGTGGCAGCAGGCTCTCAGAGCCATCCTCTAAGCGGTAAGCGGTGCAGATCTTGAGCTCGTCTAAGTCGTCTAAGACGTCAATCTTCATTAAGGCTAAGCCCGAGAGCGAGTTGATGTCGACGGCACGGCGCATGGCAACGGCATCGTACCAGCCCACACGGCGTGGACGGCCGGTAACCGCACCAAACTCAGCACCGACCTTGCGGATATGCTCGCCTAACTCGTCGTTGAGCTCAGTTGGGAATGGGCCACCACCAACGCGGGTCGTGTAAGCCTTGCAGATACCTAAGACATATTCGATGTGGCGTGGACCAGCACCGGAACCCGTGCAGCAGCCACCTGCGACCGTGTTCGAGGAGGTGACATATGGGTAGGTGCCATAGTCGATGTCCAGGAAGGTACCCTGAGCACCCTCAAATAAGATCTTCTTGCCGCTCTTGCGGGCATCGGCCAGGATCGCCGAAACGTCGGCCACCATCGCCAGCAGGCGCTCACGAACCTGCATAATGCCCTCTAAGATCGAGTCAAAGGACACTTCCTCGGCGCCGAAGTAGTGCTTTAAGGTGAAGTTGCGGTAGTCAAGCAGAGCCTGTAACTTCTCCTTGAAGACCTCCATATCGTAGAGGTCGCCTACGCGCAGACCACGACGGGCAATCTTGTCCTCATAGCAAGGACCAATACCACGACCGGTGGTGCCAATCGCGTTCTTGCCACGCTTTAACTCCGAAGCCTTATCAATGGCGACGTGAATTGGTAATAACAGCGAGGAAGCAGCCGAAATCTTGATACGCGACTCAGCGTCGGTGATACCCGAAGCCTTGAGCTCAGCGATTTCGCCAAATAAAGCCTCAGGCGAAACGACTACACCCGAACCGATCAGGCAGAGACTGGAGGAGTGCAGAATGCCTGATGGAACTAAACGTACCACGACCTTCTTATCGCCGACAACGAGGGTGTGACCGGCGTTATTGCCACCTTGGCTTCTAACCACGATATCCGCATTGACGGTCAACAGATCGGCAATTTTGCCCTTACCTTCGTCACCCCACTGGGTACCGAGCACTACGACATTGTTAGGCATCTTTATCTCTCTAGATCTACGAGCGTCACACAATAAGGTTGGTTGGCGTTTGAGTTCTTGGCATTTAGCCTTTGGCTTGCCTGCAACCTTCTTGGCCGTATCATTGCTGGGCTTGTCTTTGGCCCAAGCAAACATCTCATTCTAGCTTAATTGCGCCATTTTGTCAGGTCTTGTGCCAGGGCTCCCGCATCTTAATTTCTTGGGGGGTTGTGTAAAATGAGCTCACTCAGAAGATATGTTGCGTACAAGCGC
>CALXOW010000100.1 GCA_944390115.1 uncultured Anaerobiospirillum sp.
ACTCAATATCGTTTGGGGCACATGACTGGTAAACGTTATTGGGAATAAGGGCGGCAAGCTGCTCTGAGTGCGCAAGGAGCTTTGAGGTAGTACGAGTATTAGCCAGTGCCGAACCGGTCTCAATCAGCGCAACATCGCAAGGAGAAATGATGCTTTGCTTAATAAATTGGTTATGAATGCGTACAGGCGTCTGCTCGTACGGCGCAGGTGTGGCTAATTCAGGACTGGTTGCGATGGTACCAAGACCCTTAATACCATTGATGTGAATGAAGTAAGGGATCGCATCATTGGCGGGGGCCGACTCTACGATATCGTTTACCGCTCTGGCATTGTGTACCGGAGTCGCGTCAGATGGTTCTTTTGCGGTCGGGCCAGTTTGAGTTTGGGCGGAAGCATCCCCTTCAGGCACGCTTAAGCTGTCCTTGTCCATAGGGGACAGGACACTATCTACGTCACTTGAAGTTCTTGATGCCTGGGCCAAAATCGCATTCCTCCTTGAACTAAGAATAATGTGCACTGTGTCAATGCTTAGACATAGTTATCTCTGTTAAAGCAATTTTTATGCCATCAAATTCATTTTAAAAGATGAGATTTGTGTTAAATTACTTTTGACAAAAGAAAGATAAATTATTGATTTTATATTTACCTTTTGACAACTTTATTTTATATAAAAATAACCAATATGAGAGATACTAAATTTTATGAATTTACAATAAATACAAAAAACAGCCGTACGCCGACAGCTTGGCTGTTTGTTTTAATTAGAAATTTTGATAAATAAAACTTTAGCCACCGCTATCAATAAAATTCGATTTACATGATTATATGGCGAAGCAGCCAAATCGCTTGTCGACTAAATTGATTCAAGCCGTGCAGCAGAAGAGATGCCAAATTTGGTGCAAGATTTAATTTGTAACAGCTCCCAGCAAGTGCTTGTTTTTAGGGCCCGATCTTTCTATTCTAACCTCACACCAAAGCCCGCAGAAGCAAGGTTCTATGCGGCTTTCGGCCGTGCTGGGTGCGGCTTGTGCCCAGTGCGTGGCCCAAGGCTGAGCGCATTGGGTGGCTGATAGAGAGGAAAGAAAAGGAGTAAGTATGGCCTCCGAGGAAAAAGACTTTTTTGCCGTGAAGCATGAGTGGATGCTTGAGGCGGTGCCCGCTGATGGCACGGTTGAGTTAAGCGACGGGCGCAAGCTCGATCTGTTTTTAGCCAGTGCCGAAGGCAAGGCTCAATCTGATCCTAAGTACTTGGTACTGGTGCTGCCTGGTGGCGGCTATCGCTTCTGCTCTTATCGCGAGGATCACATTGTCGGGCGCTTCTTTGCCCGCGCCGGTTTTGACGCCATCACCATCGACTATCCAACCGTGCCCGTTACTGAGGCCGTAGGCCATGGGGTGGGCGCGGCGGCGCGGCGCCTGCTGGCCACGGTGATTAAGGAGCTGCGTACCCGTGAAGATTTAGGTTTTAGCTCCCATAAGATCATTCTGTGCGGCTTCTCGGCCGGTGGTCACTTAGCGGCCAGCATGGCGACCCTTTATGGTTCGGCCGAGCTGGCGGACTTAGGTCCAGCGTCCCTCTTGCGCCCAGATGGCGCGATCTTAGGCTATGCCGTGATCTGCGCTGACCCTCAGCTTAATCGCGGTACTACCTTCACCTGCTGCACCGGCAGTGCCGACCCTCAGGATTGGTCGCCTTATTCGTGCGAGCGTAATGTCACAGCCGATACCCCGCCGCTGTTTATTTGGCACACCGCCACCGACCAGCAAGTGCCGGTACAGCATGCGCTTTCAATGGCGCAGGCCATGTGGCAGCATGGCAACAGCTGCGAGCTCTGTGTCCTGGCGCGCGGCCGCCATGGTGTTAGCCTGGCCTGCGATGAGGTCGATCCGGGCGAGTTTGATATGGTCGATGATTATCTGACCCAATGGTTTGAGCGCGCGCTCACCTTTATCCGGACCTTTGTGCATTAGGAGATTTTATGACCCCTGAAGAGCAAAAATTTTATGCCGAAAAGCTTGAGTGGATGAGAACAGCGGTGCCGTCCGATGGCACGCTGGAGTTAAGCGCTGGGCGTAAGCTCGATCTGTTTTTAGCGTGCGCGCAAGGCAAGCCTCAAGCTGCCACGAAGTACTTAGTACTGGTTTTGCCGGGTGGTGGTTACGAGTTTTGCTCTTATCGTGAAGAGAATATCGTGGGCCGCTTCTTTGCCCGTGCTGGCTTTGACGCCCTTGTGATCGATTACCCAGTGCGCTTGTACGAAGAGGCGGTGCCCGGTAAGGGCGTGGGCCTCGAGGTAATGCACGTCGTAGGTTCGGTGATTAAGGAGCTGCGCACGCGCCCAGAATTGGGCTTTAGTGAGCACAAGATTGTGCTCTGTGGCTTCTCAGCCGGTGGTCACTTAGCCGCCACCATGGCGACCCGGTACGACTCAGAAGAGCTCTCTGATCTGGGATCGGGCACACTGTTGCGTCCTGATGGCGTCATCTTAAGCTATCCGGTGATCAGCTCCGACCCAAAGCTTGCGCATGCGGTCACCTTTGGCTGCTTTACCGGCAGCGCTGACCCGCAAGACTGGGTCCGTTACTCGTGCGAGCGCAATGTCACGGCCGATACCCCGCCGATGTTCATCTGGCACACCGCCACCGATGAAGGCGTGGCCGTGGGCAATTCCCTCGTCATGGCGCAAGCCCTGTGGCAGCACGGCTGCCCATGTGAGCTCCACATTTTCGCGCGCGGTCCGCACGGAGGCTCCTTGGCGCGCGAGGAGGTCGAACCTGGTTTTAGCGTTGTGGATGATTACCTAGCGCAGTGGTTTGACCAGGCTATCACCTTTGTGCGCACTTTTGTGCACTAGGTGCTCTTAGGCTTTCAGCCTTGAACCCAGCCTGAACGTCTCGGACGAGGCGCAATAAAAAAAGAGGTCCCGGCAACGCCGGGGCCTCTTTTTTTTATTGGGGTAGAACCTGTTATTAGGTTTTACCGCGTGGGGCTTACTTGAGCTTCTTGTAAGCGTTGATTAAGCCGTTGGTCGAGGAATCGTGCGAGGTGATGGTCTCGTCGTTCTCGAGCTCTGGGATAATCTTTAAGGCCAGCTGCTTGCCTAACTCAACACCCCATTGATCGAAGGAGAAGATGTTCCAGATAGCGCCTTGGACGAAGATCTTGTGCTCGTAGAGGGCGACTAACATACCTAAGGTACGTGGTGTGATCTCCTTGACTAAGATCGAGTTGGTTGGACGATTGCCCTCAAAGATCTTGAATGGTACTACGTCCTTAACTTGATCTAAGGTCTTGCCCTTGGCGAGGAACTCGGCCTCAACCGCTTCCTTGGTCTTACCAAAGGCTAAAGCCTCGGTCTGGGCAAAGAAGTTCGATAAGAGCTTGACGTGGTGATCGCCAATTGGGTTGTGGGTGCGAGCTGGGGCAATGAAGTCACATGGGATGACCTTGGTGCCCTGGTGAATTAACTGATAGAAGGCGTGCTGACCATTGGTGCCTGGCTCACCCCAAATGATTGGGCCAGTCTCATAGGTAACCTTGTTGCCGTCACGGTCAACGCTCTTACCATTGGACTCCATATTGCCCTGCTGGAAGTAAGCAGGGAAGCGGTACATATACTGGTCGTAAGGTAAGATTGCCTCGGTGGCAAAGTGGTAGAAGTTGTTGTACCAAATGCCGATTAAGGCTAATAGTACTGGGATATTGTGCTCAAAGTCGGCGCTCTTGAAGTGGCAGTCCATCTCGTAGCCGCCCTTTAAGAACTGCTCGAAGTTGTCGTAGCCACAAGCTAAGGCGATCGACAGGCCAATAGCCGACCACGAGGAGTAACGGCCACCAACCCAGTCCCAGAACTCGAACATATTGTCGGTGTCGATACCGAACTCGCTGACGCCCTTGGCATTGGTCGATAAGGCGACGAAGTGCTTAGCGACGTGCTTGATATCACCGGCGCTCTTTAAGAACCAGTCGCGGGCGGTGTGGGCATTGGTCATCGTCTCTAAGGTGGTGAAGGTCTTAGAGGCAATTAAGAATAAGGTGGTCTCAGGATTGAGCTTCTTTAAGGTCTCAGCGATCTGAGTGCCGTCGATATTGGAGACAAAGTGGCTCTTTAAGTGGTTGTGATATGGGGTTAAGGCCTCAGTGATCATGCAAGGGCCTAAGTCCGAACCACCGATACCGATATTGACCACGTCAGTAATTGGCTTGCCGGTGTAGCCCTTCCACTCGCCCGAGATGACGCGCTCGCAGAAGCTCTTCATCTTAGCCAGAACGGCCTTGACGTCGACCATAACGTCAGCGCCGTCTAACATTACTGGCTCGCCCGAGAAGTTACGTAAGGCGGTGTGCAGTACGGCACGGTCCTCAGTGCGATTGATCTTATCGCCCTGGAACATAGCGACGATGTCATCCTTGACGTCACACTCGTTAGCTAAATCAAGGAGTAAGGACAGGGTCTTCTTATCAATCAGGTTCTTGGAATAGTCAACTACGATATCGCCGTCACCGACGCTTAAGGAAAATTCCTCAAAGCGCTTAGGATCAGCGGCAAAGAGCTCCTTTAAGGTACGACCCTTGGTCTGAGCAAAGTGCTCTTCCAGTGCCTTCCAAGCCTTGGTCGTAGTTGGATTGACGTTCTTTAGCATGACATCTCCTCTCATCAGCTAAGGGTGCTAAAAATACGTGAACAGGCCCGCCCGATGGGCGTCCCACTAACCCCCTAATATAGCGCGTTTTCTAGGGGCCGCCAAAAACGGGGACCTGAGGGCGCGCCCAAGATCCCATTTTTCGCGCCGCTTCAGGGCAAAAAGCCCATACTTATCACAAAAATGGTTCAAGATAGATACACAACGCCCCTTGCGTGGGCCAACTTAAGGGCAGCGCCACAATTTAACTGCAAAGCGGCGCCTGTGGGGCTTACCGTGCCCAGCTCACCGTGCCCAGTGAGTGTGCCGGTAGCCCCTGGGGGCTGAGGGGCTATGAGGTGAGCAGGGCGGCGAGGTCCTCGATCGCGCGGTTGAGGCCGTGCTCATTGGCCGCAGGCTCGCGCGCGGCGCCAGCCTCCACGATTTCGAGGTCGGCCTCGGGCATTTCGGCGATAAAGCGGCTGGGCTCTTGGGCGTTGAGATTGGCGCCGACCTTGCGCGCGCGGGCTACCACCATGGTCAGCTCGGTTTGGGCGCGGGTCACGCCGACGTAGGCTAAACGGCGCTCCTCTTCGATATTGTTCTCATCAATGGAGGTGCGGTGGGGCAGGATGCCCTCTTCCATGCCCAGTAAGAAGACAAATGGGAACTCCAGGCCCTTGGCCGCGTGCAAGGTCATAAGCTGGACTGCATTGCCTTCCTCGTCATCGTCGCGCTGCTCCATCATCTCGCGTAAGCCCAAGCGCTCGACCGCCTCGCCAAAGTGCAGCGGCTCGCCCTTGGTCCCGGCGATGAGTTCGCTAATCCAGCTCATCACGGTCTCGACGTTCTTGAGCTTCCACTCATATGCTTGCTCTGAGCTTTCGGCGCGCAGGTACTCGCGAAAACCCAAGCGCTCGAGCAAGGTAGAGCACAGCTCTTGGTCTTGGCCGCGCAGCAGCATTTGGCGCAAGTCGACATAGAGACCTAAAAAGCCCATCACCGCGCCTGATTGCTGCACATTGAGCTGAGCGTAGAACTCCTTGGAGCAAATGCAATCGTAGAGGCAACGCTGGTATTGATGGGCGGTGCTGGTCATAGCCTTGAGGGTCTGGGCGCCAATGCCACGTGCGGGCACATTGATCACGCGCAAAAAGGCGGCATCGTCCTTAGGATTGGTTAAAAAGCGGCACCAGGCCAGGATGTCCTTGACCTCCATGCGCGAGAAAAAGGAGGTGTCGCCGGTGACCTTGCATGGGATGTGGGCCGCCATCAGTTCCTTTTCCATATCGCGCGCTTGAGAGTTGGAGCGATACAAGATGGCATAGTGGCCCCACGAGGTCTTGTGATCAAAGCGATGGCCCATAATCTCCGAGGCCACGTACTCGCAGGCGGACTCATTGGTATCGCAGTAGGCCACTCGAATCTTGGCGCCTTCTTGCAGCGCTGAGTACAAGGTTTTCTCAAAGATATGCGGATTGTGCGCAATGATGGAATTGGCACAGCGCAGAATGCGCGCGGTCGAGCGGTAGTTTTGCTCGAGCTTGATCACCTTTAAATCCGGAAAGTCCTGTGTCAGTTGCTTGATATTCTCGGGGCGGGCGCCGCGCCACGAGTAGATCGATTGATCGTCATCGCCCACTACGGTAAAGCGCTGGTTGCTCGCGACTAGGCACATGAGCAAGATGTACTGGGTTTGGTTGGTGTCTTGGTACTCATCGACCAAGATATAGCGAAAACGCGCTTGGTATTGGGTGCGCGTGGCCTCGTCGAGTAATAGCAAGCGCGTCGGGATAAAGAGCAGGTCGTCAAAGTCGACCGCATTGCAGGCGCGCAGGTAGTTGGTGTACTTCTGATAAATATCGATGATGAGGGGATCGCCGCCTTCCTTTTGCACGACCTTAGGGGTCTTTAAGGCACCCTTGTACAGCGAAATGCGATTGCACAGATCTTCGATGTACTCACGGGAGGCGTCTTGCGCCAGGCCTGGGAAGTCGGTGGTCAGGATGTTCTTGATACTCTTGAAGGTATCAGTCTCATCAAAGATAGAGAAGTTGCGCCCCAGGCCCAAGCGTGCGGCCTGCTCCTTTAAGATGATGCGTCCTAAGGCGTGAAAGGTGCAGATCGTAAGTTCAGAGGCGGTCTTTTCATCGACCTCACGCGCGATACGCTCGCGCATTTCAGCGGCGGCCTTATTGGTAAAGGTGACGGCCAAGATCTCACGGGCCTGCGCTAAGTTGTTGCGCAGCAAGTGGACAATCTTGGTGATGATGACACGGGTCTTGCCTGAGCCCGCGCCGGCCAGCACCAGGCAAGGGCCTGAGGTGTACTGTACCGCCTCAAGCTGGGCGGCATTAAGTTGCATCGCCATAAAATCACCTCCTAACAACAACCTCATCGGCGCGCATTGTACAATGATCGTCCTGATTTTTTAGGGGGAGTGGCAGGATGCTATCACGGGCGCGGGTATTACAGTTACGGACTGATTATCAGGCCGGGTTGAGCTTAAATGATTTGCAGCGCAAGTACGGGCACAGTGTCCTGACTATTCGCCGCTGGGTCTGTGACGAGCGGCCGTTACCTAAGCAAACCACAAAAAAGTCAGGCCCACGGGCGACGCTCACGCCTGAGGCTAAAGAGCCGGCAAGCTTATTGGTGCAAAGCCTCCCGCCAGGGCCAGCTCAGCCCTTACTTACGTCAGCGGCGCGCTATATCGACCAAAAATATGGCTGGAAGGTGCTCAAGCGGGCGCGTCCTAAGCTGAGCGCCGAGCTAGCAAAAGAGCTGAAAGTAGCTCCGGCCTTAGCGCAGCCCCTGGTCGCGCTGCTGGTGGACGGCTTAGCGCGGGTCAAGACCCCCGAGGAGCCTGCGGCATGGGGCACGCTGTACCTTGATCTGCGCCCGGTGACACTCAAGACCCCTAGCGGTACGCTCGAGCAATGTTTGCTGACCTTGAGCCTGCCGCAAGTACCGCTGACCCTAGGCTATGTCCTGCCCGGCCCGAGTTTTGAGGGACTGGTCGAAGCACTACAGGTACTGAGCGCACGTTTACGGGGCTTGCCGCAGCATTTAGCGCTGTCCGCCGTTGCGCTTGAGCCTCTGATTACGCGGCCACTGCGTGATTATGAAACGGTCTTAGGCCGGGGTAATTCTCTGGTGACCTACGATCACCAAGGGCAAGTCTGTGCCTTTACCACCGACTTTATGAACTTCAAGCTGGCCTTAGGATCTTTAGTCTCACTGGGGGCGCCGGGCCCAACCGGCGCTGATTGGTGTGCGCTTAATGTGATGGCCTCAGATTTGGTCTATCGCGGTGATAGCGACGCTTTCAATGATGAGCTGCACGCGCTGTTGCTCAGCGCCCAAGGCCTGACCCTTGCTGACTGGGATGAGCTGTTGGGTTTAGTACGCGGCAACCAAGAGGCGCTGTCCGCATGGTTTAAAGCACACGCCGCGCTGCCGCGTAATTTAGCGCGGGCGCTGCAAGCCCTGGCGCCGCTCAATGCGCGGGTTACGGACTTTCCCCGTGCAACCGTGCATCAAGCTGAGGTCAACCAGTTCGGGCGCATTAGTTTTGAGGGCAATGAGTACTCGGTGCCTAATATGAGACCGGGGGCGGCAGTCGTAGTCGTGGTCGATAAGCTCAAGCTTAGAGTGCGCACTGCGCGCAACAAGGAGCTCATTTGTTTTGACCGCTGCTATGGTCAGGGCCACTACTTGCTCATTTGGTCAGTGGAACTGGAGCGCCTGATAGCGCAGCCTGCGGCCTTTGCCCGTTCGCGCGTGGCCTTGGAGTTTGACTCAGAGGACGTAAGCTTAGTGGTGAGCTGCGGCTTTGCGGCGGTTACAGCTGTGCTTACGGCGCTCAAAGCACGCCTTGAGGACAACGATATCGCGCGCCTAGCCCGGCTCTTCCACCACTGCGTGCACCAAGCGCAAGAGCAGGCCGACGAGGACGATTTCAGCACCGTCCTCGTGGACCTAATCGCTCAGGAGCCTGCTAAGTAAGCTGCCGAGACCGCTGGACAGGCTAGCCGGGCTCATGAGCCTGTGGGCTAGCCTGAGGCGAGCCAGAGGCTAGCCCTGCTTGGTCGAGAAGGAGTGCAGGCGGCACGAGCTGTCGAGGGTGGTAAAGATCAGCTCATTGTCGTTACCTTGGTTGATGGCCAAGGTCTGCAAGGCATTGCCCTCAAAGATGCTCTGCTGCTCAAAGCTGCACCAGACCACGACCGGCACTTGGAACTCGGTGGCAAGTTGCGCCAGGCGCGGTGAGAGCTGGGCGCACATGCCGTGGTCAAAGGCAAAGGTGTCGACCATTAAGGTTGGAGCCATGCCACTTAAGCGCGCGGCGACTAAGCCGTGGTTCAAGGTGGCCTCGAGCATCGCGGCGCTTTGCTCCACCGGGAGCTCCAACAGGCGGGCCTGGTAGCCTGCCATTGGGCCGTATTGCGTTAAATTAAAGGTGAGCAAGGAGCAGATCATCTGCCACTGCATCTTTGAGCCCGCGTAGAGAATGGCATTTTGCTTGTTCTCAATCAGGCTGGCTAACACCAAACGCGAGAGCGCGACCGCCGGGCTTGAGATGGCGTACATCATCGGCGAGAGCTCAAGGCGCGCTAAGGCCTCCAGGCTTAACACTAAGTGATTAGGGGCTAGAGTCTGCGGGGTGAGCGCCGTCTGCAAGGTGACATCGCTGATTTGAGTCAGCTGGTTAAGCTTCTGGTTCAGGCTTTGCGGATCTTGGCTTAAAGCTTGGGCGATGCTGCCATAAGAGTAGGTCAGGTCCAAGGCATGAACGGCGATTTGGCGGCTACTAAGCTCGCGCAGCAAGAAATCGCGCACCTCATTCCAGCCTGGTTCTTGCGGCAGACTCAAGTACAGATGGCTGGCGCTCACCTCGCTGTTGAGGAGGGCATCTAAGAGTACCCCCGCATGTTGCGGGGCGCCCAGGGCAATCGCCGGTACGTTGAGGCTCAATAGGGCCAGAGCATCTAACTCACTGGCGCACACCAAGAGCGGGCCTGAGACCTCACTTAAGATATTGAGGTTAAAGCAGCGTTCCTGGCCGACATAGCGCTTATCCGGATGGAGCGGATCGACCGAGTTGATATCCAGGGCGACGTAGCTGTCCTCATTGAGCGGGATAATTGCTGCTTGCCATAACTGCGGTTGCCATGACTCCATAGAGCCTGGGGTAAAGGTGCTCTCGACACGATAGGACGGGTCAAAACCCAGGCTATAGCGCTCAATCAAGGTCGCACTCAGGCCTTGAGCGGCAAAGTAGCCGCAGGCGCCCACGGCGTCCTTGCAGCGCTGCAAGTAGTGACTGAGCGTACCCTTAAGCTGGGTTGGCAGCACCGCTGCGCTCTGAGGCACTAACACCACGTCACCCCCGTGCACGGCAGGTGCGGCTGCGGTCGGAGCGGCAGGAGCCGGGGCCTGCAGGTTAGGCGCTGGTACGGCTGGGGCCGACACGCTAGGCGCTGACAGAGCCGGGGTCGACTTAGGCGTTGGCGCGGGCGCAAATGGGGTGCCGGGTGCCTTGAGGCCAGCCTGCGGGTGGCGCGCATTAGCGGTCGCCGTTAAGGTCGAGAAGGCATCGACGCTCTTAGGGGGAGCTTCCAGCTCGAGATCGTCCTCGCTTAAGGTAAAGCCCGGATCCTTATGGCTGGTAGGTGCCAGCGGATTTTCGGAGCTTTCTAAATCATCCTCAAAGTCAGAGTCAATTTCATCTAACTTGGCGACGTCAGGCAGATCTAAATCATGGGAGAGCGGGGCCAGCTCAGGGGCGCTGCTGTGCGGGCGCTCTTCGAGTGGGTTGACCTCTAAAATCTTGGTCTCAGCTTCTTCAGCGGCAAAGAACTCCGGCTTAACCTTCTTCGGCGTAGCCATGGTGGCCACTGGAGGCTGTGAAACAGCCGTCACCGCTGCGGCCGGGGTCGCAGTAGGCTGAGCGGCCGAGTTGAGCGCGGGCTTTGGCGCGGCTACGACCGTAGGCTGTGGGGCAGCAGTTTGCGCGGTGGCTACTGGTTGCGGTGCGGCTGCAGGTTGTGGGGTAGCAGTGGCCTGGGCAGCGGCGGCAGACTGCGCTGTTGCGACTGGTTGCGGTGCAGAGGCTGGCTGTGCGGCAGGCGTCGCCTGTGGGGCGGCCTGAGGGCCAGACGCAGCTGGAGGCGTGTGTGCAGCGCTCGCAGCCGAATTAGACTCAGGCACGCTCTGAGCACTGCTCTCAGGAACGCTCAGGGCCGAGAAAATAGCGTTGGCAGCTTGGTTTAAGGCCTTAATATCCTTTTGCACGGAAGCCGGGACGGCCGCTGGGTGCGCGGCGGCCTCAGGTGCCTCGGTGGCCACCGTAGCACCTAAGATGATGGAGCTGGTGTCCTCTGGGGCGAGTGTGGCTACGGCACTGGTAGCGACGGCGCTGACAGCGGCAGTGCTGGTAGCTGCGGTGCTCGCAGCGGCGGTACTTGCTGCTGCAGTATTGGCTGCTACAGCGCTGCTGGCGTCGGCGCTTGCTGGTGCTGCTGCCTTATTGGGGTGCAGGAAGTCAAAGGTTGCGCTGCGTGCGGCGGCGACTTTGGCGGCACTGATTTCATCTTCGTGGACGCGATGGCCAAAATCATCGGTCAAGACGCGACCGCGATTGTCACTCATCAAGGTCGAGGTGTGGCGCTGGGCGTCCAAACCAAAGACCGTGGTCCCAGGGGCCTTCGGGTTAAAGACACTGCCCTTAGCCGAGTTGCTCGGCTGTGCCACGGGCTCGCTACTGATCATCGTGTTGACCGTCGGAGCTTGCGCCGGTTGATTGCCATGTAGCGCCGAAGAATAGCCCGAAATACGGGTGGTGTTTTCGTTAGTGGCGTTGAGCGCAGCAAAGGCCTTGGCGTAAGGGTTATTGGTGTCAGCAGCTGGAGCGGCCGTGACTGGGGCACTGCGCTGAATCAAAGTGCTGGGGCCATTGCTTTGGGCGCTCGTGCGCAATGGGTTGAGCGCAGCCGCAGCCTGCGGAGTGCTGGCTGTGATCGAGGTGTGAACTTCGCCGGTGCTGTCACGCTGTGGTACCGGCGGATTGCGGCTCATGACATCGCGGATGCCTGATTGCACCTCGGCGGCACTCTTCTTTTCAAAATCAAAGGCTTTGCCATTGATCAGGGTCGAAGGCGCAGTCGGGTTGCGCAGTGGCATCTCCACCTCAGGGCTGGAGGCATCAGCTTCTTGGGCCTGACGCTTGACCGGATCTAAGGACTTAGCTTGCACTCCCGCGCCGACATAAGGCGAGTTCTTAGGAATGGTATAGGACTGTGGCTCGGGCTCAGGCTCGGCTCTTTTCTCATTAGGCTTGCCCCAAATTTCAGCAGTACGGCGCTCGATTTCCTCAGGGCTGAGCTCAATATGGTCGAGATCGCGCACATTAGGCGGATTGAGCTTGCTGTGCCGATCGCCCTCGGGCACTCCAGGTTGCACGTAAGATGGCCCCGTGTGCTGAGGAGCAGTTGGAGGGGCTATCTGTTCGACAAAGGTCGGCTTGATCTGTTGTGCTTTGATAAAGTCCGGATCGGAGAAAGGGTCGTTACGACCGGTGCCGATCGGTGCGGTTTTAAGCGGCTGTCCTAAAGGTAAGCCTTGACCCATTGGCATACCTTGCCCCATAGGCATACCTTGCCCCATAGGCAGGCCTTGCCCCATTGGCATGCCTTGCGAAGCGCCGTTCATCGGGCCCATCACGCGCACATCGCCTAAAGGTGCTTTCTTGGGGGCTGGACGGGACGGAGCGCTGGTAGTTTGCACTGGGCTAAAAGGGTCAAAACCGCCCATCGGGCTAGGAGTTTGCGGCGCTTGCGGCGGTACCGGGGTAATGCCCAAATTAGGGTTCTGGGCCGGAGGCACGGCCTCGATCCCAAAATCCAGTGCGGGCTGAGCTTTAGGTAAGATGCTCCGATTTGAGGTTCGGACCGCGCTTGGAGCTACGGTGGTGACACCGGCAAAGAAGTCGTCGGACAGACTATTGATATTATCAAGGTCGAGGTCAAAATCGCTGACGTTATGGGTTTTTACCGCAGGGGCACTCGGGCGCTCGGCCTGAGGGGCGACCTCTGGCATCTGCTCAGCGCCTAGGTACTGGTCGTACAGGTAGTTAACGGCCGCCGCAAGGCTGGGCAGGTTATGCTCCAGGCACACCAAGTCGAAGATGTCGTAGCGCGTTTGGCACTGGGGACAATCGAGCGTTTGGGTCTGAGGGTTATAGTGCATGCTCTGCCCCAAGTCGCGATGCTGCGGGTTGAGGCAGGTAAAACTGCGGCTTGGATCAATGCCATGGGCGCGTAAGTACTCAGGTAACTTACTTTTGAGGTAAGTTCGTGTGCTCTCATCAATCATCGAGTGCTGTCCTGACATACTTTGGCCTCACACACTGCACAATACCGAGCTTGCGCTGGCGTAATAACAAGCAAAAAAGAAAAAAGAAAATAAGTGCGTCTGGGTGCTCCAAGCGGGGCTTTTTTGTCCCCACAGCAGGGGCTCTTTGTGCCCCCAACTTTGGCTTATTTTGGCCTTAGACGCGCTCACCCACAATCCATCTTATTATAACTGATGCAAGTAATAATCCCGCTGTAGCGGTCACCGTAACTGAGGCGCCAAAGGCGGGTAAAGACGGGGTGGCTTCAAGGCCGAGCTCATCGGGGGTGCGATCTGAGAGGGCACGGTCGTGGGCGCGCAGCGGCTTTTCATCAGAGTAGCTGCACCAAATGTTAAAGCGCTCACTACTTGGCTTGGCCTTTTTCTGAGCATCATCCGCGCCCTTAGGGTAGCCGTAATTGCGGCGCAGCTCGGTGCGCAAGCGCTTGATCAGCTGATCGCCCTTAGCGCTGCTGACATCGCCCAAGCGTACGCGGGACGGGTCAATGCGGCCACCCGCGCCGCCCGAGGTTACCAGTGGAATTTGCGCGCGGTGCAGTAAGTCCACCGCACTGGCCTTAGCAAAGAGATCATCGATCGCTTCGGCAACATAGACATTAAGCGGCAAGCCCGTCTGCGGGCAGACGGTCAGGTGCTCCTCATAGAGCGCCTTCAGATGTTGTTGGGCCAAGGCTTGAGGTTCGGCGATCGTCTCAAGTGGGGTGGCGCGGCAGGCGAGTAACTTCTCAGTGCTCGTGCCCAGAGCTTGGGCTAAATGTTGGGCTACGTTGTCCTTGGTGAGCTGCACCTCGAGAGTCTTGAGCTTGAGATAAGGATTGATCGCACACAGACGTGCGCCCAAGGTTTGCGCCTTGCCTGCGCCAATTGTCGTGCTCAAGGTGTGCAGCTGGCGATTGGAGTTAGAGAGCTCGATCGTGTCGAAGTCGAGCAAGGTAATAGCGCCGACACCGGTACGGCACAGCGACTCGGCAATCCATGAGCCCACACCACCATTGCCTAAGACCACGACATGGGCATTTTGCAGGCGCAAGAAGCCTTCAAAGCCGTAGAGAGCGCAGATGCCTTTAAAGCGCTCCAATTGTTCTTGTTGGACGCTGGGTGGCAGCTGGAGAAAAGCAAAATCAGGATAAGAGGCCATAGCAAAACTCGCTCACTCGAAGAATGGTCGGGACGGCAGCGTGACCCAAGGCCGCGTGCTGGCACTTTGTACCACAGATTTGGGGACAAAAACATGAAGCCGTAGCTTGGGGAGCGGCGTTATCAATTTTAATGCTGGGCTACACCAAACCGAGCACTCCTGCCTAGGTGCGGATAAAATGGCATATTTATGCGCTTTGAACTTAAGAGTTTTGATGGGGAGAGTCCTGGGAGCGGAAAATTAACGCGTGTGGCCAAAATTTTTTAGGGCAGATGCTTCACAAGCTCTAAGTGCGTTGCTATAATGCGTCCCGCTTGATGAGCTCAGATGAGCTTGTGATCCCGTAGCTCAGTTGGATAGAGTATCAGTTTCCGAAGCTGACGGTCATGAGTTCGATTCTCATCGGGATCACCATTAGGTGGCTGTGCGAAGATGGCGGAATTGGTAGACGCGCTAGCTTCAGGTGTTAGTGCCGCAAGGTGTGTGGGTTCGAGTCCCATTCTTCGCACCAGCAAGACCTACAATGGCGATAAAGAATAGAGACGCAATTGCGTCTTTTTTCTTATCTATATGTTGTATCTATGAAAGTGCAAAACATCCTCCAAACCTAGTGTTGTCCCAAGCTTGGAGGTTGCTGGTAGCTCGGCCCAGTGCTGGCGCTTTGTAATCATTTAGCGCCAGGCTGAGTAAGCTATGCTAGGCGGATCTGCTCTGACGGCACATGCTGGCGCCGCTCAGAGCGCCTGAGCTGAGAGCGGCGGCGCTGAGCTCAGCTAAGCTGAGGTCGTAAGTGGACCGGTTTAGCCCAAGGAGCATGTGCTGGAAGGCTACCGGTGCGGCAACCTCAGGCGTAGCTGCGGTGGCTGGGATGGTGGTTACATTGCGCACACGGCAGTCGCTGGCGGTAAAGAAGAGGTAGGGCTGCTCGGGACGAAAGCTCGCATCTAAAGGCGAGAGTGCAATGGCGCGTACCAATATCGCTAAACCGTAGCGATCGCGGTACACGCGCTGGTCGAGGTGGTCGTAGTTCCACTGCTTATAGCTTCTGCCCCAAGATACCGGCTGATTGACCACGAGCGAGTAGTCGATATTATGGGCGATGGCAAAGCCATCGATTACCACCAAGTGATCGCAGAAGTGCCGATTGAGAAAGCGCTCTAACGGGGCTTCGGTGCGCGGGGTCACCAAGAACACCAGGCGCATCTCCCCGCACCATTGAGCCGGGGCCTCGTTACGCTGTGCCTGTTGCAGCTCACGCTGAAGCGCCGGATTTAAGCGCATTTGCTCGATGAGCGTGCTTAAGTCCGAAGGGTCAGGTGACAGCGGCGGCAGGACACAGTTGGGGTGAAGTGGCTCCTCCGGAGCGCAGTCGTCGTGGTAGCATCTTAGTTGCAACACATAGCAGCGCTGGGTATTAGGCAGGATGCCGACGACGAAGGTGTGCCTCAAGAGCACTCCACGTAAGCGCAGGGAAATAGGCATTATTTCCTCCTTGGTTGGGCCAAAAAAGTACAGGGCCAAAGTACAGATTGCGGCCAAAGCAAAGGCCCCTGAGCGTTAACCGCAGCTGCGGTTACCACTCAGGGGCCTTTGAGTTTAACTTTAACCCAAAAAAGGAGGTCAGAGCGCAAAAGAGGCGCTCAATGCACCGGCTTAAACTTATTCTCGGGCTTGTGCTTTACTCTAAGCCGAAGGCTGGGCGAATTAAGGCGCACCATTCCTTAATGCGTTGATCGGTCAGCTCTGGCTGATTGTCCTCATCTAAAGCCAGGCCGACGAAGTTATCGTGGTTATAAAGCGGCAGTGGGCTGGTGAAGTCATAGCCCTTGGTTGGCCAGAAGCCTACGAACTTAGCACCACGGAATTGGAAAGTCTCGTAGAGCATGCCCATGCCATCTAAGAACGTGTCAGGGTAGTTGACTTGGTCGCCGGTACCAAAGAGCGCTACGATCTTGCCTTCAAAGTTCATGTTCTCGAGCTTAGGCATGAAATTATTCCAGTCCTCTTGCAGCGCGCCGACGCTCCAAGTGGAGGTGCCGATGATGAGCAGTGGGTAATCTGCCATCTTGTCGCCTTCACAGCAGATATTGTGGACCGCGACCTTGTCCTCACCGAGCTCTTTGGCAATGCGCTTGGCAATATTGCCCGTGGTTCCAGTGTAGGTGCCGTAAAATAAACCAATTTGCTTCATAACCAAAACCTATTGAAAGAGCGCGCATGCGCCAAAGAACAAACTTTGCTAGCTCAACGCTAAAGATAGCATATTAGCGCCCTCGGCAAAATGGGGCAGCGCCACAGAAGGAGGTAGCCTAGCCCCAGAAGTCTGCCCAGTTGATTGCGCTGAGGCTACTGCGCTGAGGCCACGATGGCGCGGCAGGCAATTAATACTTCATCCAAGAATGGGCCTTGAGCAAAAGGACCATGGAGCACCGCATCGGTGATGATGGCATCAGCCTGAGCTAAAGCACTCGCCTGGTTGACGAGCTGGCCTTCAGGCAGATTGATCGAGCCATCGGCGCCGAAGACATCAAAGCGGGTCGGCAGGACTAAGCCGTATTCTTGTAAGTACAGAGCGTGCTCCAGATCATTCTCTGGATGCTGAGCTACGGCGCGGCGCAGATTGACCGCCAGAGCGTAAGCATCAGGAGCGGCAATGCCAAAGTGGCGATGGCCTAAGCTTTCGACAGCATAGCGGCGCGACAGGGCAATGATGCGCAATTGTTCGCGGCCGACGTAGACCGACTTTAAGTCCATCGCGGTAATGTAATTACGCGCAATTAACTCCTCGGCCCAAGCTTGGGACATGGCCAGCAGCACGACATCGGAGTTAGTAGCAAAGACTTGGTATTGGGCCTTTAAGACTAATGGGCCGGTGATAATGGCTTTAGGGTCGAGCTGGACGAAGTCATCGACGGGCTCGCCGACCTGGAAGTATGGGGTGATCATGTCGCACTCCATACCATGTAAGGTCATCAGCTCATTGAAGGTCATGCCATTTAAGCCTGCGCGTCCTGGCTCAAAGTCATCATCGCGGCGAATGTCCTCAGGATCGTATTGCCCGCGTAAGACATTATTAAAGAGGGCGGCATCAGCGATCTTAGGGGTCTTGGTGTAGGTAGGCAGGACCACGCCGTAGAGCTCGCACAGGATGCCATCACGCATATTGATAAATGGGTCGTGGTGGCGGGTATTCCACATGCAGGTGGCGACAACGTGAGCGTAGTACGGGCTTTGATAAACGCGCACATCGGTCAGGCGCATTAAGACATGGGCGCAAGGGCTAATTAAGAGATAGCAATCGATTTCGCCGGAGTCATCGCAGTGAATTTGCAGCATGCGCTTTTCTAAGTAGCCTTCTTGAACCCAGCGCTCGGCCAGCTCAGGACGGGCGGCTAAGATATCGTATTTGCCATCAGCGCTGACATAGAAGGCGTAGTTCTCACCACGGTCACGATCGACTTCGATAGTGATGCCATCAGGCAGCATCTCGCCTACCGGCAGGATGCTTGGTGAGTTGTCATCAAGGTCAAGGACAAAAAGAGACTCATTGACGTTAAAGCTTGCCATACGGCTTATCTCCTAAGGCCCTATCGACCAAAAGCGCAGCCTAAAGTCATATTCTGGGCACGCCCCGCTGCGGGCCAAGAGGCGGTCGGCGCTAATCTAGGCTTCAAGTCAAATAGCATAACGTAATGCATGGCCGGTGCCCAAAGACATGACAAAGCTTATCAGCACGCCATTCCTTTAGCGTTAGTCCCTCACCTGAAGCCACTGAGCTTAGCTGCTCGAACCAGAGCTCCAGAAATGACAACGCGGCCTGCGCAATAGCGCCTAGCCGCGTTGGAGGAGTAGCTTAAGCGAAATTTACCGCGTTAAAGGAACTTGGTTGTGAATTATCGTTGTTTTGAGTTTTGAATAACGAGTGCTTTTCGTTTTTAGTGAGGTGGTAGATAACTGGATTGAAGTCGGCAACAAAGTCTTGAGCCATGAACTTGCTGTTACCATCATTAATGCCAAAAATCGGACAGGATAGATCTCCTATCATCATTAAGTTCTTGGTTTCACCGAGGCATAATGTTTTCAGAAGCTTATATTGTAGTTGAGTTAAATATTGAGCTTCCAGTACAATGACAAACTCGTAAGCCCCATTATAAATATATCGTAACCTTGAATTATTTTCTAATATCTTGATGTAAAGAGCAATAACGTCATCCTTGTCGATTGCATGACGATCTGCTAGTTGTTGTTGATATTTTTGATAAATTTGAGGAAATAACTCTATGTCGCGATAAGTGGACGGATCTAATTCATTGTTCTTACATAGTGATATAGCCTGAACCAATTTCTTCAGGAGAGTCTCTTTGTTTGGGCTTTGAGCGAAATGTTCTGCCAATTGTTCATCAGAGATAATGGCATCTCTCAGTATTGTTAAGCGATCTTGTTCACTTTCACAGAGCCCAACATCTGAAGGCAATTCAGCTTCTTCAAAATAAATGTAAAGGAAATTCCAACAAAATGAGGTTAAGCTACGTACCTCATAACGATCGCGGCAATCAAGTCTTCTGAAAAAATTTGCTTGATACAATAGAGCTTCTAATTTACGTGCGGCAAAATTGCTGCCTGATAACACCAGTGCTTTTGTCAGAGGTTTAGCTTCAAGTAAGTTTTGTAGACGTTCCATTAAGATCTTATTAAGATCCTGCTCTTTTAAGTTGGTGTCGATTAGAAAAGAGCCTTCTTGGAGCTGAGCGATGCGCTCTTGTTGCTGAACTAAATTCATAAATAAGCTCCCATTGTAATGTAATATTGCTAAATAGTTTTAGCAAATCAATTATTTTCTGCGAAGTTAAACATCAATTTAACTTGAAGTAATTTGGAGTTCTGAAGTATTGTTGTTGATATTGGTCGGTGATAATGTTTTTGTGATGTTGGTAAATAAATTATTGATTTTTGGCGGAATTCTTTTTCTTTTATCTGCCATGGCTACAATAGCATCCGCAATTGGTTCTGCTAGACGTGCTTTGTTTTTTAAGCAAAAATCAAGTAATGCTCTTTTATATCCATTATTACCACTATAATCGTAGTAAACATCGGTATAAATTGCTTGATGGCATGTCGGGCAAATGTCACTTGTTTTGACACGCTTTTTGAATTGTTTTTGCTGTGCTTCTTTATAACCAAGAATAAAATCTTCGTTTGGATTGTTCTTGTAGTTGGTGTTATTAAGTTCAAGCAGATTAATAGCCTCAACCATTTGCGGCATGTACCCGTCACTGAGCAACGCTTCCTCATAGCAGTTGCCGTCTGAAAGGAAAACGGTTCGTAGTTCACGCTCTTGGTATTCTGCACCAAATACTTCAGAAACAGCCTTGTTTACAGATTTTATAGTGCTAGGTTCACCATCACTAAAGATAAACCAGTTGAGACCAAATGTTTTAGCCAGTTTTAGGAATGCGCGATATTTTACGCCACCGACATCAACGAAAAGAATCTCTGATGCAAAATCTCCAAAAGCTTCACGACAAAAGATTGGAAGCGCATTTGATTCAGTTATGCCTTCACAAAATACTATTACTTTTGTAAATAGGAGTTCGCCACGTGTTTTGATTACTTCACGCTTGATACGACTCAGTTCCTCAGATGTAAATTCATTTTGATCTAAGCGGTGAATTTCTGAGTGCCCGTTTGCGAGACTAATATGAATAACATCAGACAGATCTGCTTGTTGTAAAAAATATGGAGAGTGAGTGGTGACAATAGTTTGGGCATTAAGTTGATTAATAAAATTGAAAATTCTACGATGCCCAGCTGGTTCTGTATGTGATTCGGGCTCTTCTAATAGAGCTAAAAATAGTGCATCGAATCCAGCATTTGTTATGTGTTCATAAACTTGATGTAAATAAGCACTTAATACCAAAAAGATGCCGAAGGTTTGAGTGCCGAGTCCATGTTGATCCAGAGATAGACTTGGACCTGCACCATTTTTAAAAATAAATTGTAATGTATTGATTGCTTTGTTTAATGTGGTGGGAATTACATTTACTTCAATACTGCTACCTTTGGAACCTAATGTATGTGCAATAGGTTCCATACTTGCTTGAATTTTTTGCAGTGATGGTGCTGCTTGTATGATTGCTTGATTGATGTTAGATAGTAGTATTGCAAGTGCATATCTAGTATCTGGTTCAATCTCCATAAAATTGAAGGCGCGTGATAATAATGAATTACTGTCATTAATTAATGACATGTAGTCTCGTTCAGTGCCAATATGGAAGATATTGAAAAGATTTTTAAAGCTAGAATTAATAGGTATTGGTGATAAAACATTTGCAGAATCAATTGAATCACCCCATGTTCTTAAAAGAAAGTGTTCAGCTGATCCTTTATTGCTAAAACTATCGTATTTAACTTCGGTTCTTATACTAAATTCAATATTGCTGCTGCTTTGGGAAGTAAAGGTTCTTAAGTTAGGAATGGCTCTGGTTAAAAGTATTTCAATTTGACTTAATGCTTTCGGAGTTTGATTGTCTAAAATTAATTCAAATTTAATATCAATAATGGCTGATTTTGTTTGATCAAGTATTTCGCCTTCGGCGACATAAATGTCATTTAACGAAATAGAGTCATCACATGCAGCTGTGCCAATTCTGATAATGCGAATTAAATTGCTTTTGCCCGCATCATTTGGACCAATGATAGTGGTGTTTCGTCCTAGCTTTACATGCAAGTAAGGATAGGAAAGCGCGTTTTTAGCTCTTACCTCTAAGATATAAAGCATAGGCTCCTCTGTAATAAGCGATGCGGTAGTGATATTGAAATATTGATGTACCGAAGATGGTTGGAAGTGTTTTCTTAGGTGGCACTCAATATTGGCTTATCAGTGGAGTGTAGGTCTAAAGCCCTAAATGATGATTAACCACTGGCAATAGCGAGAATTTGCCTAAAATTCGTCTAGTTCAGTAACTAAAGTTTACCTTTTCTAATTTATCACGTTATTGGGGAGGTGGGGTAGGGCGGGTTGAACTTTATGCCGGGCATCAAGTTTTTTTTGGGTGGCGGGCAATAAAAAAGCGCAGCTGCGCTGCGCTTTTTGAAGGATTTTTTGGTATGTCGCCTTAAGGGCGAGCCCTTAAGGAACAGCACCTTGGCGTTTTGGCTCAACCAAGAGTGCTGGTGCCACCACCCGTGAGGGCTTGCCGCTAAGCCTGCTTGCCGATAGGCTCGGGGCTGGTGGCCGACAGCACCCGCCGCGCCTGAAGGCTGCGACAGATACCGTCTATTTTAATGATCACT
The DNA here is from genome assembly GCA_944390115.1 of uncultured Anaerobiospirillum sp. Lineage (GTDB taxonomy): Bacteria > Pseudomonadota > Gammaproteobacteria > Enterobacterales > Succinivibrionaceae > Anaerobiospirillum. The sequence continues at coordinate 21,470 of CALXOW010000100.1, forward strand.
GAGCGTTTTGTTAATTCACTCAGATCTCATTTGGGGTCTTTAGTTGGCTGGAGGCGTCTTGCGCGCAGCTTCCTCTAAGGCACGCTGCTGGCGCGCTAAGATGCGGGCTTCCTCGGCTTCAGCCATCTTCTTCTTTTGATCAGCTGGGATGTACTTGGTGAAGTATCTCATAACCAAGACGAAGAAGACTGGAACGAAGAAGATCGCCAGAACCGTCGCCGAAATCATACCGCCGATAACGCAGATACCGATTTCGTTACGACCGGCAGCACCAGCGCCCGAGGACATAGCCAGTGGCAGCACACCTAAGATGAACGCGGCCGAGGTCATGATGATAGGACGCAGACGAATACGTGCCGCTTCCGTGACCGCATCGGTCAGACGCGAACCCTTGTCGTACAGCTCCTTGGCGAACTCTACGATCAAGATCGCGTTCTTGGCCGAAAGTCCCACTGTTGTGAGCAGACCTACCTGGAAGTACACGTCGTTACTCAAGACGGTCTGTACTGGTACGTACTGGGTGAGGAGCGCTGCTAAGACCGCACCGATAATGCCCAGTGGCACCACCAGCATAACCGCAAATGGAATCGACCACGACTCGTACAGGGCTGCCAGCGATAAGAACACGATTAAGAGCGATACCGAGTAGAGCAGTGGGGCTTGGGTACCAGACAGACGCTCTTGGAAGGAAACGCCAGTCCAGGAAATACCAAAGCCTGGAGGTAAGACTTCAGCTGCAATACGCTCCATCTCTAACATCGCTTCACCAGTGGAGACACCTGGGGCAGGTGCGCCTTGGATGTTCATCGCACCAACACCGTTGAAGCGCTCCAGACGTGGCGAACCGTAATCCCACGAGGTGGTGATGAAGGCCGAGCACGGTACCATCTGACCTGAGGCATTGCGGACGTACCACTTGTTGAGGTCAAGCTCGGTCATACGAGCTTCGGCTTCAGCTTGGACGAAAACCTTCTTAACGCGGCTGCGCTCCATGAAGTTATCGACGTAAGCCGAACCCCAAGCGACCGACAAGGTGGTGTTAATGTCAGAAACATTAAGACCTAAGGCCAAGGCCTTTTCGTAGTCGATCGAGAGCTTGAACTGTGGCTGGTCGTCTTGACCGTTCGCACGTACCTGCATCAACAGTGGAGACTGCTGGGCGGCGTACAGATAGTCTTGACGGACCTTGGTTAAGGCTGCGTGGCCGGCGCCACCATTGTCTTGCAAGTACAGATCGAAGCCCGAGGCGATACCTAACTCAGGAATAGCTGGCAGGTTGAAGGCGAAGGCTAAACCATCGCGGATGCCTAACAGTGGCATGTAAGCGCGGTTAACAATCGCATCAGCATGCTGATCGGAGCGCTGACGCAGCGACCAATCCTTGAGCTTTAAGAAGGCCATACCTGCGTTTTGACCGGCACCAGAGAAGGCGAAGCCAGTGATCGCCATGACCGATTCGATATTCTCACTTTCATTAGTGAAGAAATAATCGGATACCTTGGTGACAGCAGCTGTGGTCTTCTCTACAGTCGAACCTGAAGGCAGATTGACCATCGCCATGAGCACACCTTGGTCTTCGTTTGGTAAGAAGGCCGAAGGAATGCGCACGAAGCAGAAGCCTAAAGCGATACAGATGACGATATAGGCGACGATTTGGCGCTTTAACTGGTGTACGACCTTACCCACGTGCTTTTGATAGCCATGGGAGAAGCTTTCAAAGCCACGGTTGAACAGTTCAAAGAACTTGTTCAGTGGAGTCATAAGCTTATCCCAGAAACCAAATAAGGCTGCTAACAGCTTATTCTTTGGTTTGGCCTGACGCTGCTCCAGCGATTGGAGCATAGTGGCGCACAAGGCTGGGGTTAAGATCAACGCAACCAAGACCGAGAGCACCATCGCCGAAACGATAGTGATCGAGAATTGGCGGTAAATAACACCAGTCGAACCACCGAAGAAGGCCATTGGGATGAATACCGCCGAAAGTACCAGCGCAATACCGATTAAGGCACCGGTAATCTGGTCCATCGACTTGATCGTGGCGTGACGTGGCGGCAGCTGCTCCTCTTCCATAATACGCTCGACGTTTTCGACCACCACGATCGCGTCGTCAACTAACAGACCGATCGCGAGCACGAGGCCGAACATTGTCAGGGTATTAATCGAGAAGCCCAAGACCGACATAATGGCAAAGGTACCCAAAAGCACAACTGGCACCGTGATCGAAGGGATCAAGGTAGCGCGGAAGTTCTGCAAGAAGAGGTACATAATCAAAACTACCAGGACGATAGCTTCGATTAAGGTGTGGAACACCTCGTTAATGGAAACCTTAATGAAGTCAGTGGTGTCGTATGGGTAGGACAGCGTAATCCACTCAGGGAAGTACTGCTCTAAGTTGCTCATCAGAGCCTTAACACGCTCAGCGGTATCCAGGGCGTTAGCACCAGCTGCTAAGCGAATGGCCAGACCTGACGACGGGAGGCCGTTTTCGGTCGCGGTGATCTGATAGCTTTCAGAACCCAGCTCCAAGCGGGCGACGTCAGCTAAGCGCACCTTAGTACCGTCGGTGTTCACGCGCAGGAGAATGTTTTCAAATTGCTCGACATTCTCTAAGCGCTTTTGACCGGTGATGGTGTAGGCGTATTGCTGACCTTCAACCGCAGGGGTACCACCTAAGGAACCGTAGGTAACCTGAGCGTTTTGAGCTGTGATCGCAGCGGTTACCTCAGCCACTGAAATGGCGTAGTTGGTGAGCTTTTCTGGGTCTAACCAAATACGCATTGCGTACTCAGCACCGAACACCATCAAGTCACCGACACCGGAAACACGAGCTAATGGCTCATTGATGTTAGCGTAGATATAGTCGGACAAGTCAGTGTTGGTGTGCAGGCCGTCATTGGCGACTAAGCCTACAACCATTAAGAACGCGTCAGTCGACTTGGAGACGTTAACACCGTTTTGCTGTACTACGGTTGGTAACTGGGACTGCGTTTGTTGCAGCTTGTTTTGGACCTGAACCTGAGCAATATCAGCATTGGTACCTGGCTCGAAGGTAATAGTGATCGAGGAGTTACCGTAGGAGTCCGAGTTGGCTGACATATACATGTAGCCATCCAGACCTGTCATATTTTGCTCAATGATCTGGGTCACGGAGCGCTCTACCGTCGATGCATCAGCACCTGGGTAGGAAGCACGAATCGATACGGCAGGCGGTGCGATCGTCGGGTACTGCGACACAGGCAAGGTAAAGACGGAGACCAAGCCTGCCAGCATGATGACAATCGCGATAACCCACGCAAAGATCGGGCGATTGATAAAGAAGCGTGACATAAATTACTCATCCCCATGTGGGGCTTTTCATTGGTGAAGTAAGGAGCTTTCCTCAGCGCACATCCACTGGCGTGAGCGCAGCTGGAGTGGCTTAGGCGAGCTTGCGCGGACTTAAGCGAGCTTACGCAGACTTAAGCGCCTTACGGGCTTAAGTGAGCGGATTTAAGCGTGCTCTTGCTTAAGCGCCAGTGGCGGCATCAACTTGCGTGTCAGCGCCACCCTCTTGAGCTGGAGCATCCTTAACTTCAGTGACCTGGGCACCAGAACGAATCTTTTGCAGGTTGGACGAAACAACGCGATCACCGACCTTCAGACCCTTGGTGACTACATAGTACTCACCGTACTCAGTGCCGATTTCGATAATGGTACGTTGGGCTAAATTGTTTTCGTCGATCGTGTAAACGTAGCTTAAGCCACCTGCTTCACGAATGACCGAGGACTGGTGTACCACGAGAGCATTAGGAATGACACCTTCGTGCAGGTCACCACGTAAAAACATACCTGGAAGTAAGGTCTGCTCAGGATTTGGCACAATTGCACGTAAGCTGACCATGCCGGTGGTCTCATCAACCGTGACATCCGAGAACTCTAATAAGCCTTGGTGTTGGTACTTTTGGCCATTGGAGAAATAGACGTCAACTGGAGCCTTGCCATCATTGGTCTTAAAGTTACCCGTGGCAATAGCCTGGCGCAATGCTAAGTGGTCTTCAACCGTTTGGCCTAAGTCCACGTACATTGGATCAAGCTGTTGAATCGTGGTCAAAGGCTCAGCCTGAGAGGCGTTAACTAACGCACCTTCGGTGACATTGGACTTGGAAATGCGGCCGGAAATTGGGGCGTAAACCTTGGTGTAGGCCAGGTTGATGTTCGCAGTCTCAAGGGTAGCTTCAGCGGCCTTAACAGCAGCGTCTGCTTGCAGATAAGCAGCTTGGGCGTCGTCGTAATCTTGCTTACTTACTGCCTTATTGGAGAGCAGTTGGCGATAACGATCGGCACGCAGCTTGGTGGCGTAGAGGTTAGCCTGGGCACTTTTTAAGTTCGCCTCAGCGCTGCTAACCTGAGCTTGGTATAAAGCTGGGTCAATCTGATAGAGCTGCTCGCCTTGCTTGACGGTCGAGCCTTCTACGAATAAGCGTTGTTGAATAATGCCCGAAACTTGCGGACGTACTTCGGCCACACGAGTGGAGCTAACGCGGCCGGTTAAGTGCGACACAATAGGCACTTCCATCGTTTGAACTACCGCGACATCGACCGGAGTAGCGTGCGCTTGCGGGGCTTGAGCTTCCTGACCGCAGCCTGAAAGGAGCACGGCAGCAGCTAACGCGCTGATGGCAACGCTCGGTAGCACATGCTTGTGGTGAATGTGAGACAGGAACATACCTGATAATCCTTGTGCGAAAAAGAAAATAGTGCGCGCTAACCACAGATAGCTCTTGGTTAGTGCCGCCCTAATTGCTTTATGTGAACCTAATGGTCCGTGCCCCTTCTGCCAAAAAGAAGGAGTCGATCCTTGAGTGTTCCTCAAGGTGGCGCCAATAGGGGGCTATAACATAGCAATACTTTGCCGTAACGCCTAATCAAAAGCGGACAAGATGTTAGTAAAGGGACGAAGATCCCTCCTCTTGGCTCAAAATAGAGCAGCTGGGAGCGCTTCACTTAGGTCGATTAAGCTCATATGCTCCACTTTTGCTAGCCGTTAAACATACAGCTTGCATGTTTAGCGCTTGGGCACTATTATAACCATGTTTACAACATACAGCCGTGTATGTATGTTGTAAAATTTTTGTGATGTAGGTCGCATTACTGCTTGTTTTATCTTGCAATTTGTGTCCCGCTTGCGCTCCGTTGAGCGCATGCTCAATTGACCTATCACGTGCAGTTTTGACCCGCTGAGCGGGGACATCGGGTGTGGTTAAGGAGCCACCATGTCAAAGAAGACTTATGAGGAAGCGCAAAAAACCAAGCAAAGCATCTTAGCGGCGGCCAATCAGGTGTTTACCACCAAGGGTTATGCCAAGGCATCACTGTCCGACATTGCGCGCGTGGCGCAAGTGACCCGTGGTGCTATTTATTGGCACTTTGAAAATAAGGGCGAGCTCTTGGCGGCAGTGCTTGAGGATCATTTTGAACGCCTCAATTTATTACCGACTTTGCGCGCCGCAGTAGCGGAAAATCAGCGCGATCCTTTAGGGATGATTCACAAGTGGGCTATGCTCCACTTTCAAGCTGATACTGAGAACTTCATCGTCTCGCCTTTAGCCGGTATCTTCTCGCAGGTGATGGCCACTGAGGCGACGCATGAGGCTCAAGAGCGCCTAATCGAATTGATTGAAAGCGAACGCCAGATGATCCGGGATGCCTTTAAACGCGCCATTGCCTTAGGGCAGCTTTCCTCAAAGGTTGACCCGGAGCTGGTTGCTTCCTATGTCCATGGCACGATCGTGGGCTTGATCATATCGCTGCGCGATGGTTTGCACCTGGTGCCCTACCAAAGCAATAAGATGATTATCGAGACTATGTTTCGTCACCTCAACGACCTGCAATTGTCGGCCTAAGTTGGAGGCGCTTCACTTTGAGACAGGCCAAGTCTAAACGAACGCACGAAGATGCGCTGCTCACCAAGCAACGCATTTTGGATGCTGCCAATAAGATCTTTATCGCCAAAGGTTTTGAAAAAGCTTCGCTCTCGGACATTGCGCGTGAAGCGCAAGTGACCCGTGGGGCGATCTATTGGCATTTTGAAAATAAGAGCGATATCTTCGTTGAGCTCTTAGAGGCCCAAGCTAAAAGCACTAATCTGCGTACCACGCTTTATGCGGCGGCTAATCCCGATAGCCCTGATCCCTTGGGTCTATTACGCAAGTGGATGGGGCTGATGTTTGATGATTCATCTGAGATGATCGTGAATCCAGCCATTGTTAATATCTGTGTCACGATTATGGCCGCAGATAAAGAGGATGAGGCGCGTCAGCGTTTTATCGAGTTTATGAAGGTGCGCAATATGTCCTTAGAGGCTGCCCTCCATAATGCTGTGGCGCGCCATCAGCTGCCCTCTGATCTTGATATCAAGATCGCCGCCACCTATTTAAAGGCGATCATCGACGGCCAATTCTCGCTGGCGTACAAGCTGGACAATCACTTCAACCGTGCCCACTACCTCAAGATGGTCGATGTGGCCTTTGCGCACTTAGGGGAGCTGCGCAAGCAGCCCGCTTAAGGCGGGCTGTTGATGCAGTAAGCTGCGGGAGTGCTGCCTACAGGTTTTAGCTGCCCGCAGGCTTAAGCCTGGGGCTTAGCAGCAGTCTGGCTTTTTGATCGAACCGTCTGCTTGCAGACCGACGGTACCGGCATCGATGCCCTTTTCGGCGATGATGTGGGCCTCAGGTGGCAGCGGACGCGGACGGCCGTCGTCGCCTACCGCGACGTAGGTAAAGCATGCCTCGGTCACTAAGTCGCGCGTGGTCTCAGTGTGCTCGTAAATCTTCTTGACCCACAGCTCGAGGCTGATCTTAAGCGAGGTGCGGCCTACCTTGATGCAATGGCCGTAGCAGCACACCACATCACCGACCTCAACCGGCTTTAAGAAATTCATCGCATCTACCGCTACGGTAACGACGCGGCCGTGGGCGATTTCACGGGCTAAGATGGCACCGGCGATATCAAGCTGGGACATAATCCAGCCGCCAAAGATGTCACCTGCGGGATTGGTGTCGCGCGGCAAGGTCATGGTGCGCAGCAAGAGATTGCCTAAAGGGGGATGCGGATGGTCACTGACATCCTTTTTGCTGCCCACGGGCGGCAGCGGTTTATTGTGGGGAGTGGCGCTAGCGGCCACGACGGCTTCTTGGATCTTCTCTTGGCTCATGTCGACAATCCTCTCAACCAAAACCTTGGCCATTATAGGGCATCTATTGGGTGATCGGGCAAAGCTGCGGGACGCAAGTTAAGCCGGACCTTGTACGCTTGCTATAATGAGGGGTACGCCGCTGCTTTATTTGGTTGGGCGGCCCGTATTAATTTGATCTTTAGGACTTATGGACGCGTACCCACCCTCTAACTCCAAACGCAAAAATGCTCCTGCCACTGTTTACGATTATTCCTCGTCAGGACCGGTGCTAAGTCAGAGCGCTTTGTACGACCACCTCAATAAGGTGTCGCGCTCCTTTGCCCTGACTATTCCTTTAATGCCCGCACCACTGCGTGATTACATCAGCCTTGCCTACTTGATCTGCCGCATTGTAGATACGGTCGAGGATGATGCCAAAGCGCCTACGGTCGATAAGATCACTTGGCTTTCGGATTTCTCCTTTTTGGCCGGAGACGAGTTTGAGCAACACGACGTGCTCTTGGGTTTACGGCAGCGCGCCTTGGAGCTGACGCAAGCAGGTTCCAATGAGAACGATGTCGCCTTGATTGCGGACTTAGAGCGCGCTATCAATCTGCTCTTGAGCTTCCCTGATGAGGTCAAGGAAGTCATTTGCCATGGCGTGGCGATTTTGGGTCACGGTATGGCCTCTGCGCAGCGCAAGAGCTTAGAGGAAGCCCAAATCATCAATCTCGATGACGTCGACAATTACTGTTACTTTGTCGCCGGAGTGGTGGGCGAGATGTTAGCCGAGCTCTTTAGTTTGAGCGACAAAAAGGCCGACAAGAAGGACTTGATGGAGCTGGCGGTCAGCTTTGGTGAGGGCTTGCAGCTGACCAATATCTTGCGCGATCGCGCCCAGGACTCACTGCGTGGGGTCTCGTTTTTACCGGCCAGCACGCGCGATGAGGTGTTAGATTATGTGGCCCTAACTCAAGGGCACTTAGATGATGCCATCGACTTTATCTGCACCCTCTCGCCTAAGGAGAGTGCTGGAGTACGCCTTTTTTGCCTCACCAACGTCGCGATGGCGATGTACTTATTGCGCAAAGTCGCACGCAATCCGTTAGATCCTGAGTGCAACTACAAGATTTCTCGCGCCAACACCAAGCGCTTGTTCATCTTGTGCCGCTTGGCAGTGCGCGCCAATTGGTCGGTGCACGCCTTGAGCCTGGTCTTATCGCTGGGTATGAAGAGCGCACGGCGCAGTGCGCGCCAGCTGCGCGATAAGGTCTCAATTTGGGATCACTCATCCACCACCAATTAGGTGCGAGTAGCTGGCCCAATTAGGTGCGTGCAGCTTTTGTGGGCGTGCTACTTTAGATGAGCCTGCGACTTTTGAGGTGCATACCACCTTATTGGTGCGCGCCACTTTATTGGTGCGTGCCGTTGGTGCGGCTAAGCGCGCTCTAAGTGACGACCGTTAAGATCGGGGCCCGATATTGTGTGTGGTCCGCTCGCTTTTGGATTTGGAGACATCAATTATGTGGAAAAAAGTGGCTGCTTTGATGGGCTCAGTGGTTTTTGGCCTGAGTGTCAGCACGGCAAGCTTGGCCGCTGATGCCCCGTATGAAGAGGGCGTCAACTACGAGGTGCGAACCGATAAGCTCACCCCATATAAGGAAATCCGTGAGTTCTTTTCGTTCTGGTGCGGCCACTGCTTTGCCTTACAAGGCGACTTTGATCGCATCAAAGATGCCTTCCCTAACGCTAAATTTGAGCGCAATCCAGTTGCGATGTTAGGCGGCCCAATGGGCCCTGAGTCGCAGCGCGCGATCGCAGTGGCACAAAACTTAGGCTTTGAGGATATCTTTGTGAACTACCTGTTCACCCAGATGCATCAAGCAGGCAATATCCCGATGAGCCATGCCGATATGGTCGCAATTGCGGTGGGCAGTGGCATTCCGCAGACCCGCTTTGAGCAGGAGTACAACAGCTTCCCGATTATTGGCAAGGTGGCGCAATTTGACCGCTGGGGCCAGGACATCAACATCGAGGCCGTCCCTGAGATCTTGGTCAACGGCAAGTACTTGGTCACGATGGAGTCGGTCGAAAACGTCGAGCAAATGATTGATCTGATTGGCTACCTCTTAGAAAAGGACAATCTGCCCGACGCACCACAAGGCAAGCCTCAAGTCACCACTAAGGCCAAGTAAGCCCCTTCCCTAAAGAGCAAAAAGAAAAGGTCGCAGCTGCGACCTTTTCTTTTGAGCTTTTTTAGCGGGAGCGGTTATTTGCTCTCAGCGTTGGACGCTGCTGCCTCAGCTACTTTAGCCTCTGAGCTCTCAGGAGCAGCTGGTTGAGCTTCAGCTACGGTCTCAGGCTGAGCTTCAACCGGAGCTGGGGTTGGCTCAGCGGCTTCCGGCTTGGTGGCTGCGTCAGGCGCAGCTACGGGCGCAGCGGCGGCCTTGGCTTCGGCCTCGGGTTCTGGGCGCTGGTAGGCGATGCCCAAGAGCTGAGCGATTTGCTCGTCCTTGGCTTGCCACAGCTCACGCAGTTTTTGGGTGAAGCGGCGCTTGAACTGCTTGTCGCTCATGTAGTCGCCGGTGAGCTCATTTTGAATGGTCTCAGCTGGGATGACCTCGACGCGCGCAATCACCTCGTGTAAGCGGCCCTTGAGCAGGTCAATGAAGACCTTACCGCCATCGTTTTTCGGGTACTGCAAGGTGGTGTTTAAGATGCAGTCGAGCTTCGGACCAATGATGCCTAAGGCTACCGCCAGCGATGCAGCTTTTGGTGGCATCAGGTTTTGATAAGGGCTCTTTTGGGCCTTGGCCTTAGCCTTGGTGAAGCGCGTGCCCTCGACGAAGTTCACTAAGGTCGTCGGGTGCTCGATGACGCTTAAGCAAGCCTTGCGCGTGGCATCTAAGTCCTTGGTCTTGAGCTTTGGGTTCTTTAAGATTTCGCTACGGGTGTAGCGGCGTAAGAACGGCATACCTAAGGCAAAGCACACCTGGCCGATGATCGGAATGTAGATCAGCGAGTGCTTTAAAAAGAACTTAGTGATCGGGATGCGGCCACGATAGAGCACGATCAGCATCACGATATCCGCCCAGGACAGGTGGTTGCTGATGATCATGCAGGCGCCTTTGACCTTCACCTGATCTAAGCCCGCGATATCCCATTTGGTCTTGTTGGTGAGGGCGATCTCAAAGGACAAGAAGTGCGCCCAAGTCCAGAAGATGAATTGGTAGAGCGAGTCCAAGAGCTTAAGTACCGGCTTAACGGGCAAAACTAAGCGGATCAAGGCACCCACGAAAATCGGCAGAGCCAAAATCAAGGTGACAACACTGAGCACCACCAGGTTAAACACGAGGAGGATAGGACCAGGTAAAAACGACAGCATAGAGCAGCGCCTCATGGAGCAAGGGGGCATGAGCCCTGTTGCGAGCAAAAGGAAGCAAATGCGCAGCCGAGGCTAACACCGTGCGGCGGGCAATCCCAAAAAAACGCCATTTTATCACAGCGATCTAAGTCTAATCTTAGGAAGGCAATCTGGGCATAGGCTTTGCCACGGGCTATACTGTGAAAGGCATTTCGGTTTAAAGGAGAAGAGCATGGCGCGCTGGGGCAAAATCTTAGGGCTCACCTTGATGGTACTAGGTTCATGGAACGTAGCTAAGGCTGCTGTGACGCCACGGGCCGCACCCAACGCCATCAATATGAGCATTGGCGGCGAGCAAGACGCGCGCGTGAGCCGCATCCTGCCTGATTACAACCTCAACTATAACCGTCAAGGGCGCAGCGTGAGCCTGACGCGCAAGGACGGCAAGGCTAAGGCCTTTGTCCAAATCTTAGCGCCGACCGCGCATTTGAGCACCACCAAGGCCTACGCCCAAAGCGTAATGGATAGCTATGGCGGCTGGGGCCTGACCGCGCAGATTGCGCGCCGGGGCTTTAGCTTCCAATACGTCGATAATGCCCCTTGCGCCGGGCTGGTCACCTATTTTGATGGCAGCTCCTACCTCTTGTACGGCGCCTGTGGCTTTATTACCCCTGAGGAAATGACCCGCGCCTTTTCTCTTGCCAAGATGCAGCTTGATCTCGACGACCTCTTAAGCCGCAGCGCCGCCCCATCGATGTACTATTGATTTCGGGGTTAATGAGCGCACCAAGCCCTTATTTATCGGCGCGACGTGCGTTTTTACGTTCATTGCTATGACCGAAAACCACCGAAAACCGGCGCGCGCCGCTTGCGCTTAAAGCCAGCAGGCCCAGCGCCTCTGACTTTGCTTAGCGCCCAAGAAAAAAAGCCTGAAGCGCAGCTTCAGGCTTTTTTTTTTTCTGTCAAGGGGAGCTTAAGCGTGCTTAGGCACTCTTTTGCTCGGCCTCAGTCTTGGTCTCAGCTTCAGCCTCGGCCTTGGCCTCTTCTTTAGGCTCTTGCTTGGTCTCAGGCTCAACTGGGACTGGGGCAAAGCTTTGGTCGCGCACGGCTAAGGCAAAGAACTTGGTGGCCTCGTCGTACTGGGCTAAGCGTTCGTTTAACTCAGCGGCTAACAGATACAGCTCTGGACTCTTGCCTAAGGTAAAGGCTTGCTGTAAGTGCTCCTTGGCCTCATTGGTCTTGCCTTCCTTGAGCTCTAAGTTGGCTAAAGCCTTTAAGAGAGGCTGGTTGGTCTGAGCACCGACCGAGTTTTGCTGCTCTTGGCGCTTGAGCTCCTTTAAGACCGCTGGAACGGCTTCACGCCAGGTGGCAATGGCCTCAAGTAATGGGGTGGCGGCACTGTGCTTTAACAGGGTCGTGGTGTACTTGGCGGCATTGACGGTATCGCCTAAGGCCACCAGCTTGGTGACAATTGGCGTCATGAGCTCGGCATCACCACGCTCGCTGCGGCTTAACTTATTGATTAAGCCCACTAAGCTATTGGAGTCTTGGCTCGTCGCAACCACGGCGTTAATAGCCTTGAGTAAGGCGGCCTGGTACTCGTCATCATTTAATAACTTGAGCTTCTTGAGCTGCGGCAAAATGCCGATGAGCTTGTCGTACTCGCCTTCTTGCTCGTAGCACTCGCTTAAGAGCTTGGAGGTGATGGCGTTGGTGTAGCTGTCCTTCTTGACCTGGTCTAAGTTCTCAAGGGCGGCTTGGGCATTGCCCAGGCGTAAGTTGAGCTTGGCGCGCAGTAAGCGGCAGGCTAAGAGCGAGCCCGATGGCGTTTGCTCGGCCTGGTCTAAGTAGTTGCGGCAGCCCACTAAGTCGCCTAACTTAAAGGAGCTCTTGGCGCCTAAAAAGAGCAGGCTGGCAGGTAAGGTGCCCTTAGCACCGTACTTGCGTACTAAGCCTAAGGCGCGCTGATAGGCGCCCTCTTCGTAGGCTAAGAAAGCCTCGCCTAAGATCGCTTGCTGCTTCTTATTGCGACGACGGGCAAACCAATTGGAGGTGCTACGGGGCAGCTTGATCGAGCGATTTAACAGGTTGACCACGATATGTAACACCACGAAGGCAACCAAGGCCAAGATAATGGCGGTGGTCAGCGAGGTCTCGATGATGTAATTGTCCGTGGCGATATGAACAAAGCCTTGGCTGTCCGCTAGGCGTGGGCCTAAGAAGACCGCAGCGCATAACAGCGCAACTGCAATGAGGATCTTAATCATGATGAGCCCCCTTAGTTAGCGCGGTTTAACAGGTGGGCCTGAGCAAAGTCAGCAAACTTAATGGAGCTCTGTAAGCTCTCAGGAGTTGCGATAGTAACTTCGCTTTGTGCGACCTTGTTTAACAGCTCTAAGGTGTTGGTCGTGACGGTGCTCTCAGGGTCAAAGTAGGTGGTGACCAGCTTAATGGCATCGTTTAAATTGGCCTGCATGGCTTCCTTATCGCCATGAGCTAAATCAGCCTTGGCCAGGAGAATGCGGGTCTTGATGTTCTCGCGTAAGTACAGGTCTTGCTCTGGGCTTAAGAACTCAGTGGCGGCCTCTGGGTTGCGATGGCGAATCTCGACAAAGCGCTGGGCAAAGTCGTTGGCGGACTTAGTTAAATTCTCCTTCCAGTCTGCGACATTGGAGCTTGGCTCATTGTTCGATTGGAAAGCAGCAGCGCGCTTTTGTGGATCGGAGTAGCCCTCTAAGACCAGCTGATCGACATTGTCATAGGCGCGATCTAAGGTCAGGCCTAAACCACGCAGATCCACTAAGCTGATGTTATTTAAGGCGGTGATGTCCTTGGAGATGGCCTCGCGTAAGGCGACGATCTCGTCCTCTTGCATGCCAACTAAGAGCTCATCGGCCTTGGTTAACATCCAGACAGCGGCCTTGATGTCCTTTTCAAAGATAGCCTTAGCGGCGGCGTTGTTGACCATAAAGTAGCTTTCAGCGAGCTTCCAATCATTAGGATTGCGCTCGGCAAAGCTTTGCAGCTTGGCGTCCAGAGCCGAAACGGTGGCACCTTGTTGCTGCTGGGCCGAGACGACGCCATTGATCGTCTGACCTAAGCTCTGATAATTCTGGTTTAAGCTGCCTAAGGCTTGTTGCAGCGTGGTGTTTTGCTGCTGCGTCAGCTCAAAGGAGCTGGCACTGCGCTCAATGCTGGCAACCGCCGAGCTAATCTGCTGCTTCGTGGCCTCAGAGTTGGCATCGAGCTTTAACAGTGCGTTTTGGTTTTGGTAGGCGGTAAAACCAGCAAAACCAGCGCCGACCAAGGCGATCACTACGACCAGCCACAGCAAGCCGTGCTTGCTGCCGGAGTTTTGAGCTTGGAGGGTCGCAAGCTGGGCCTTTAAGGAACCAACTTCGCCTTTGAGCTCATTTAAGGCTGCGGTCTCTTGCGAGACGTACTGTTGATAATCGGTATTCACCATAGCAACCTCAGTTGCTGGGGTCGAAGCAGCATCGGAAGTGCTGGCAGTGGCGGACGTATTATTAACCATTTTGATCCCTGCTGGGTCTTGCAAACAAACTGGGCCTTAAACCAAAACAGGCTCGAGGCTCTGCCGGTAAGGGCTTTTGCCCGCTTTCGGCGCATGCGCGCTAGGGCAAGTAGCGGTGCGCCACCCATAGGCGCTAAGAATGGATTTTAGCACCAAAAGGCCCCCGCTTTTAGGACGTAGCCCGCAACTTAGCGCTGGGACCGCATTGCCATGCACCAAATGTGCGGGCGCTCACTTGTCATAACAGCTATGAGGGCTGCGCTATAATTGACCAGATTGGTCGGGCATTTGGGCATTTTCTCTTTTGGGCAGCGGGCATGGTTTACATCAGCAAACAGCAGATTTTGACGCGCTTTCGACGCTACAAGGCGCTCAATGCAACGCGCTTACAGCGCGCCCGTGCCCTGATGGGCCCTAGGGCGCGGCGCGGCCTTGAGGTCGTGCCGGTGCTCTTGCACTACAACCATATCTGCTTGCCCGGTTACCGCCCCGGTTATATCCCGCATGGCATCGATCTTTTTACCCCCAATGAATTTCAACTGGGCTATTTGCGCTCGATCTTAGCCGAGAGCTTAAGTGAGGCCTGTTTAGACACCCAAGATGCCTTAGCCGATGATGCCCCTGATGCTGAGCGCGCCGCGCGCGCCCAGCAACGAGCCGCCCAAGAGCTCAATAAGGCAGAACTGCTAGCCTCCATTCCGCCCTTAGAGGAGCCGGTGCAGCACGATATCTTGGGTCTGTATGCCATGGGCTCGACCTCGTCCATTGGTCAATCGCAGGGCTCCGACCTCGATATCTGGGTCTGTGTGCGCGCCCACATTAGTCCTGAGGGCATCAGTGCGCTCCAGGATAAGTGCCGCTTTATCACCACCTACGTCAAATCCCTGGGTGTGGACTTAAACCTCTTTGTCACCCCCGAAGATCGCTTCACCAATTTCCAGCCGGACCAATTAGACGAGGAAAATTGCGGCAGCGCGCAGAACTTGTTCTTATTAGACGAGTTCTACCGCTCGTCGATTCGCCTGTGCGGGCGCTACATTATTTGGTACCTCATCTCGACCCAGGAGGAGCAAAGCGCCTATCAAGACTACGTCAAGTTTCTGCTCGAGGGCAAGTCGCAGCTGCCGAAGTTTAGCGCTCCCTTAAGCGCGCCTCCGGTCAAACCGGGCCTTAGCACCCACGGTATGTCCCATATCCTGATGTCGGCCTTAATTGGCGACGATGAGGCTTACTACGCCCAAAACGAGGTGACGTTCGAGGTGCCAAGAAGCAGCTCCTACGAAAACCGTCCGGTGGCCACCACCAACTCAGGCAAAGGGGAGAGCCGCTTAGATAAGATCAAGGGCTGGTATCACAAGTTAAAGGGCCCGAGCGACCCTAAGGAACAGCTTAGCGCCGCCACCTTGACCTATCGCTCGTCGTACTCAGGCAGCTCCAGCGCGCGCTCGACCTCAAGTAGCCTCCCAGAGCCGGATCTAGAGCGCGTTAACCCCTTAGAGGTAGCGGTAGCCAATAATGGCTTGGAGCTGGCCGATCCCACAGTCTATCCGGTCACCAGCCTGGGTTTAGGCCATACTTCGGGGGCGGGCTTAGGCCCAGCTTCAGGCTTAGGCCCAGAGACAGGAGCGGCCGCGCTCGAGGCACGGGACAGCGTGCTCGAGACTGAGGGGGCTGCGGTGTCAGTAGCAGCGCCCGTCCCTGACGCTGCCTACAATCAGCCTCTTGAGAGCTGGAAGCAGCCTTATCCTGATTTAAGCGTCCAGGAAAGTGAAGCTTTAGCCCAGTCCTTAAGTGAGCGGCGCGACTTTGTGTTGCCGCCCGAGCAGCTCCCTGAGGAGGTGCCGAAGGTAACCAGCGCCTCTGGCTTTGAGCGTTTGGTCCAAGCCATGGGCGTAAGTCCGGTGCCGCTGTGGGGCAGCAATGTGGGCCGGGCTCTGTCTTATGCTTCAGCCCTGACCTCGAGCTCTAATGACACGGCGCCCGCACCGCGTGATGAGCCAGTCAATCCCTATAGTGATACCTATATTGGGCCGTACCAGGACACGCTCGGCCCAAGTGATGCGGAGAGCTATTCTGGGGCCGATGTCCGCGCAGGGGCGAGCAATGGCAAAGTCGGCGATCGCCTGCGCCGTATCGCTGAAAGTAGCCTCATCTTGCCGACGGTAGAAGAGTGCGAAGAGCTCGCCCAGCGTGATGGCTGGGTCGAGGGGGAAGCCCCGCTTGATGCCAACGAGTGGTTTGACTTTGGTACTGTGGTCTTTAGCTCCCCAACTGAGTACTTTGGCTCGGGTTTGTGGCTCTTGTACAAGGGCATTGATTCGCCCTTCAAGGTCGTGCTCAAGATTCTGCTGATGGAGGCCTATTCAAGTTCCTACCCTCACACCCGCCTCTTGTCCTCAGAGCTTAAGGACTACATGCTCTCGCATGATGGCTACAGCCTCGATCTCGATTCGTACTATCTGATGTACCTCAAGGTGTCCCAGTACCTGCAAGAGTGCGGCAATAGTGAGCGCCTGGAGCTGATGCGCAAGTGCTTTTACTTAAAGCTCTATATGGGCCTCAATCAAGCAAGTGACACCTACCGCGCCGACGATAAGTTAAAACGCGAGCTCTTAGATAAGTTAAGCTCGCGCTGGGGCTGGAGTAAGGAATTTTTAACTGAGCTTGAGAATGTCTCAGGCTGGAAGATGAACCAGGCGCGCCGCTTCAATCGCGAGGTCTTTAACACCTTAATTGAAAGCTACTTAGCGCTGCTGCGCTTTACCGTGCGCCACGGCATTGAGTACGCCATTACCTCCGATGACGCCGGCGTGCTCTCACGTAAGCTTTATGCAGCCTTTGATCGCTACCCTGGCAAGATCTTGGTCATGCACACCTCGCTCTTCCACAATTTAGAAGAGCGCCATCTGACCTTTATTTGCCCCAGCCCCCAGAGCTTATGCCGCAAGGGCTGGCATTTGTACACTGCCGCCAACTATGACATTGGCTTGCTCAATCAGCGCGTCACCTATATCGGCACGCGCTTAAGTGAGGTCGTGGCTTGGTCCTGCTTTAATGGCCTTTTGACCCCACGCACTAAGATTCATGTCGCGGGCAATACCAAGGGCGTGACCCCAAGCAAGATTAAGCAGTTAAGTAGCGATATCATGCGCGTGCTCGAGCCCAGCATGAACCAAGTATCCGAGCAAAGCATGCAGCGCGGCTTTAAGCTCAAGTCCTGCGTGGTGGTGGTCAATTTAGAAGAGGACAATACTAATCTCTTAAAGAATCAGGTTCTCGATAACGAATATGGCTCGACCCTGTGCTACGGCCATCAGCGCCTGTGCCTAGTAGGCTCAGTGGATCTCATTGTGGTCAATGCCTGGGGCGAGGCAATCACGATTAGTTTACCCAGCGGCGAGGAAGGTGTGGTCGAGCTCTTGGCGACCTTGTTGCGCATTGTCACCAATAGCTTGAGCCTAACTCCGATGCCGCCACCTGAACCGCTGGTGCCGGAAAATAGCGCGCGTTATGCCGCAAGCAAGCTCACCCAAGCAAGTGCCCTAGCCCAATCGGCGATCGGGATTGGCGCGCAAGCGGAGGTCGGGGCCAGCAGCTTGGCCTACGCCGAGGGCGTGCTCCAAGGGGCAGACGTACCTCATCTTAAGGCACCGCCGCCGCTCGTATCCTCAGCGAGCTTATTGGGCGCGCTCGCACCGCATAGCATGAGCGTCCCAAGTAAGAGTGGGACTGAGAGCGAGCGCGCCATTGCGACCAATGAAGAGCTCACCGAGCTCTTAAGCCATATTGAAGTGTGCTCCTATGCCGAGTCCTATCAAGACCTCATCAAGTACGATTTGGAGTCGACGGTGCGCCAAGTGTGCAATTGCCTTTTGAGCACGGGCTCGAGTGAGTACGTTTTTGAGGTCGGGCGCAATTCCTATATTGCGCGCACTGTGGGCGAGCGCGGCGTGAAGATCAACAAGAAGAGTGTCTTTGGCTCAAATGAGTTTGATATCAGCGTGGTGCCCGGCTACGGCATGCGCCCCGAGTACGCGCTGCAAGTGCCGCCGATTGTCGATCGCTATGCCAACACCGGCATTCTCCAGTACTTCTTTATGCCGCTGCCTGATAAGGGGCACTGGGATATCTACATCGTTAATGAGCGCAATGAGGTCAACATCTACCACGACTATTACGGCTCGCGCGCGTCCTTGGTGAACGCGATCAATCGTTTCTACACCCAGCAAAGCCAGAGCCGCTTGCTGCGCACCGCGCGCTTTAATCTGCCGCAGTACTACGTGCTCTCGCAGGACCAGCGTAGCCTGCACCCCTTCACCATTCACAGCGACTAATCACAAAAAAAGCTCACCATGCCTGTGGTACCACACATGGTGAGCTTTGGAGTAAAGAGGTGTGTAACCTCATTGAGTTGGAAATGAGTAGGGCGTGGTTAGGCTAAAGCCCGCACCTTGTTGTGCTGGCAATCGATCGAGAGCTCGGATGCGCTGCCGCAATCTAAAACGATGTTAGCTTGGGCCGCCGGAGCCACTTGGACGTTGAGCATCGGTAGTGGTTGCAAGTTACCTGCGGTTAAGAGCGATGCCACTTGGGTGTTAAAGCAGTCGCTGGCCAAGGCCGGAGCACTTTGCGGTGCAGCTACCTTGGTGCCTACGATATGGTTAGTGGCGATGTAATTGCTGTGGCCGCTTACCACCTTGAGTGCGACCGGACGAAGGTCGGTGCAACCTTGTGGAAACTTGAGGTATTGCGGATCGATGTTCTCTGAGATGTGATTGCCGATGATCGAGTTGTGGGAGCCCTCAATGACGATTAGACCATAGTCGTCGCTCAGGCCGTTATCGTAGTCTTGCATCGGGGCCCATGGCTCGCGCTCGCGCAAGAAGTGGTTGGCGGCAACCAAGTTCTCGGTACTGCCCTGATCTAGGATCAACATGCCCGGATAGAACGAGTGCAAGCGATTTGAGGTAATGTTAGAGCGGGTAATATTGCTCAAGTGCAGCGAGCTTTTACCGCGTGGGAACACGTTGTTGGCCGCGATGAGCAAGCCGCCAAAGTTGCAAGCGTAAATGCTGTACCCCTTGTAGCCCGCACCAATTAAGTTGTTGGAGACCTTAGAGGCTTGGCCACTGCCGCGCAGCTCAATGCAATTGCCGCACTCGGCTACAAAGTTATTATCAATGGTGAGGGCGTCGGCTTCGTAGATGGTGATGCCGTGTTCTAAATACACCAAGCCCATTGCGCTAATGCGAGTGGAATCATTGGCGCTTGCGATATAAATACCGGTTTTGCCGTTTTCGTAGGTGTTCTCAACATCAGGACGGCCAGAAGCATCGGCCACAAAGTGCAGGCCATCGATGCAAAAGTTTTCAAACTCAATGGAGCTCAAGCGGGGATTGCCCGAGCGCTTAACCAAAATCGCTGCACCTAAGGCTTCATCTTGTTGATTACCTGGCAAGTCGTTGATGATGCGGCTGCCACCCGGCCATACCTCATGCCACGATTTGATTTCTTCGGGGGTGGTGTTAAAACGGATTGAGGACGAGGTAAAGCCGTGGCCTTCGCCTTTGATCTTAAGATAGCTCAGGTCGATGAGCGCTTGGGTGCGCAGGTGATAGTCGCCTGCTGGAATGAAGATGGTGGCGCCGGGCTTACCGCCTGAGTTTTCATCAACCTTGTTTTGGTGTTGCTTGATATCGGCCACGATGGCATTGATGACGGCGCCGATGTCTTCAAAGGCGTTGAGGTTATGCTCGGGGGCCCAAGTGGTTACGTCGTAGAAGTTATGGCTGTTCATAATGATTTCCTAGGCTAAGGCAGCGCTTACCTTTGAGGGCATAGGCTTATCCCTAGGGACATAGGCTTGCCCCTAGGGGCATAGGCTTATCCCTAGGGGCATAGGCTTACCCTTGGGGACATAGGCTTATCCGTGCACTGCGTGAGCTGACCTATGTCCCATGGGATGGAGATTAAGCGCTGCTATTAGGGCTATGGTTAGTTGGCTTTTGGTTGGGCGGTTTTGGCGCGGGCGGTCAGTTCGCGCTTGATTTGGTTCAAGAAGCCTTGCTTGAGCTTGAAAAAGTGCACCATGATGGCGCTGATAAAGTAGCAGACCATGGGAATGAGGCTGAAGGTGATAATGATGCCTTGCAACGTGGCCTCATTTTGCTCGGGCTGATTGGCGACATAGCCGGTGTAGGCTAAGATGGCTGCGACTAAGGAACCGGCGATGGCTAAACCTAGCTTGAGCATGAAGAGGTTGCCGGCAAAGGAGATGCCGGTTAAGCGGCGGTGCAGCTTCCACTCGCCATACTCGTCGACGTCCGACATCATTGCCCAGAGAATCGGGCCTGATTGCACTAAGTGCAGCACGTTGATCACGATAAAGAGCGTGAGCAGCGGCACTAATGACTTCGGATCAACAAAGTACAACAAGAGCGAAAGTACGCCTAAAATCAGGTTGATAACGCGGAACAGTACCACCTTGTCAAAACGGTCGGTTAAAGGCTTGGCAATGACACTACCCACCATATTGCAGGCTACGCCCAAAGCCATGAAGAAGGTGATGAAGGCGACTGATGCATGCATCACGTAGGTCGCGTAATAGATAGTAACCGCACCGCGCGTGAAGGCTGGGAAGACGTTGACGAAGGTGATGGCGATCATCAAAAGCCATTGGTCGTTGTGCACGATGGCCTTGAGATCTTGTCTCAGGGAGCCATCGGACTTAGGGGCGCGAACGCGCTCACGAATGGCCCAGAAACAGAACAAGAACATTAAGGTGGCGCCGGTACCCAAGATGATCATGGCGTATTGCATGCCCTGAGCGCGATCGCCTGAACCTAAGAAATCGGACAAAGGCAGAATGGACGAGGACACTATGAGTGTAGCCAAGCCATTGAGAAAGAAGCGCCACGACAGGCATGACATGCGCTCACGCTCGTTTAATGTGATGACACCGGCGACCGAGCAATAAGGGATGTTGATTGCGGTGTAGATGAGCGACATGAGCAAGTAGGTCAGATAGGCATAGATGACTTTGCCCGTAGGCCCTAGATCTGGGGTACTGAACATGACAATGGCGCCCAAACCATAAGGCACGGCCATCCACAGGAGCCATGGGCGAAATTTGCCATAACGGCTCACGGTGCGATCGCAGATCGCACCCATGATAGGGTCGGTGAAGGCATCAACGATGCGAATCACCAAGAACAGGGTCGCAACGATTTGCGGTTCTAAGCCAAAGACATCAGTATAGAACCAAGTAAGGTACAGCGAGAGCATGCTCCAGACGATGCAGGAACCGGCATCACCCATGCCGTAACCTATCTTTTCTGAGAGCCGCAATTTTGCAAAAGCAGCATTTTGTGACAGCGCATCCGTCATCATGACACCTCCAAAGACACCACAGTTATGCCCGTAACAGGCGTGAGGTAAGGGCTATCCTCAAGAGATAGCTTGATTGCGCGCAATTAAGGCCGCACCAAGGTTATTGGTGGACCATGAGTCACCGCTGCAGTCGGTATGGGCGCATTATATGGGGGGCCTAAAGAGTGGTTTGTGAGCTCAATCACGTGTAGTTTTGTTTCACAAATTTATGATTGAGTTCACAAAACAAACAGCTTGTTTAAGCTATTTAGTGCTTTTTGAGGTACAAAAAAAAATTGCTGGTCTTGGTGTGTTACAGAGGAGCTCTCAAGGGAGGAAGGGCATGGCCAATTTACGAGACATTGCCCATAAGGCAGGTTGCTCAACGGCGACGGTCTCGCGTGTGATCAACAACAATCCTAAGGTCAGTGCAGATATCAGAGCGCACGTCCATGCGGCGATGGATGAGCTCAACTATCTGCCCAGCAAGGGCGAAACCACCATCTCGGGCAAAAAGTCCGGACTTATCGGCTGCATCGTGCCTAATCTCACCAACCCGCACTTTAGCCAATTGGTGATGACCTTAGAACAAGAAGCGGCCTATGCGGGCTTGGAGCTGCTCATCAAGACTCATCTCAACAATTCTGAGCGCGAAGCCGCCGCAATTCAGGCCTTTATCAAGCTGGGAGTACAGGGGCTGCTATGGGTACCAACCGTAGATGAGGCCAAACAGGTGCCACTCATTAAACGTGCAGGTATCGATGCGGTTGCGTTGACCTTGCGCTCTAAGTTCCTCAACTCGGTCTTGGTGGACTATCGTGCGGGGATGCGTCTTATCGCCCAGCATTGCGCAGAGCAAGGCCTGACTTTATTAGGCGTGGTGTGCCAAGAGGACTCAGATAGCGAAAAGGTCTGGGCACTCAAGGAGTATTGCCGCCTAGCCAATGTTAACGTGCCACCATCGCTGTGCTTTAGTGTGCCCAAGGGTATTTGCGAGGATGTGACCTCAAGCGCTCAACTCTTAACGCAGACCGTAAGTGCCATTGGAACTAAGCTCATGGTCTTGCAAAAACAACCACAAAAGCCCAATAAATTGTCCTTAGAGCAGATTGAGCGGCGCGAGCAATTAACTGGGGCTGCGCCAACGGCTGGGTTTCAGCCGTCGGCACGTATCGCTTTGTGGGTCTATAACGATATCTTTGCGGTGCGCTTACTGCGTGAGCTCTCTGAGCGCGGGCTGAAGGACGTCGCGGTACTGGGCTACGACAACACCTACCTGTCCTATCTCATGGGTATCACCAGCGTGACTCAGCCTATTGCTGAGATGGCACGCCGCGCCTTTAGTTTGCTGCGTGACCCGTTCAAAGGTGCGGCGATTGAGTGCGTTGAGCTGGAGCCTGAACTCATAGCGCGTGCTTCGACTTTAGGTCATAGTGGCCCAAAATAGCGCGTACTTGCACCACGCACACGCAGGTAGGGCAAATCATGCTATGCTCAGAAATTCAGTGAGTAATGGGAGATTGCGATGTCACGATGGGTGATCTTTGGGGTAAGTTTGGTCGCCCTGCTGCTTGCAGGCTGTGGGCTTAAGTACGATCTCTACTTGCCTGAGGATGAGACGCAAGCCGTGGAGCAAAACCAGGGCAGCGCTATTGGTGCTGATACTTCGGCTCGAGATTAAGCCGCTTTTAGGAACGAGGCTACGATGGATTATTTCAATTACAAAGACAACGAGCTGTACGCTGAGGACATCAAGGTTACTGACTTAGTGGAGCGTTACGGCTCACCTCTGTACGTCTACTCCAAGGCCACCTTAGTCCGTCACCTCAAGGCCTTTGAAGACGCCTTAGTGGGTAAGAAGCATCTGGTGTGCTACGCGGTTAAGGCCAACAGCTCCCTTTCCATCCTCAATATCATCGCCAAGTCTGGCTGCGGCTTTGACGTGGTCTCCAAGGGCGAGCTCATGCGCGTGATCGCCGCAGGCGGTAGCGCTGACAAGGCTATTTTCTCGGGCGTGGGTAAGCGTGAGGACGAGATCGAGTTTGCCTTAACCCACAAGATCTTGTGCTTAGACATCGAGTCTGAAAGTGAGATGTACAAGGTCGAGGAAGTTGCGGCCCGTTTAGGCGTGGTCGCTCCGGTTGCCTTACGCGTCAACCCTAATGTCGATGCTAAGACCCACCCTTCGATCTCCACGGGCTTAAAGAAGAATAAGTTCGGTATCGCCTTTGAGGATGCTCAGCGCCTCTACGAGTACATCAAAAACAGCCCGAACCTCGAGGCACGCGGTATTGCCTGCCATATCGGCTCGCAGATGACCTCGGGCGGCCCAATCATTGAGGCTACTGATAAGTTAATCGCGCTCTACCATGAATTAGCCGCGCAAGGCATTGTGGTTAAGCATATCGACATCGGTGGCGGCCTGGGTGTCACCTATAACGATGAGACCCCACCATCGCCTAATGAGTATATGGCAGCGGTCATTCAACGCTTAAAGGACATCGACGTTGAGATCTTCTGTGAGCCGGGCCGCGCCATGGTCGCCAATGCCGGTATCTTGGTCACCAAGGTCTTGTACTTAAAGTCCAATTCCGAGCGCAACTTCTGCATTGTTGACGGCTCGATGAGCGACCTCATCCGCCCAGCCCTCTACAACTCCTGGATGAATATCATCCCAGCGGTCAAGCGCGAGGCCAAAGATGCCTTAGAGGGCAGCGACCACCACGGCAATAAGCTCTACGATGTGGTAGGTCCAATCTGCGAGAGCGACGACTACTTAGGCAAGGATCGCCACCTCAACGTGCGCGAGGGTGATGTCTTGGTGGTACGTGGTGCCGGTGCCTATGGCTCGACCATGTCCTCGAACTACAACAGCCGCCCACTGTGCGCCGAAATCTTGGTGGAAGGGGCCCGTGCTTTTGTCATTCGTGAGCGCCAGCAAGAAGAGGATATGTGGGCCAACGAGCGCATCATCACCGACTACGAAGAAGAGTTCGAGGAATAGCGCCCTAGGCGCGCTTAATCAGCACGTGCAGCGTGCGCCGCACTAAGCGTACCGCGCTAAGCGTGCTCCTTCGGCGCGGCGTCGGCAGTACCGGCGCGCTCAAAGCACGCGCGGCGCGAAATCTAATGCTAAGATAGCCCCAACAGTGCTTGGGGCATTTTTTTCTCTCTGAAATGCGTCATGGCGCGCAACGGATGTGTGGGAATAGGAGGCGGGAGCTGTTATGCAGATTAAGTTCAGCAAAATGCACGGTCTAGGCAATGACTTCATGGTGGTCGATACCGTCACACAAAAGGTGTTTTTTAGCACCGACCTCATCAAGCGCTTGGGTGATCGTCATTTTGGCGTGGGCTTTGACCAGCTGCTGCTGATTGAGCCGCCGTACAATCCTGATTTTGACTTCCACTATCGTATCTTTAACCAAGACGGCTCCGAGGTGCAGATGTGTGGCAATGGCGCGCGCTGCTTTGCCCGCTATGTGCTCGACCATGGTCTGTGCGCCAAGCGCGAAATCAAGGTCTCGACTATGGCCAATGAGCTGACCTTAAAGGTCGAAGATGACGGCGAGGTCGTGGTCAATATGGGCGTGCCGGTCTTTGAACCGGCTAAGATTCCTTGCACTTTTGCCCAAGAGCAAACTCATTATCAGGTCAAGCTCGACCCAGAGAAGAGTGGGGGCATAAGTGAGCTGACCGTGGGCGCGGTCTCGATGGGCAATCCGCACATGGTGACCTTGGTTGACGATGTGGACACCTGTGCCATTGCGACCTTAGGCCCACTGCTTGAGCGCCACGAAACCTTCCCTGAGAAGGTCAATGTCGGCTTTATGCAGGTGCTCTCACGCAGCGAGGTCAAATTGCGTGTCTTTGAGCGCGGCTGCGGCGAGACTATGGCCTGCGGTACCGGCGCCTGCGCAGCGGCGGTGGTGGGTATGACCCAAGGCTTACTTGATGCTAAGGTTAAGGTGCATTTACCGGGTGGCACCTTGTCGATCAGCTGGCAAGGCAAGGGCAAGCCGGTCTTAATGAAGGGTCCTGCGACCCACGTTTACGAGGGCGTCATCAACGTCTAAGCCCCAAGGAGGCAGCAATGAGTGAAGTTCCAATAAAGAGCAAGCACAGTGCTGCCTCCAACGTGCATCCCGCCCAACCGACCCCACCCAATCAAGCCCAATTCTCAGGCATGGCGCCTACCATGACGCCAGAGCAGTGGGCGCAGTTCCAGCAATTTCTGCAATTCCAGCAGTTTCAGGCCTTTCAGCAGCAAATGATGCTGCAACAAGGCCAGCCCATGCCTCAACCTTCAGCTGATCCCCAAGCGCAAGCGGCCGCGCTGCAAATGCAATGGCTGCAATATCAGCAATTTGTGCAGTTTCAGCAGATGGCGCTGATGCAGCAGCAGGCGCAGCAGGCGTCAATAGGCCAGATGCCCCAAGCCATGCCGCCTCAGATGGCACCAAATGGCGTGATGTCCCAAGCCGTGCCAATGGCTACCACCGGCCCGATGCCGCAAGCCATGCCACCGCAGATGGCGCTCAATGGCATGCAGGCTCAACCGCAAGCTGTGCCGCCGCAGCTGTCATCTAACGGCCTAATGCAGCAACAAGCGCAACAGGCGCCGGGTGGCATGCCGCTCCAGCCGCAAGCTGTATCGCTTCAGATGACGCCGGGTGGCATGCCAGCTCAGTCGCAAGCCGTACCGCCTCAGATGGCGCCTCATGGCAGGTTGGCTCAGGTGCCCGCTGGAGCGTATCAGGGAACGATGCCATTTGGTGGCGGGCAAGCTACGTCATTACCGCAGTCGGGTGCCGCTCAGGGGCCAGGCTTAGGAGCCCAGCAGACTCAGCTAGGCCCAGCGCCGCAGGAGATGGTGCGGGCGCCGTCAGCAGGCGGGGCTGGGGTGGCGCCTGTGGCGGTGCCGGTCTTACCGGAGGCTACGACTCCTCTGCGCACGGCAGTGCCGCGCGTGGAGGAGACCGAGGAGGCGGCGCCGAGCGCGGGGCTGGTGGGGGTGCGCTCGGGGCGGCGTATCAAGCAGACGCTCTTTGAGCAAGACAGCGGGCTCTATCACTACGCCAACCTCTTTTTGCGCCATATCCGCGACGAGCGCGGCTACTCGCCTTTGACCTTCCAAAGCTATAAGGAAACCTTGGAGCGGGTGATTAAGTTCTTGAGCGCCCGGCCCTGCGCGACTTCCGCGACCGGCCTGCTCTCGTCGTGGTCTATGCTCGATAAGCTTGATATGCGTGCGCTCAGTCGGCATCTTAACTTCAAGAGCAATGATGAGCGCTACTCCAGCGCCAGCATCGCCCACGCGGTGCATGTGGTATCCTCGTTCTTTACCTTCTTGCAGCGCCAGCACCTGATCGCTACCAATCCGATGCAGTTCATCACCGCGCCTAAGGCTAAGAATGCACTGCCGCGCGTGCTCTCGGCCCAAGAGGTTGATCAGCTGACCTCGACTGAGCTTAAGACGCCGCAGGATATCCGCAATCGCGCCATCACCGAGCTCCTGTTTTCATCGGGGCTACGTGTGGGCGAGCTTATCAGCCTCAACTTAGGCGATATCAGCTTTGATATGCGCGAGGTGCGGGTCGTCGGTAAGGGCGATAAGGAGCGCGTGGTGCCGGTCGGGCGGGTCGCTCTCGAGGCCATTGAGCGCTATCTTGCGGTGCGCTCCTACTTTAAGCCGCGTGATAACGCTTTGTTCGTCAATCGCTTGGGCACGCGCCTTAATGTGCGCACGGTCCAGACCTTTATCAAGGAAGCGGCCAAAAACACGGGACTTACCGGCACGGTTACGCCGCACAAGCTGCGCCACTCCTTTGCCACCGAGCTCTTAAACCATGGGGCGGATCTGCGTTTAGTCCAGGAGATGCTGGGGCATTCCAATCTTGGCACCACCCAGATTTACACCCACGTGGATTTGGCTAGGCTGCAAGACGTCTATAACCACGCCCATCCTCGGGCAGCGGTCACCGCGCAAGATGAGGCGAGCGCGCAAAACGACCTCGAGCACAGCAAGGCCTTGTTTGAGATGCTGCCACCGGGCAGTGGGCCCAAGATCGATTAGGTGGTGTCCGCCGGTACACTGGAGCTGTAGGGGCATGCGGCCAGGGTAGGGCTAAATATGTATACAGGTTATTGGGGCGTAAATGGCTTATTTATGGCATTATGGGAAAAATGTACACTAATGCGCGGGCATGGTTGCTAAACTACTGTATACATATACCTACTTTGCAAGTGACTAGGGAACGACTTTAATAAGCCGTTTTTGCCCGTGGGTCCGTTTGGTAATGTATACATATTTTTTTTTTTGGTGTAACGGCGTTTTTATCACGTTTTAACGGATAACGGTACCTAGTTTAAATATGTATACGGATATTTATCAGCCTTAGCGCTGAAGTGCGGGTTAGGTGCTGCGAGCGGCCGCTGGCTCAAGGCTTAGGCTGAAAACTGGTACACAGTTAGGTCATCCGTGTACCGGTTTTAGGGTGATGGCCTGTATATCATCGTGCTCCACAATGTGCTTTTTGAGTGCATGGAGGGGGCGGATGCCTTGCGGTACAATGGGCAAAGGCTTTTTCTTTTCTTTTTCATTGGGATTTGGTCATGGCAGCTCGGGCTTTAATTGACGATTTAAACGAACAGCAGCGCGAAATTGTCTTTGCGCCATTGGGGGATAGCCTGGTGGTCGCCGGTGCTGGTACCGGCAAGACTCGCGTTTTAATTGCACGCCTGGCCTACCTGCTCGAGGTCGAGGGCTTTGAGCCATATCAGATTATGGCGATGACCTTTACCAATAAAGCCGCCGGCGAAATGAATGAGCGCCTGGCCACCGCAATGGGCTGGGAAGATAACAAGAGCATGTGGGTGGGCACCTTCCACGGCCTGTGCTTTCGCCTCTTGCGCCAGTACGCCCTTGAGGCCATGCTGCCCCAAAATTTCTCGCTGTTGACCCCCTCCGACCAAGAGACACTGCTGCGCAATTTCTACACGAGCCATGGCATCAAGGTTAAGAACGATCCGAAGATGGGCTCGCTCAAGGACCATGGTCTTGACCCTAAGAGCGTGGTCAATCGCATTATGCGCATTAAAGATCGCGGTCAGCGCCCGCAAATTTCTGAGGCTGAGGCTCAGCACTATGTGCAACATCTGGAGCAAGAATGGCCGTCCTTAGTGCAGCGCTCCGATGACGAAATCTTTGAGGTGATCTTCGCCTGCTATGAGCGCATCCGCCAAAACTCAGGCTCAGTCGACTTTGCCGATCTCATTGTCTACGCGGTGCACCTGCTGCATAGTAATGAGGCGGTACGCACCCGTTTGCAGCAGCGCTTTCGCTATATCTGCGTCGATGAGTTCCAAGACACCAACGAGATGCAGCTGCAATTCCTGCTCTTGTTAAAGGGGCCTAATAACCACATCTTTGTGGTGGGTGATGATGATCAGGCTATCTACGGCTGGCGCGGGGCGCAGGTTGATAACTTAAACAAGCTCGCGCAGGCGCTCCCTGAGATGAAGGTCTATGAGCTGACGATCAACTATCGCTCGAGCCAAGACATTCTCAATTTTGCTAATGCCGTGATCTCCGATTGCACCAATCGCTTAACGAAAAAGTCGCTGCTCAATCCTTATACCTTTGAGCTGTGGCGTCAAGAGGACTTATTCTTCTTGCGCTTGGTCGACCGCTCGCCCTTAAAACCACAGCTGGACGCTCTTCTGAATGGCCGTAGCCTCTACGATCTCGATTTTGTCGCGCGCGATGAGCTCATCACCGAATTGATTCGTGCGGGCATCTTAACTCCAGAGCTCTCCCAGTGGCGCCTTGATCGGCGCTCCTATATCTTCCCTGGCATGGCGCCTTTGTGCTCTTATGGCGCTGTCCCTAAGGAGGGCCGTGAGTGTATTACCTACGGTGGCACCACCAAATCAGGACGCATTGATTATTTGGCCCAGCGCAATGCTTCTTTTCCTGAGCTTAATTTGACCAATCCTGAGGAAGTGGGCGTGCAGTACTATCGCTGGCAAGAGCAAGCTCTCACCCAAGATCCTAAGGCCTTTAATTTCCTCACTGAGAGCTTGGTTAAGACTAAGCCACAGCCTGCCCTTGAGGGCAAGCTGGTGGCCTCGCGCCAGGCCTTAAACACCTTGAAGCGGCAAATGTGCTTGCTGCGGGAGCGCTGTGCGGAGCTGGGGCGCAAGCAGTGCTACGAGGAAATCCCGCACAACCAAGTGCACTTGCTGCAAGTGCAGGACAATACCTACACCACCTTTGGTCAGGACGATGGCGCCTTGGTGTTAGAGCTCTTAGGGCGCTTGCAAGAGAGCGGCTATCGCTATGAGGACATTGCGGTGCTCTATCGCAATAACGCGTTATCACTCCAGGTGGAGCGGGCGCTGGCGGGCAACAATATCCCCTACCAGGTCTATGGCGGTATCAAGTTCTATGAGCGTGCCGAAATCCTAAGTGCGATGGCCTATTTCCGCCTCTTGCTCAATCCTAAGGACGACGTTTCCTTTAACCGCGCGATTAATGAGCCGAAGCGCGGTATGGGTAAGGTGGCCTTAGGCAAGCTGGCCGACTTTGCGCAGCAATGCGGCCTTTCGATTTACGAGGCGATTGACCACATTGTGAAGACCCAAGATCGCCAGGGACTTAAGCTGATTAAGAAGTGCCAAGACTTCTACGAGCAAATGGAGGGCTTCAAGCGCCTGCTGCCTAAGATGAGGTTAGGTAACTTCCTAGCCAAAGTGATCGCAGAAAGTGGCCTGCGTGACTACTATGCAGAAGTGGACTTAAAGGATAAGGCCGCGCGCAAGGGTACCTCGCGCGTGGATAACTTAGACCAGCTGGTGGCCAATGCTAGGGAGTATGAGGAGCTGCAAGTTGCCACCCAAAACGGTGATTTAGCGACCATCAACTCGGTTGTGGCCAAGCAAAACGCGCGGCGCCGTGAGAACCAAAGTGACGAGGACTTAAGACGCATTACGGCCGCCAATCAGGCGACCTTGGAGGCCAGCTCCGAGGGCGTGACGCTGACGCGCGCGGAACCTAATGACGCTCAATTTAGAGTCAATCTCTTCGTGAACTTCGTGGCCTCATCGACCTTGGCTGCCTCAACCGAGCGCACCGCCGCAGGCAAGGAGCAAGATCGCGGCGTCCAGCTCATGACCATTCACGCCTCCAAGGGCTTGGAGTTCCCGGCAGTCATCTTAGTGGGCGTGGAAGAGGGCACGCTGCCATCGCGCCGCAGCGACGATGAAAACGAAGAGCGGCGCCTGCTCTATGTCGCGGTCACCCGTGCTCAGAAGTGCCTCTTTGTCACCTATAACCTCTCGCGCATGACCTACCAAGGCTCGGAGCCGACCGGCCCAAGCTCGTTCTTAGTCGAGGCGGTGCAGCACTTTGAGAATATGGGCTTAGACCTAGGTGATGCTAAGGCCCCTTATTGCTTTGATACCTTAAAGGGCCTCAGTGCCGTAAAAGAGGTCAAGGAGGTTGCCCCGGGCGCGCGTAAACCAAGCGCTGAGGGCAAGGTCGGGGAAAAGCGGCTGGAGCAATGGCTAAACTTCAAGGACCAGTCCAGTTCCGACTTTGACTCAGGCTTTAGCTCGGGCTTTGGCTCCGGCTATCGCTCCGGTTACGGCTCGAGCTACCGTTCTGGTTACGGCTCACGATATGGTCGAGGTGGTTCGCGCTGGAACCGCTGGTAGCGGGCGCTGTGCCTGGTTGGCGCTGTGCCGAAGGCATTGGGAGCGGGCGCTGTTCCTAAGGAGTTGGGAGCGGGCGCTGTGTCCTGTGGTTGCGGGAGCTTGCTTCGGTGAAAGGGGCGCGGAGCCCTGAGGGTGGCAGTGGGAGCGCTGCCTGGGGGTGGGCTTTAGTATGGCACCTTGGTAAGGTGCCATGGCAGGAATGGGGCCGGTTTGAGGCGCTTTGCGCGCTTAGACGTCCTTCTTTGGGATGATGTCGGCCTCATCTACCTCGAAGATACTGCCGAACTCGCAGACATCCATGCAGGCGCCGCAGTCAACGCACAGATCGGGATCAATGGTGTGAACACCGTCAACGATGGAAATCGCATCACAAGGGCAAGCGTCCATGCAGCTGTCGCAGGCGGTGCAAGTATCGGGATCGATTACGAACATGAAAGCCTCTTTTTTAGAGATCTCAGTACAATTGCTGCAAGCGCAGCGCTTTGACTTAATATAGCATAAAGCGTGGGGCACGTAAGACGCGCTCAGGGGTAAGAGCCGTGATGACATCAGGCCGCGCGGCGTTGTTGATTTTAATTTTCACTGAGGGGAGCTGTTACAAATTAAATTTGCACCAAATTGGTGCTTTGTCTAATATCCGAACAGGACCATCGATTATCCGTTAAGTCAACTGACAATTTGCAAAGCTTAGTGACTAGATTATTGGATAATATTTAACTGCAAATTATTAAATTTATATTTCTTAAGTTTTGCTCAATGATTATCATTACCTTTTTGTTTTGTGTTGAATATTGCGATATTGATATGTTTAGCAAAATACCTAACTTAAATTGCAAAAAGCGTCGTAATTTATAAAATCAAATACAGGTACTATACCATGTATTTGTGTTAATCGAGTTGGATTCTGTAATATCAGCACTGAGTCTATAAATAAATTTAAGTTAAATATTATTTGTTAACTGCAAATAAAAATAACAAAAAAATGGCCTGATTTATGCAATAGGAGATGTTGTTGTCAATTCTTTGTTGCCAACAGTTTTAGGGGCTAACACCTCGGCCGTGCCAACACCCCATATTCCCAAATAAAGGAGTGATGCTTTTGACTCAGATGGCTTCCACTTCAACCCGCGCAGATGACGCTTTGTCCGCTTCGGACAAAGACGAAATCTGCTCGGCTCAAAGTGACACCAACTCTGAGCAAAACAAGTCAGCTCCGACACACAATGCCAGAGCCCTAAACGATATTAGAGCCTGTGCCCCTAAAGCGACCGCCAAGCCATACTTCTACTTATCCAATCACTCGGATGGCTGCCTTGAAATCAACCCTAATCTTGAGCTATTGACCGCAGCTCCCTACCTTAACAAGGCGATTCGTTTGCCTAATGCTGGCAATGAGTTTGGAATTTTCTCGTTGCCTAGGGTAGGAATGGTGCAAACTGCCACCGTCCTTGCGCAAAGCCGCGCTTGCTCGCAACGCCTTGATGCATCCTCCTTGCTCCAGCCACTCTTGCCTCATATTCATTACTGCCCAATTGACCCTGAGGTGGTCGAAGAAACGCTCTATGTCGGTGTGTGCTTTACCCTGATTACCAAGAGCGCTTTACAAATGGCTAAGCGTGATGGCCATAAACTGATTGAGCGGCTAGGCGTGGGGCGTTATCACTATAAGTTCATCACCCCATATCAGGTCAAGGATTGCCTGCCGACTGACGAAGTCTATTTCGTGCCCATTACTATGCTGGATGAAGTTAATGCCACCTTAGAGGAGGTGCAAAAGCATCACCCAACGTGGTTAAAGCAACTTCCAGCGGAAATTGAGTCGCAGCTTTATCAGTTTCACCTCGAGCGTTTGCGTAAGCTTGCGCACAAGCAGCAAGAGAAGCAGGAGCGTAAGAGCAAGAAGGACAAGCCCAAGCAGCCTCAGACCCGCAAAAAATACACTCCCAGAAACGGTGCGTTTGTCCGCTTAGCCCCACACATTGTCACCGCCCAAGAGCAAGGGCTTGGTTTAGCCTCGAGTGGCACCATCATCTTGAAACCGCTTGAGTTCTATCAGGGCCAGCCGCAAGGTGAAAGCTTTCAGGCCGATACCCAAAAGGCAAAACCTGAGCTAATCCCTACCGGCGCTGATGACAGCCACACAGATGAGGAATCTCGCAAGCGTAGCATTACCGCCCTGCGTGAGCAGATTGTCAGAAAACTGCTGGCTAAGGGCCGCATTATTAGACTGGATAAGAAGCAACGCCAGCGTGTCGCTTTGCGCCAAGAGGCTATCTTAAA
Source organism: uncultured Anaerobiospirillum sp. (assembly GCA_944390115.1). Classification (GTDB taxonomy): domain Bacteria; phylum Pseudomonadota; class Gammaproteobacteria; order Enterobacterales; family Succinivibrionaceae; genus Anaerobiospirillum. The sequence goes on from CALXOW010000100.1 coordinate 54,887, forward strand.
CCATGGCTATCACTGCGATACCAATCGGCTCCAAATCTACTTGGAGGCCCACTTTAAGGGAGCTTTGACGCATTTTGACAAAGGTATTAACGCCCAACTTACGCCTCTGTGCATCCCTCATGCGTCCCTGGTGCGTGACCCTCTGCCCTGTTTTAATGCTGAGACCTATGTAGCTCATGGCCTCTTGCTCGCTGCTGACTGTGCCGACTTAATGTACGGCTGGTATGAGCTCGCAAAGACAGCACAGGCCAAAAGTACCGCTAAGAAATCAGCTCAGGCGCAAGATGAGAGTGAGACTGAATCTAAGCTCTTTGCCCCGTGTCAGCGCCTGCAGCAGCATGCCATGCTGCTCTTAGAACAGCTGGGCAATTTTTATCTAGAAGCTGGCTTAGCCAATGAAATTGTTACTTCGATTGCGGCAGCCCAAAAACTGAGCACCGATTGGCACAAGGCCTTAAACCAAGAGCACAAAAAGGCTCAAGAAGATAAGAACAAGTCTGCATCCACCAAGACTGAGGACGCTAGCGCTAAGGATGATGGTGTAAGCTCAACAGCTGAGACAAGCGCAGCTGAAGCCTCTACCACTAAGACTGACGCCACAAGCTCCGCAGCTAATATAAGCGAAGCTGAGGACGCTAAAGCTGATACTACAAGCTCGGAAGCTGAGATAAACGAGAATGCGCCGAACGCTCCAACTCCAGCAAAGCCTGCTCAGTCTGAAAAGCTTAGGGCGCAACTGTTAGCAAAATTACAACAGGTTAAGACTGCGGCGCAATTACAGCCCTTGGTGTACCCAGAGCTTACTGAGTTGGTCGAGCTGAGTGCGGACTTAACACATAACTTGGGGCAAACCCCAAGTATGGCGCAAGTGCAAGATTGGACTGAGCGCAGTTTAAAGCTGGCGCAAAGCTTGTGCCGTTCACCCTTAATCCTGCTCAATGCTGCTCCTGATGAGCGCCTGCATGATGCTCAAGCTGCTACTGAGTGGCTCTTACAGCTAGTTGAATTTGGGCAATGTTTGCGTGCCCCATTGCACCTAGCAAGCTATGCTTTACTGCTTAAGCAGTGCTGCCGAGAGGAGGCAGCTTTAGTCGCTGCACCTTACTACGAGTCGCATTGGCAACGCCAACCTGCTTGGTTCGAGTACTTATGCAAACTCTTAAGTAAGAGTGAGGTCTTACTCCAAAAGCTGGCGTTAGGCCAAGACTCTGATGCTGACACCGTTGGGCCTACGTTGCATGCAGTCAAGGCATGTGCGCAGGAGGTAAACACTCTGTGCCGCAAAGCCTGCAATAGTGTCCGCAGCCAAGTCTGCCGCAGTCAAAATGCGGTGCGGCATATTCTCAGTGCTACCCCAGAGCGTTTGCAGCCGCAACTGCACGTTTTAGCGCAGCTTAATAAACTCCAAGCACTCTCTGAGCAAATTTTCGCTGATTTACAGCAAGGCAAGCCTCAGCTTGAGCTGGTAGTGCCCCTGTGCCATGAGCTATATGGCTTACAGCAGTTCATGCTGCGCCAGCTCACCGTGCAAGATGAGCCTTGTGCTGTCCTAACAGAGTTAGACCAAGCTTGCTATATCAGCAAGTTAGTAGCGCATGAACTTGACTTCAGTAGCACAGAAGCGCACACGCAAGCGCTGCTGAGTGGACTGAGCTCAACTTTAGAGCCTGCTAGCATCACTATGGCGCGCTTGCAGGAGCTATCTGAGAGTAATCTGAGCTCTGAGCTGACCAAAGCTTTCCAAGTAACTGGCACCAGTTTTACCGCAGTACAACAAGCGCTGAGTGTGGCCCAGTCTGAGCTTAACACTGATAACTTAGCCGCCCTCAAAGAAGCTATCGCTAAGCTTGCCCTGCACCATCGTGAGCTTAGCGCTCTGATAGCACCAAGCTATAACCCACGTGCTAACAAATATTGGCGCACGGACTACGAGACTCCAGACAGACGTGATGATGACACCAAGGTGCAAGCCCAGTGGCTGTTAGCACCGGTGCGTTCTGCTAGGGCGCTACTTACTGCCTTGAACTTGGCGGTTACACCCAAGAGCAACGTCATGCCAGAAGATAAGGCCACGCAGCTTAAGTTGGCGGCACCGCTTATCCTAGCTGAGGTCAATAAGCTCTGGGTAGTGAGCACCTACTTAGAGCCCAATAAGCTGGGCGCATTGACGGCACCGTTACAGCAAGCCAAGGAGGTGCTAACTAAGTTAAGCGCCCCGGCTCAGAGCGAGACAGAATCTCATCCAGAACTGATTGAGGTGTTACGTACCAGCCTGAAGCAGGCGGCCACTAAGGTCAAGAGCTTGAGCTATCAGGTGCCTAATAAGAGCACCTTTAAGCCACAAGCGGCGGTGGTACGCCGCCTATCCACCTTGGACAAGTTGGCACAGCTGATAGCAGACAATCCCGCTTTTGAAGTGAAATTTGCGCTGGCGCACAAGCTTATCCCGGCAGTCATGAGCTTACAGCATGACCTCCGAGCCTTGCCTGGGAAGCAAGTTTCTGAACTTAAGACGTTACTGGTACAAGTTCAAGCTCATCTTGACCATATCAGCAAGGGTGAAGTGCCAGCTGAGGGTAAGGTTGTAACCTTGCTGCAGCAAGGCGCTGCTCCCGCCTGTTTGCTGCTCAAGGAACAAAGTCACAAGCAAAGTGCGGCTCATGTTGCAGCCCTGCATCAGCGCTTTACTCTGATGCGGTCGCGTCTTAATGCCCGTACGGGTTATGAGGCCATCAAACTTAACCCTGAGCTCATAGAGCTTTATCACAGCCAGATTAATCTGTGCACCTTTGATATTTGGGCGCCCAAACTGCAAGCGCTGGCCAATACGGCCGAACTGTCAGCTGCGTTCTTGGGCTTAGATGACAAGGCACAAGCCACATATCAACTTCACCTCTATTGGAGTGCGTTATTTTATCGCCAAGCGCATACCCTAAAGGCTTTCTTTGAAACCTCTCATGAGTACTTTGATAAAAAGTACAAAAAGTATCAAGCTGCGCTTAAACAGCTGCAACAGCAAGTTGCTGATGAGTGTAATCAAACTCAGCTAAATAAAAACCAGGCCACCTCAGCAAGCAAGAAAAAACTTGTTTCCAATAAGGATGAACTCGAAACAAATCTTGCCGAAGTTAAGCATAATCTTGCCTTAATTCAGCCATTATTTGATCAAGTTAAATTCTTTGAATCTATTGCTCATAGACGTTTTCAAAGATTTTACTCCCACCTTGTTCAGCTTAAAGTTGATTTAATTAATTTCGTTGGCGACCGTCAAGGTTCTGAACTTACCGATATTCTTAGCTTTAAGACTCCACTAATATCATCTAGCGAATGTCAAGTAGTATTAAGTCAAGTCCAAGATAAAGCTCTAAAGCAATTGACTGGACTTATATCCAATCAAAATAAAGCACGGGGCAAACAACGCTCAGCCCTTAATACTGCCCGTGATAATATTAAACTTGTTGCTGGTTGGACTGGGCTTGCCGGGTGGAATACGGCCAAAATCGCTGAGATGAGAACCAAATATCTGCTTAAGCAGGGTTTATTGGTGATGGTGGAGGAGAAGGTACCCCCTTTAACTTCTGATAAATCTGATAAATCAGCATCTCTAACCTCTAACCAAACGGGCGACGTCAAGGACCGCAACGATTCAGACCACAGTAACTTAAAGTCTGAACCAAATGTGGCCCAAGACCAAGAAGAGCATAGCAACGAAGCCAAGCCCCAGCCTAGCCACTCCGAAACAGAGAATGATGAAGCGACTGATACTACTGTAGTACGTCAACTCACCGTAGGCGCACCTGCTTGTGACCGCCTTTGGTCCTGCGCCTATAATCGCGAATACCGCAATACTAAGAACTTTCGCTCTTTCATGAGTCATGCTGGTGATAAAGGCACCCGCATCGTGCAGTCGACTTTCATGCGTAAGGGTAAGAAGAAGCTTACTGCTAAGCTTGAGGCCAAAGCCTTTTGTGCCGATGGCTGGGTCCATCCGGTCGCACTGCCCCTTGATGTTAGGGGTAATAAGCGTGGTCACCTGTGGGATTTAATCGCCAAGCGTGATGGGAAGGTTAGGGTTCAGCATATTTGCATTGTCTATAACAATGTGCGCACGAAGGATGGGCGCCTCATCAAGCGTCTTACCGTCAACAGTTGTATCCCTGGACTGCCACCTTTTGCCTCACAGCGAGTATTTAAGGCCATGAAATATCGTGGCATTGATATCAATGATAAAGCCGCAATGGAGAAGTGGCGCGAATGTGTGGTTGCAGTTGACCCTAGCACTCAGTCAATTACTGTTTTATCGAGCTCTAATGATGGCTCAAAATTCAATCTTGCCATTAAGGATTTTCTTGATCGCGAAAACAAGAAGAATGCTGCCAAGCTGCAGCAGCTTGAGCTTAAACTGAAGCAAGACAAGCGTGCCTATAGTGAGCACATAGCTAAAATTAATCCCAAGTTATACGATAAAAATAACAAAAGATTAAGCAATGCTGAAGTGCGTGCTAAATTTGGCGATTGCCAAGAATGGTATGACAAAAAAGCACTGAGCCTAAATTATCGTGTGCTTCAAGATAATCAAGATATCTACCAATTTCGTAAGGAATGCCAGTTTAAGGTTATTTGTGACATTATAGCCTTAGGTGGTACTGTTATTATTGAAGATATGAGTTATAACGGCCTTAAAAAGAGAGGCCGTAAGACTCCATCCCAGAAAGAAGGAGATGATTACAAGGCATTTCTGCCTGATGAGCTCAATAAACTTGACCCAGAGCCTGATTCCCTTCAGCCTCAAATTCAGACTTCCGCAGGCAACTGTGGTAGTAGCACCAATAGAACGAATAATCGTGCAAAGAAGGCAGCAAGGGGTAAGGCAGCAGCAAGTGATAAGCGAGCACAGCAGGCAGGAACGGCCTCACCAGGCAAACCTCAGCCTCTCAATCAAGAGGCTCAGGTGAACCCAACCGGTCAGAGCAGACCAAGCCATAAGCTAAATCCTGCTAAAAGCTGGTCCCGCTACGGTGCTTCTATTGGCCGCGCTGCGCCTGCAACCTTTATCAAAAGGTATAGCGCTATTTTGGCTAAATTAGGTGGAGTTTTAATCAAAGTTCCACCCCAGCTGCTTAAGGCAACCCAGCGCAATCCGCTGCTCTTTATCGACCATCCTAAAGCCTTCCAAAAGCTCAAGGGTGGCATAAATCAGCGGTATAAGCCCGTGCTTGTACCAAGTGAAATTAGCGGGAGCGAACGTGATGAAGAGGTATGGATTCAACGTGACTTTATGGCAGCATTTACTTTAATGCATGCCATTTGTAACAAGAGTCGTATCTCAGGCCCTGGCAAGACTTGCGTACTCAATGACGTTGATGTTGCAGCCTGTCGCGCCGATTGGCCTAACTTCCTGCGGGCATATTACTATGCTATGAAGCATCTATGGAATAAGGGGCTATGCTCTGATTGTGTTAAAGAAAATTTACGGCCAAGTAAGTATGACCTCCAATCCAACGATTGGTACTGGGGGATGAAAGCTTGGTCTAAAACAAATAAGGTAAAGCAAGAACTTTGTTCAATAAAAGCAAGTCAACCTCAGTGATATCCCTTATACCCTTATATAAGAATAAGGATATGAGGTGTGTTTGTGTGGCAACATATATCTTAATGCAAGATATGCAATAATCGGCGCTTGATTGTTGGTTGTAACATAAACAATCATTGAAATTGCTTTTGATTTGACTTGTCTCTTGCTGGGGGATATGGGCTGTAGCCGTGCATTTTATCAAGAAATGTACGGTCCTCCATAAGTAAGCTGCTTTAACAAGTAACACTGCTTAAAAGATGATATTACATCTTATAATGTAATCCAATTAATGGTGCATAGCGTAGATGAGGGGACTCTCTGGGGTCGCCAAGTCTGCACCGTTAAGAGGCATTAATTAATTTGTAACAGCCCCCTGAGGAAAAGGACCTAAATGGACACTCCAACTAGTGCTTCAGTTGCGGCAAACTTGCAGCAAGTGCATGGTGCGATTGATCAGGCCTGTCAGGCGTGCGCCCGTGCTGGCAGTGAGGTGCGCCTGCTTTGTGTCTCCAAGACCAAGGGCGAGGATTTAATCAAGGCCGCCTATGAGCAAGGGGAGCGCCATTTTGGTGAGTCCTATGTCTCCGAGGCCGTGGGCAAGATTGAGTCGTTGCGCGCCCAAGGTTTTAACGACATCGTATGGCACTTTATTGGCCCAATTCAGTCTAATAAGACCAAACATATCGCTGCCCACTTTGATGTGGTCGAGTCGGTGGAGCGCCGCAAGATTTTGGAGCGCTTATCGGCCCAGCGCCCGGATGATTTGCCCCCGCTCAAGGTCATGTTGCAGGTCAACATTTCTCATGAAGAGCAAAAGCAAGGCTGTGAGGTTGAGGAGCTCCCTGAATTGCTTGAGGCTGCCTCATCTTTGCCTAAGCTTGAGCTGATAGGCTTGATGGGCGTGGCCCGCATTGATGCCAGTGAGTCCGAGCTCAACGCGCAGTTTGGTCAGCTTAAGGCCTTACAAGAGCGCTTTTTAGCGCAATACCCTGGCCTTAAGGAGCTGTCGATGGGTATGACCCATGATCTGGGGCCTGCGATCGCCCAAGGCTCTACTGAGGTGCGCATCGGGACCGCGATCTTCGGTGAGCGTGATTACTCCAAGATGCATAAGAATTAAGGATTGTGTTTAGCTATGGCACTTAAAATCGGCTTTATTGGCGGCGGCAACATGGCCTCCTGCATCTTCAAGGGCATTGTTACGACCCGCCCGCACCAAGATCAAATCATGGTGAGCGGTCCGCACTTAGAGAAACTCACGGCCTTTAAAGAGGCCGGGGCTGAGCTCACGGTGGATAATGTCGCGGTCGCAACTTGGGCTGACGTCCTGTTCTTAGGCGTCAAGCCGCAGATCATGCCTGAGGTACTTGAGGAAATTAAGTCCGTTGATTTCTCGGGCAAGCTGGTAGTGTCGATGGCCGCAGGCTGGCGCTTGAGCGCCTTTTACTCACGCTTAGGTGAGATTGCCTTAGTGCGCATTATGCCTAATACCCCAGCTAAGCTCGGTCTTGGGGTCACCGCCGTTTGCCCTGGTGCGCACGTAAGTGAAGAGCAAACTAAGCTCTGCCTTGATCTGTTAGAGGGCCTTGGTAAGACCGTGCTTACCGATGAAGCGGGCATCAATAGCTTGGGGGCGCTGGCAGGCTCGAGTCCCGCCTTCCTCTATCGCTTCTTAGAGGCCCTGGTCGCCGAGACGGTGGCGCATGGCTTCAGCGAGTCTGAGGCGCGGGCCATCATCGAACAAATGGCCTTAGGCACCGCTTCGATGGTGATCGCCAACCAAGATCAATCCTTAGCCCAATTGCGTGAGGCGGTCACCTCCAAGGGTGGTACCACCTTCCAAGGCTTAGCTCAGATGACCAATTATCATTTTGAGGATATGATGCATGATGTCATTGAGGCTTGCCTGCGCCGCACGCGCGAGTTCGAGGACATGTTCAAATAGCCCGGTTTTTTAGTGGATTTTTCGTATGGCGTCACTCTTCCCTGTGCTGCTCTTAGTGGCTTCAGCCGTGATAATGCTCTTTGAGCTGCGCTCCTTAATGCAAAGCTCAGCGGCCGATTACTATCACCCCCTGACCCAAGCTGTCACCAAGCTCACCAACCCAGTGGTTAATATTCCGCTGTGGCGTAATATCCGTTTAGGATCCTTCTTCCTGCACGGCTTTATTGTCGCGGTGCTCGTGGCCTTGGCCCTGTGGGTGTTGATCGCGCTGTTCTTTTTGAATATGCCGCTGCTCTATATTCCGCTGGCTGCCTTGTTGATGCTGCTTAAGACTACGGGCTATCTCATTATCTTCTTGCTCTTAGCCCAGGCCTTAACCTCGTGGCTGCCGGCCACGCGCGGGTGGAGCTTCTTATTTGCCCAAATCAATGCCCCGATCGTAGCTCCGGTGCAGCGCATCATTCCGCCGATTGGTATGATCGATATCTCGCTCATGATCGTTTTAATCGCCATTTATGCGCTCAATTCGCTCATGTATGCGGTGCTGAAGCAAATTGATTTTGGCTTACTGGTTATTTGGCAAATAGTTTAGGCCAGATGAGGGCCCCTAGTTTTGGTAGAATAGGGGCTTTAGTGAGTCTAGGTAAGACGTGTTTGAAATGGAGCTTTTCCATGCTTAAGTTTCTGGCCGGCGCAGTGCTGTGCTTATCCTTGGCGGTAGCCACCGGCTGCGGCTCGAACTATAACAGTGACGAAGTCCCTGATGTATCTCCAGAAAACCTCTATAACGTCGCTAAGGCGGGTATGACCACCGGCGACTATGGTGCGGCACGTCGTTACCTGGAGGCTTTAGACAGTCGCTATCCATTCGGCGATCTGACCCAGCAGGCTCAGCTCGATCTCATCTATGTCTATTACAAGACCCGTGAGACCGAGCTGGCTTCGGCTATGATCGAGCGTTTCATCCGCTTGAGCCCAACTCATCCTAATATCGACTATGTCTATTACATGAAGGGCTTAACCCAGATGCAGCGCCGCGCCGATATGATCCAAGACTACTTGGGCTTAGAGCGCTATGAGAAGGATCCAACGGACTACGTTAACGCCTTCAATACCTTCAAGCAATTGATCACCACTTACCCTAACAGCATCTACGCCGCCGACGCCCGTCAGCGCATGATTTACATCAAAGATGAGTTAGCCAAGCGTGAGATGGCGATTGCCCAATACTATTACGAGCGTGGCGCTTATCTGTCTTCGATTCGTCACAGCCAAAACATTCTGTCTACCTATCGCACCACAACGCAATTAGAGCCGGCCTTAGAGAATATGGCGCGCTGCTACGAGCTGCTCAATTTACCAGAGCCAGCCGCCAACGTCCGTCAGGTCATGGCCGCCTCCTTTGGCTCTGACTACACGCCAGTAGCGCAGGAGAATGCTTCGCTGCCATTAAATCCTGATGGTACCGTGCCAAGCACCGACCAAGAGGGCGTAAAGCGCACTACGGCTGAGGGCGATACTTGGCTTGATAGCGTCGCCGGATTCTTCTTTGATATCTGGGATGATACGCTCGGCTCTCAGAGCGCCTCGGAGGCCCAGCGCAATCAGGCTATTACCTCCCAGCCCATGGAAGTAAATGAGGAGCCTCAGCCAGAAGAGGTCACCTCGGAAGAGTAGTTAGCTCCTAACTCAGATTTTTTGACCAAGGCCTGCCTTATTTAAGGCGGGCTTTTTAATTTTCAGGTGCCCATGACTTTAAATCGCCGTCCTTTTAATTACGACCCGCCGCTTATTCCCTTCCTTGACATTCTGTACGAAGATAGCGACATCATGGTCGTGAACAAGCCTGCCACCATCTTATCGGTGCCGGGCAAGTTAAAGCAGCATCATGACAGCATCTTAGCGCGCGTCAAAAGCATCTACCCTGAGGCCTTTGCGGTGCACCGCTTAGACTACGGCACCTCAGGCGTCTTGGTGGTAGGCTTAAATAAGCCCGCCATCTCCAATTTAGGCAAGCAGTTCATCTCGCGGCTAGTCTCCAAGGTCTACGTCGCGTGGGTCGACGGCAAGCTCGAGGGCACGGGCGCGGTTGATTTACCCCTGATTCTGGATCTTGATAATCGCCCGTTCCAAAAGGTCGATTTTACGGTAGGCAAACCCGCCCTGACCTATTACCAGGCTCTAAGCTACGACGCGGCGCGCGACTGCACCTTGGTGCGCCTCTATCCGCAGACCGGGCGCTCGCACCAGCTGCGCGTGCACATGCAGCAGTTAGGACACTCGATCTTAGGCGATCACCTCTATGCCGACGATCGTGTCTATGAGTCGGTACCTCACCTTAACTTGCACGCAGCGCTGCTGCGCTTTAAGCATCCGACCAGCGACGAGTGGATGCAGTTCTGTGCCCCGGCCCCATTTGCGATTCCGCCTGAGCATGCTCCAGCGCTTAGCTGGCTTGACGTGGACTTAGCCCCGCTGATCGAGCACACCTTAACCACCATGCTCAAGCCGACCTTTGCCGACGTCGCCCCGGACGCGGTGCCGGGCACCGCCTCTGACTCTGAGAGCCCGGCGGACGCCAACAAGTAGGGGGCATTATGGCTAGCGGGGATCAGCTCGAGGCACGTAAGTTGGTGCTGTTTTGGCAGCTGTGTGCCTTGCTCGTGCGCAGTGAGCCTCAGGAGCGCCGCAAGAGTGAGTTGGCCCTGTTGCAAGATCTGATGGGCGCTATGGGCCTTAGTGCCAATACCAAGGCCCAATGCGTGACCGTGGTCAAACAGGTGCTGGCAGCTCCTAAGCCGCCGACCTTGGGCGCGCTCGCCGCCGCTTTTAAGCAGGCGGTGGGGGCAAGCCCGGTGACCTTGGACTTTGTCTTTGAGCTCTTAGTTTATCTGGGTTTAGCTCCCGGCGCCTTAAGCTCGAATCTGCTCTCCACGCTGCTTAACTGTGCCCAGGCCCTGGGGGTCGATAAGGTGCGTTTGCAGCATATCGTGCGCTTGCGCCAGCAAGAGCTGAGCTTAGCCCTGCACTTTAAAGGCAAGCCCCTTGCCTATCACGCCTTTACCCTGCCGCAAAGCCAGCACCACGCCCACGGGCAGCCCCTAGCCCATGAACCCACGCCCCTGTTGACCGCCGCTGAGCGCGCGGCCCAGCGTGCCAAGCCGCATCCGGCCCTGATTCGCTATGCCTGCGACCTGTTAGCCTTAGAGCCTAACTTCACCTTGGAGCAGGCGGCAGCGGCAACCCAGATTCTGGTCCTGCACTACGCGCCGGTGCAGCTTGAGCGCGCGCATATGCCGCGTGCCTTAATTCGCCTGGCGCAAAAGAAGGTCGCTGACGCCATCAGCGCCTTCAATCTCTTGCGCCAGCTATAGACCGCAGCCCGCAACCGTGGGGCGCATGGGCGGGCGGGGCGCAGAGACAACAACGCCGCAAGGCTAGCTTGCGGCGTGAGGGCGATGAGCACGGTGCAGGGCTTGGGGCCCAGTAGGGCCTTGCCTGGTGGAGCCTTGCCTGGTGGGGCCTGGCCCCTTGGTTGGGGCCAGAGCCCGGTAGGGCTATTTGCCCAGTGATTCCTTGATCAGGGCAAAGGCGGCCTGGATGTCTTGTGACTTCTGGGTGTAGAGGTCGATCATCTCAGGTGGAATGCCTTGCGCGGCTAAGCGATCTGGGTGGTACTTGAGCATGAGCTTCTTGTGAGCACGACGAATCTCATCCCAAGGCGTATCAGGGGTGACGCCCAAGATCTCATAGGCATGCTGCAGCTCGGTCTTGTGTGGTGGCTCGTAGCTGCGCTCTTCTTGCTGTTGCTGCTCGCTGCGGAAGCGCTCAAAGCTTTCCTCTTCAGCATCGTCCTCGCTTTGCTTGTAGTTTTCGTAGCTGCGGTTGCCGTAGTTGTTGTAATTGCTCTGGCCCTTCGACTCATAGTAGCGCTGACGCTGGCGGGCGTAGTTGCGCGAGAAGTTAGCAAATTGCTGCTCGGCGATGCGCACACGAATCAAGCGCTCCATATCGCGGACGTTGACGCCTAAGGCCATTGCAATATTGAGCAAGCGCTCGTGCTCGCCTTGATCTAAGACTTCATCGGCGATGGCGACGCCTACCTGGATTTCCAAGAGGTAGGAGAGCATCGAGATATTGCGGCCGATAATCGAGGAGAGGGCGTGGCATTCGCTATTTAAGTCGAAGTTGTCGCTCTTACCGTTGTTAAAGGCTTCGATCGCGATATGGCGCAATTCGGTGCTTAAATTCATCACATCCATCAAATGCTCAGCTTGCTTAATCTGAGCTTCGTTGATGCGGCCAGCACCACGGCAAACATAGCCCATCAGGCAGAAGGTGCTGCCGATAATCTGCTTGTGCTCAGCGCTGTGGCCGTTAGCGCCGGTAAAGGCGTTTTGCGCCTGGATGTTTTGCAAGACGCGCTCGTTGTGCGGGCGGTCAAAGAAGAAGTAACCGATGGCAAAGCCGACAATGGCGCCAACTCCGCCAAATAAGAAACCGATCAAAGTGCCGATAATACGGCCTTTCCATGACATAGATGAATCCTCAAAAGCTAGCCTTGAAGAAAGGAATTAAGCTCGTGTAAGCGCTCGACCGTGCCCACATCAAACCACGGGGCGGTCAACACCGAAGCGCTGATTAAGTGGTCCTTAACCCAGGCATCAAAGTACGGACGCAGCGGTTCGCGCGCGACCTGACGGCCAACAAAAGCCTGAGGGTGGTACCACGCAAAGCCTGAGAAGGTGTAGTCTGAACCATATTGTAAGGCGCTATTGCAAGCTAGAGCATAGTCGCCTTTGAGATTGTGCGCCGGGTTAGTAACTAAATAAAGATGTGCGAGGTGGCTCCCGTTTTGAATATCCTTAGGACACGGCACAAAGGTGTGATAGTCCCCGGCGTAGAAGACATCGCCATTGACCACTAAAAAGGGCTCATCGCCTAAAAGCGGCAGGGCCTTGATGATGCCGCCTGCGGTCTCCAGGCCGTCCCCGTCTTCAGGTGAGGTTTGAATTGATACCCCAAACTTGCTGCCATCACCTAAATAGTCAAAGAGCACATCCTTTAAATAGGCGCCATTGACCACCAAGTCGGTGATGCCTAAGGCCTTGAGCTTCTCGATATGCCAGGCAATGAGGCTTTTGCCCCCCGCCTCAACCATGGGCTTGGGAATGGTGGCGGTGATGGGACGTAAACGCTTGCCTTGTCCCGCCGCTAAAATCATGGCGCGCATGAATAAGTCCTATGAAAGTGAATGATTGCTCAGTTTAGCAAAGGCTTGTGCCAGGAATCGGAACTAGATTTTGCCCACCACATGGCGCTGCAAGAAGGTCTTAAAGTCGGCCATCTCAGGGAAGTAATCGCAATTGTGCAGCACGTAGTTTAGGGTTAAAGGCAGATCCTTTAAGTAGCCGCTCTTACCATCGCGCAAGTAGAGGCGATTGAAGATGCCTAAGACCTTGATATGGCGCTGCAAGGCGCAAATGCGCACCATGCGCTCTAACGCGGCAAGTGAGACCTGCTGTGGGTCTAAGCGTCCGGCGGCGCAATAGCTCTCGTAGGCAAAGCTCAAGAGCATCTGGCGCTCGTCCTCTGGCAATACGCTATAGCAATCATAGAGTAAGGAGGCTAGGTCATAGCCAATCGGGCCCTTGACCATATCTTGGTAGTCGATCACCGCCAGGGCCATTTGGATCGGATTGTCGACCTTCTCTGGGGTGACCATGAGGTTGCGGCAGTGGAAATCGCGGTGCATCGCGCCTTGCGGCTGCGCCATGCATTCCTGGGTTAAGAAGGCAAAGGTGCGTGTGAGCATCTCTTGCTCAGCTGCGGTGAGCTCAAGGTGTAAGGTCTTATCTAAAAGCCACTCGGTGAAAATCGAGAGCTCAAAGGCGATGAAATCAGCATCAAAAGGCGGGACTTCCTGCTCGTAGTAGGCAAAGTCCTGGGCATCGAGCTCGTAGTGATGGAGCAAGACCTTTTGTGCGTCAGGGGCCGAGCTGCGTAGTAAATTGAGCTGAGATTGCTCAGTAGCCGTTCTAGGCATAGCACCGATCTTGGTGAGCTCGACCAGGGCTCTAAAGTAATAGGCCAGATGGCGTGGTCCAGGGAAGGCATCGGCGAACATGGTGCGGCCTAAATCCTCGAGCACCATAAAGCCTTGCTCCGGGTCAGCGCAGATAATGGTCGGCACTAAGATGCCACAGTGACTGAGCAGGCGATTGATCGCGATAAACTCGCGATTTTTCTGGGTGGCAGGCGGCGCATCGACCACGATAATCGAGCCTAAGTACTGCGCCGCAGAGCCAAATTTAGGGGTAATGCCGTGCGCAGCACACAGCTTAACAAAGCAAGGATGCGTCAGGCGCAAGCGGTAGTAACGGCGAAAGCTGGCATCGCCATTTAAGGGCTGTAAGCTCTGGGCGCAGCTGTTACCGCAGTTGCATGGGTCGCAGGCGGCGCACGGCACGCCTTGCTCCTTTAAGAAGGTGAGCAGGTCGTGGTAACGCTCCTGCGCATCAGTAGTATTGGCCATAATGCATTCCTTGCTTGCTCTAATCGCGTGCGAAGACTAAGTCCCAGACGCCGTGTCCTAAGCGCTCGCCGCGCTGCTCAAACTTGGTGAGCGGGCGCCACTCTGGGCGGGGCAGGTAACCACCATTAGGGGCGGTGTTGTGCAGCTCAGGGGCGCGCTCTAAGCACTCTAACATCTGCTCGGCGTAATTTTCCCAGTCCGTGGCCATACGGATTTCGCCGCCGTGCTTTAACAGCGGGGTGACTAAGGCTAGGAAGCTATCGTTAACCAGGCGGCGCTTGTGATGGCGGGCCTTAGGCCAAGGATCAGGGAAGAAGATCTGTAAGATGTCGATACTCTCAGGGCCTAAGCACTTGGTCAAGACCTCAAAGGCGTCGTACTTGATTACGCGCACATTGGTTAAGCCCAGCTCTTCAATCAAGAGCATGCAGGCACCAACCCCTGGTGGGTGCACCTCAATGCCTAAGTAATTGCGCAGCGGATCTTTTTGCGCCATCTCGACAAAGGACTTGCCCATACCAAAGCCAATTTCTACCACGAGCGGCGCCTCGCGGCCAAAAATCGCAGCGCAGTCGAGCTTCTCTAAGGAGCTGACATCGACCAGGTACTTTGGGCTTAACTCCTCTAAAGCCTTGGTCTGAGCCGTGGTCATGCGTCCAGCGCGAATCACAAAGGATTTGACGCGATGCTCTGGGTGCTCCTTTAAGTGCGCGGCTTCGCGCTCGGCAGCAGCTTGCGCCTTAGCGGCCTTGGCGGCGGCTTCAGCCTCAGCAGAGTTGGCAGTAGGATTGGCCTCTAGGGCCGGGCTGGCGGTGTTTACTTGGGATAAATCGTCAGTCATGGCAAATAAAATAAGTAAGAGCCGCTTAGGACACAGGCCCTAAGCGGCTGAGAAAAGCGATACTTACGCCTTTGGTACCAAGTACCTGAAGGCGTGTGAGCTCTAAGCGCAGCGTACGCAGGGCGCGCTGACTCTTAGATTAATTCGAGCTCTTGCATGGCGGCCTTGATTTGGGCCTTGGTGTCGTCGGTCAATGGAATAATTGGCAGACGGCACTCTTCGGTGCACAGGCCTAATAAGGATGCAGCGTACTTAGCACCAGCTGGGGATGGCTCCTTGAACATTAAGCCGTGGAGCTTCATCAGCTTGTCTTGCAGGGCACGAGCCTCGAGCCACTGATTTTGGGCGGTGAGCTCTTGGACCTTGTGGACAAGCTTAGGGGCGATATTGGCGGTAACCGAAATGACACCAACGCCACCTGCGACGTTGTAGCTGACCTGCGAAGCGTCCTCGCCGCTGAGCCAAGTGAAGTCGTCACGCTTGATTAAGGTGCGCTCGACCCAAGGACGAGCTAAATCACCGGTGGCATCCTTGATACCAGCGATACGTGGCAGCTCAGCGAGCTTAGCTAAAGTAGCTGGGAGCACATTGACCACGGCGCGACCTGGGATGTTGTACACAAAGATCGGCAGGTTGGTTTGGTCGTGGACAAACTTGAAGTGAGCGTACAGACCGTCTTGGTTTGGACGGTTGTAGTAACCGGCGACGTGGAGTAAACCGTCAGCGCCCGAGCGCTCGGCCTCATGGGAGTAGTGCACCGCCTCAACTGGGTTGTTGGAACCGGCACCGGCCATTACTGGGATGCGCTTGTTAGCAACTTGGCACACAATGTCGATGACACGGGCATGCTCTTCTGCTGATAAGGTTGGGCTTTCGCCAGTGGTACCAGCTGGAACCAGGCCATCGGTACCATTTGCAATATGCCACTCCACCAGACGCTCCAGAGCCTTCTCATCAAGTTTGCCCTCCTTGAAAGGAGTGATCAGAGCGACTAACGAACCGTGGAAGGTATGCATGGAACTTCTCCTGAGAAAAAAGTGGCGCGCAGCCAGAAACAGCCATGGCTGCAAGTTGCTCCATTATAGAGCGCGCCTTTGTCTCTTGATATCAAATGCACCAAAAGCGGGTGGACTAGGTACTAAGTTCGCACCATGCTGATCCTAAGGCGGGGCTCAGAGCCCCGCCCTAAGTCTTAGCGCAAGACTTGCGCTCAAGTAGGCAGGCCAGCCTTATTGCAGGCAAATCGGCAGGCAAGCCTTATGGCCAGCCTTACTTGCAGGCCAGCCTTACTTGCGCTCAAGTCTTACTTACGCGCCCGTCTTACTTGCCTTGGAGGCGTAAGGTTGGGAATAAGATAACGTCGCGGATGGTGTGGGCGTTCGAGAACAGCATAACCACGCGATCGATACCAATACCCTCACCAGCAGTTGGTGGCAGGCCTTGCTCTAAGGCGACGATGTAATCCTCGTCGTAGTACATAGCCTCGTCGTCACCGTGCTTCTTCTGCTCAGCTTGCTGACGGAAACGACCAGCTTGGTCATCTGGGTCATTGAGCTCAGAGAAGCCATTGCCCATCTCACGGCCGCCGATAAAGAACTCGAAGCGGTCGGTGAAGGCAGGATTGTCATCGCTGCGGCGGGCCAGTGGCGAAATCTCAGCTGGGTAGGAGGTGATGAAGGTTGGCTGCTGTAAGTGCTCTTCAACCAGCTCCTCGAACAGAGCCGAGATATAGTGACCTAAGGTCCAGCCCTCATTTAACTCGATATGCAGCTTCTTGCACCACTCACGAGCCTTGTCCTCGTCCTCTAAGTCGGCCATGGTGATGCCATTGCCATATTTTACGATCGACTCCTTCATGGTCAGGCGCTCAAATGGCTGAGCAAAGTCGAGATCTAAGCCTGGCTCGCCTTCCTTGCCGTAGTGGATCTTGGTGGTACCTAAGACGCTCAGAGCCATCTGACGGAACAGGTCTTCGGTAAAGTCGATCAGATCGTGGTAATCATGGTAGGCCATGTAGAACTCGATCATCGTGAACTCAGGGTTGTGACGAACGTCAATACCCTCATTACGGAAGTTACGATTGATCTCGTAGACGCGCTCGAAGCCGCCGACCACTAAGCGCTTTAAATAGAGCTCTGGAGCAATACGTAAGTACATGTCCATGTCTAAAGCGTTGTGGTGGGTGATAAATGGCTTAGCGTTAGCACCGCCTGGGATAACGTGCATCATAGGAGTCTCAACTTCCATGAAGCGGTGGCTATCCATATAGTGGCGGATGAAGGAGATAATCTTGGTGCGGATCTCAAAGGTACGGCGGCTTTCCTCGTTGGCGATGAGATCTAAGTAGCGCTGACGGCAGCGTGTCTCTTGGTCGGTTAAGCCCTTGAACTTCTCAGGCAGAGGACGTAAGGCCTTAACTAAGAGGCGCAGCGAGGTGACGTGTAAGGTCAGCTCACCGGTCTTGGTGCGGAAGGCATAGCCCGTAACACCGATAATGTCGCCGAAGTCTAACTTCTTGAACATATCGTTGTACTGGCCTTCAGGCAGAGCATCACGGGTGACGTAGATCTGAAGCTTGCCGCCCATATCTTGGAGCACAACGAAGGAAGCCTTACCCATAACGCGCTTGGTCATAATACGACCGGCGATGGTGTAGGTAGGACGCTCCTGATCTAAGGTCTCAGTGTCCTTATCCTTGCACTGCTCCACAATGTCCGAGGTAATAGCATCGCGGCGGAAGTCGTTAGGATAAGCCTGACCTTGCGCACGCAGGGCATTTAACTTCTCACGGCGCTCTTGTAATAAAGCGCTGGTGTTCTCTTCGGCAACTGCTGCCTGATTTTCCTGAGTCATGGATCTTCCTTGTAGCGGAATGGTGCCGGTCTAAATGCTTCACAGCTTGAGGGCGGCACAAGCTAAGAAAAAGGTGGGGCTCAAAGGCCAGAGCTGGTTTCAGTTAAGATCTGATTACAGTCCTTGCTTTAAGCTCGCTTCAATAAACTGGTCTAAGTCGCCATTTAAGACGCGCTGGGTATCGCGGCATTCCACGCCGGTGCGCAGGTCTTTAACGCGCGCATCGTCGAGGACGTAGGAGCGAATCTGGCTACCCCAGCCGATATCGTCCTTGCTATCTTCAATCGCTTGTTGCTCGGAGCGTTGCTTGCGCAGCTCTAATTCGTACAAGCGGGCACGCAATTGTTTCATGGCTTGGTCGCGGTTTTGGAATTGGGAGCGCTCGTTTTGGCACGACACGACGATTCCGGTTGGGACGTGGGTGATGCGCACTGCCGACTCGGTCTTATTGACGTGCTGGCCACCGGCACCTGATGATCTAAAGACATCGATCTTTAAGTCAGCGGGATTGATGTTAATCGTGATGTCGTTGTCGACCTCAGGGTAAACGAAGGCCGAGCAGAACGAGGTATGGCGGCGATTATTGGAGTCAAAAGGCGATTTACGCACTAAGCGGTGAATACCGGTTTCAGTACGCAGCCAGCCGTAGGCATGAGGTCCAGAGAATTTGACCGTGGCGGACTTGATGCCCGCGACTTCACCCTCGTTGTAATCGGTGATAGTGCAGGTAAAGTCGTGCTTTTCGCCAAACTTGATATACATGCGCAAGACCATTTCGGCCCAGTCTTGGGCCTCGGTGCCACCTGAGCCTGATTGCACGTCCAAGTAGCAGTCACTGTCGTCATGGGCGCCGCTGAACATACGTTCAAACTCGAGCTGCGCGACCTTCTGCTCGAGGGCTTCTAACTCAGCGCTGGCGTCCGTCAGAGCGTTCTCATCTTGCTCTTCGAGCGCCATTTCATAAAGGGTGACGACATCATCTAAGCCTTGGCTTACTTCGTCGAAGGTTGCGACCACATGCGTTAAGCTTTGGCGTTCCTTGCCCAAAGTCTGGGATTTTTCTTGATCGCCCCAAACCTCAGGAGCTTCGAGCAGGCCATTGACCTCTTCTAAGCGCTCGCGTTTGGCGTCGACGTCAAAGATACCCCCGAAGCGCCGTGACACGGGCACGGAGCTCATCGAAGCGCGTGGTCAGTGAGATGTGGTCTAACACAACTTTCCCCAAAAAAATGCGAATCTGGTGACAAAATCGGCCTCAAATTATAGCAAAAAGGCACGCCACAATCCCGATTTAATCGCGATTTCGCCGCAGAAAAGCCGCAGTTGCCAAATGGCTTACATTCCGGCCTCGGCGGCTCTGAGGAAAGGTAGATGCAAAACAGCCCATGCCCTGAGGTTAAGACTGTTTGTGGATCAGAGGAGGAAGAGTGGCTGCTTTGCAACATCACCCTTGCGCCAAGCTACGTCCGCCTAAGGCAAGTTAGACGAAGGGTGATGGTTATGGGCGCATGATGTACCACATACAGGCTGCGATAAAGATACCCATACAGGTAATGTACACAGTGCTCCAAAATTGTAAGTCCATGAGTTCTAACTCAGCTTGATTTGCTTCGTTGCTGTGACTTTTTGGAAAGATCGGCAGGAGGCCAGATGATATAGATCATGCAGCCCACGATGACGATAGCAATGGCAATTATGGTGATGCCACCCCAAAGTTCTAGGTTCATATTAAACGCCCTCAAGCTCAATAGTGAACTTGCGAATGACCAAGGTTGAAGCAACCAATCCGCCTGCACAAACTACGGCAAAGCCAAGTGCAAGCAAGTAGAGGGCTTCGTTACCAAGATTATGGCCAACTTTTCAGAATGATGAATATCACAAATTTAAGTTTACCCCCCTGACGACTATGGCGAAACGGTCATGATGACAAACATCACAGTTTTAAGCATCCTCCTGTGGCTCGGGCTCCATTAATTCAGGCCGCAGGTTTCGCGTGACGCAAAAAGTGTGAAGTTGATCAGGTTGACTGAATAGCCATAGCTATGCAGAAAGTGTGAGCTATATCATCGTGATAAGCTGGCCATAATTGGCTTTTGTTAGGCTTTGGCGCGGCACCGTCATGAGGTGCCAAAAGATGCTAAAATCGCGTAATTAGGGCGCGCGCACGGGGTGCGCGGGCTACAACCGCGCTGTTGGAGCGCACAATGAGCTAAGGCAAAGGCCATGGGATGGGCCCATGGTGCGAGGAGTTAAAAGATGTTAGCTGACGATATCAAGGTCTCAGTTGAGCTGGCTTTAAAAGAGGACTTGGGCGGCAAGGTAGATGAGAGCTTAGACGTCACGGCTCAATTGATCCCAGCAGATCACATCAATGAGGCTACCGTTATCACCCGTGAGCCAGGTGTCTTCTGCGGCAAGGCCTGGGTTGAAGAGGTCTATCGTCAGTTAGGCGGCAACGTTACTATTACTTGGTTCGTCAAGGACGGCGATGAGATTGTCGAGAACCAAGAGCTCTTCCACTTAAAGGGCAATGCCCGCACGATGTTAACCGCTGAGCGCACCACCTTAAACTTCGTCCAGACCTTATCGGGCGTTGCTTCGGTCGTTCATCAGTACGTTAAGGCTATGGGCGAGACCAAGACCCACCTCTTAGACACCCGCAAGACCGTACCAGGCCTGCGCACCGCTTTAAAGTATGCCGTAACGGTCGGTGGCGGTCACAATCACCGCATTGGCCTGTTTGATATGTACCTGATCAAGGAAAATCACATTATGGCCTGCGGCGGCATCACGGCTGCGGTTAATAAGGCCCGTGAGTTAAACCAAGGGATCAAGGTTGAGGTCGAGGTTGAGAACTTAGACGAGCTGCGTGAGGCTTTAGCTGCTAAGGCTGAGATCATCATGCTCGATAACTTCAAGTTCGAGGACATGATTGAGGCCGTTAAGATCACCAATGGTCAGGCTAAGCTTGAGATCTCGGGCAATGTCAACATTGACACCATCGGCCGCTATGCTTCGACCGGCGTTGACTTCATCAGCGTTGGTGCCTTAACCAAGAACGTTAAGGCCTTAGACCTGTCGATGCGTTTCGTTAAGGACTAAGCTCCTGCCCACGGGCGGGCCTGGCGCTCGCTGCTGCAACAAAAAAGCCCCGCACAGCGGGGCTTTTTTGTTGGTGAAAGCAGAGGCTCTTAGGCCTTAAGTTCCATATTGACGCGCGGCATGATGCGGCACACCAGCTCATATGGAATGGTGCCACAGGCAGCGGCGATGCGCTCTACTGGTAAGCCCTCACCCCATAAGATGGCCTCATCGCCGATGTGATCTTGAGCATCTGGGCCTAAGTCGACAAAGAGCATATCCATGCAGACGCGGCCTGCGGTCGGCGCCATACGGCCATTGATTAAGACAGGAGTGCCGTTTGGAACCGTGCGTGGATAGCCATCGCCGTAGCCTGCTCCCACGATACCTAAGATCGTGTCATGCGGGGCGGTCCAGGTGGCGCCATAGCCCACACGCTCACCCTTTTTGATCTTGCGGATGGCAATGAGCGAGCTCTTTAAGGTCATAACCGGAGTGAGCCCTAAGTCGGTGCCGGTCTTGTCGGCATAAGGGGAGATGCCGTACATGATGATGCCGGGACGAACATAGGTAGTACGCGCCTTCGGCCAGGAAATGATACCGGCGCTGTTGCCTAAGCATAAGTCCCCGCTGAAGCCTTGGGCGACCTCAAAGAAGTAGTTGATCTGCTCCTCGTTGTAGTCACTTTGTTCTGGGCAATCGGCGACGCTTAAATGCGAGATCAGGCCAATCGGCTGAACCACCTTGGCGCTATGCTCTAAGCGCTCCTTCATGCGGGCCACTTCGTCGCGGGAGGCACCTAACCTGTGCATACCGATATCGATCTTAAGCCAAGCGTGAATTGGCTGTGGTACCTGGGTGCGCTCAAGGGCATCAAGCTGCGCCTCATCGTGGATCGCGGTGTAAAAGCCTTGCTCAGCGATAATCGGCAGGTCTTCGTCGTTTAAGAAGCCCTCGAGCAAGATCACCGGCTTTTGAATGCCTGCTGCGCGCAGCTCCAGGGCCTCCGGTAAACGTGCCACCGCAAAAGCGTCGACCTTAGGATCTAAGGTCTGGGCCACCGTGATGACGCCGTGACCATAGGCATTAGCCTTGACCACCGCAACAATCTTCGATTGGGGAGCCCAGCTCTTGATCTTCTCAATATTGGAGATGAGCGCCTGAGTGTTGATGACAGCAGTTACCGATTTCATGACATAGCCTAAGCCGCAGCCTTGCTGCGACAGATCAAAACCAATCCACGAGGATAAACCTCAAGCTGGCTATTTTAGCGGATCTTGTGCCGATTGAGCGGATCTTGCACCTAATAGGCGACGACTTCCGGGCTTGGGGCAGCAAAGCTTGATTCAGCATAGCCCTTGTCAAAGAAGGCGGTGTACTCGCCCACAAAGTGCAGATCGATATCAGCGATCGCACCGTTACGGTTCTTACCGATAATCAGGGTCGCCTGGTTCGAGTTGTCCTCGCCGCCGGGGGCCGGACCGTAGATGGCCTCACGGTGCAAGAACATAATCATGTCGGCGTCTTGCTCCAAGGAACCGGATTCACGCAAGTCCGAGTTTAACGGACGGTGATCCTTACGGTTATCGACTTCACGATTGAGCTGAGCTAAGGCCAAAATCGGCACTTCCAGCTCCTTGGCTAGGAGCTTGAGCGAGCGCGAGATTTCACCGATCTCCAAGGTACGATTGGAGTACTTGTTTTGGCTGCGCATTAGCTGGATATAGTCGATCATGATGACGCTCAGGCCGCCGTTTTCCAGCGCCAGCTTGCGGGCGCGGGCGCGCAGCTCCAGCGGCGTTATGTCGCCGCTATCGTCGATATAGAGCTTGTCGCGGTTTTCGCCGTTGATCGGCTCGGCTAAAAGCTTGAGCTTTCGAACCATATCCATCCACTGATGATTTTGCACTTCACCGGTCTTGAGCTTGTTCATGCTGACGCGCCCAAAGGTCGACAAGAGACGCAGCAAAATCTGCTCGGTCGGCATTTCCAAGGAAAAGACCAAGGCCGGCTTGTGAACGTTAGGGTTCATAGCGATATTGGCCACGATGTTCATGGCAAAGGAGGTCTTGCCCACCGAAGGACGCGCGGCAATGATGTTGAGGCTACCCGGTTGCAGGCCTTGGGTTAACTCATCGAGCTCGGTAAAGCCGGTTGGGACGCCTGACATCATCGATTCACGCTGCAAGTCATCTTGAATCTTCATCAAGAGCTTGACCGCCTTAGGCACCGCAGGCTGCGGGCCTTCCACGTTTTGGTTGGCGTTCTCGACCAGCTTGAAGATAAGGCCCGAGGCCTGATCGTAGATGTCTTGAACCGTGCGGCCATCGGGCTGGTAGCACATATCGATGATGTGCTCGCTCACCGAGATAAGCTCACGGCGCTTGGCCTTATTGCGGATGATCTGAGCAAACTCGACCACCGCCGAGGACGGGGCGTTGGCGCTATCTAAGAGCGAGGCGATATAGGCACGGCCTCCGGCGCGCTCTAACTTGCCATCGGTCTCTAACAGGTCGCACAGCACCGTGACGTTGAAGTCTTCGATCGTGCTAGCGCGCTTTAAGATGGTCGAGTAGATGATGCGATTCTTTTCCGAGGCAAAGTCGTCCTCAGCAAGCGGGCCGATCGCTTCGGTGACCACATTCAAAAGCGAGCCATCTTGGATAATGGCGCCTAAGAAATTGCGCTCGGCATCGAGATCCTTGGGAGGATTGCGCAGGCCGGGTGCCTGTAAGTCAAAGTCGGACATAGGACCTCCAAAAGCATCATCTGAA
The DNA here is from genome assembly GCA_944390115.1 of uncultured Anaerobiospirillum sp. Classification (GTDB taxonomy): domain Bacteria; phylum Pseudomonadota; class Gammaproteobacteria; order Enterobacterales; family Succinivibrionaceae; genus Anaerobiospirillum. The sequence continues at coordinate 78,491 of CALXOW010000100.1, forward strand.
AACAGTCAGCGCTTTCCCCGGTTAATAGGGCGTAGCAGCTGGGAGTGAGTGGGGCTACTTTTTGGGGTAGCCGGGGGCGTTATCTTAACCTGATCGTAGGGTGAGTGCAGCAAAGATTTTGCCCAGAAAGGACGATGCCCCGTGGTATCAGGCTTAGGAAAATGGCACGCTGGTCTGACCAATTATAGGCCGCATTGGGTCTAGCAAGACGCACACAAATGGCCGCAGAATGGGGCTTGGAGCTCAGTGCAAATAAAATCTGGGAAGATAGTCGGTATTTTAGGGACAAAAAAATTCGGATCACTGGAGGCCAGTGCCGAATGTTCTGAAATGGCGCACCCGGAGAGATTCGAACTCCCGACCGATCGGTTCGTAGCCGATTACTCTATCCAGCTGAGCTACGGGTGCGCAGCCTAATGACCGATGCGTTATGACCTAAAGCAGAGCTTAAATGGCGCACCCGGAGAGATTCGAACTCCCGACCGATCGGTTCGTAGCCGATTACTCTATCCAGCTGAGCTACGGGTGCGTGGTCATAACTTGACTGCATCAGCGCATCAAGTGGCCGCCATTATAGCAAAAAAATGTGAGCTGGCAAGGAATTTTAGCAAAATCTTAAAAGATTTTTACAAATGGCTTATTTATCGGGTTTAAGATAGAAAGTTGGGTCTTGTTGGGAAGATGCTGTACGCAATAAGCCCCAAATCTCGCCTCCATTGTGCCCCACAACATGATTTTTTCGGTGACAAGTGGGTGCCAGATCCATGCTCACAGTGCGCCATACTCTTACTCACAGTGCGCCCTAGCCTTAGCCGAGCTGCGTGATCTATTGCGTGCCCCAACCTACCGCGACTTACAGCCGATCCTTCATTGAAACTTTGAGCTAAGGAGCGCGTTCTGCGCTGAAGTAGGAAGGCCTGAGCTTTGTCCAAGTCCTGTTTTGTTGGGCTATTCAGATCTTCGGGGCGTGCGCCCTCAGGGGTACGAACTTCGAGCTGCTTTAGGCGCTGGTTGCTTTTGGGCGTGCTTGCTTGCGTTGGGAGCTGTTCTGGCGGCTGAGTCCGATCGTATTGGCTGGATTTGCTGCTTTCGTCGTCCTGGTGGCGCTGGAGCTTCTTAATTCCATGCCTTGGGGCACGGGCAAAGTAGCTGCGTGGGTGAGCTAAGGGGCTTGGCGCCTTGCGGGGCGGCGCTGTGCGCCGAGCGCGAGCGGCTTAGCGTGCGGCGGGCTGATAGTTCATAGATACAACACAAGGCTAATAAAAAACAACCTTTCGGTTGTTGTGGTGGCGGAGAGAAAGGGATTCGAACCCTCGATACAACTTTTAGGTCGTATGCTCCCTTAGCAGGGGAGTACCTTCAGCCACTCGGTCATCTCTCCGCGACTGTGTGCGCGCATTATGGTGGTTTTGCCCCTCGTTGTCAAGCGTGCGTTCATAAAAATCGTAGCTAAATTGTCCCACCTTATCAGGGTAGGTGGCTCTTTTCGGCATAAAGCTGATATCTATCGCCTTTAGAGACGACAAAGCCATAGCGCGCCGTGAAGCAGGGCTATGGCTTAGGAGAGCTAACCTTGCGCCTTAGCGCTAAGGTGAGTTGAAGGATGGCTCAAGGCGCAAGGTAGCCCTTTAGGCAGGCTGCGCTGAGTTGGAGCTGGCGTCAGCAGCGTCGGCGGCGCTGCCAGGCTCTGAGCCGTTAGGCTCATTACTCTCAGGCTCTCTGCTCGCAGGGGCCGCAGCCGGGGCCTCGCCCTTAGGGGCTTCTGCTTTTGGGGCGTCACCCTTGGGGGCTTTGCCTTGCTGCGTACCTTGCTGCGTACCTTGCTGTTGGCGCTCGCGGTATAAGGACTCGCGCATCACCTCAAGCTCTTGGGGCGCCTCGATCCCAAGGCGAACCTTGCCTGCTTTGGACTCGAGAATAGTGATAGTAATATCCCGTCCGATCCTTAGTTTCTCACCCTTCTTCTGGGATATTACTAACATTTATAAGCGCTCCTGTAAGAACGGTTCGACCGTAGCTAAAGCCTCGTCTAAGCCTTCAACTTTGGTGCCACCGGCTTGTGCCATCTCAGGACGGCCACCGCCCTTACCACCGACGTGAGCGGCTACGGCATTAGCCAGGTCGCCTGCCTTGATCTTGGTGGTTAACTCCTTGGAGATCGCAACGATCAGGTTGACCTTAGTGCCTTCCTCATCCACCGTAGCTAAGACTACGATCGAATTTGGCAGCTTGTGGGTCAAGGTGTCGGCGGCAATGCGCAGCTCACGGATCGAATAGCCCTTGAACTTGTGGACTAAGACCGTGACGCCCTTGATCTCTTGGGTTTGGTGAGCTAAGGCCTCGCACTCGACGTGAACTAACTTCTCCTTTAAGAGCATATTCTCGTGCTCTAAAGCGTTAGTGCGGTCGATCATGTACTTAGCACGCTCAACAAAGCTGAAGTTGTCGGTCTTGAGCAGATTGCAGGCTTGAGCGACGACGCGCGATATCGTCTGCTGATACTCAATGGCGGCAGCACCGGTAATCGCCTCAATACGACGGATGCCCGAAGCAATCGCCTCGTCCGAGACAATGAGGAAGTAGCCTAAGTCGCCGGTACGGGAGGCGTGAGTGCCACCGCACAGCTCCTTGGAGCTTTGACCCATCGTCACGACACGAACCTGGCCTTCGTACTTCTCGTCGAACAGCGCCTGAGCACCACTTTGCTTAGCGGCGTCTAAATCCATCACCTCAGTGACGATTGGGTCATTGGCGCGGATATAGGAGTTGACTAAGGCGACCACCTGTTGACGCTCTTGGGTCGACAGTGGTTGTGGGTGCGAGTAGTCAAAGCGCAGACGATCTGGGCCGACCGACGAACCCTTCTGGTGGACGTGATCGCCTAAGACCTCACGCAGGGCGGCGTGCAGTAAGTGGGTCGCAGAGTGGTGCGCGCGAATGCCTAAACGACGCTCGGCGTTAACCTTAGCGTGGCACTCATCACCGACCTTGAACTCACCTAACTCGACGCGACCGACGTGGATCGCAGCCTTACCGACGAACTTAGTGTTCTCGACGATAAAGAGGTTGTGACCACAGCGGATCTCACCGGTGTCGCCGACCTGACCACCCTTCTCAGCATAGAATGGGGTCTTGTCTAAGACTAAGACGGCTTGCTCATCGGTTAAGACGCTGTCGCATGGCTCAATGCCCTTGAACAGAGCGATAACCTTGCCCTCGTCCTCGGTCTGATCGTAGCCGGTGAACTCAGTCTCGGTGTTGATCTTGAGTTCCTTGTTGTAGTCGATACCGAAGGTCGAAGCGGACTTGGAGCGCTCACGCTGCTTTTGCATCTCGCTGTCGAAGCCTTCCATATCCACGATATAGCCGCGATCACGGACTACGTCTTGGGTTAAGTCAGCTGGGAAGCCGTAGGTGTCGTAGAGCTTGAAGACAACCTCACCTGGGATGGTGCGCTCAGCGCCTAACTTCTCGAGCTCAGCGTCTAACAGAGCTAAACCACGATCCAAGGTGTTTAAGAACTGCTCTTCTTCCTTCTTTAAGGTGCGCTCAATTAAAGCCTGTTGCTCGACTAACTCTGGATAAGCCTTACCCATGAGTTCGACTAACTTGGCTACGACCTTGTAGAAGAAGACGTCCTTAGCGCCTAAGAGGCGGCCGTGACGTACGGCACGGCGGATGATGCGGCGCAGCACATAGCCACGACCTTCGTTGGACGGCAACACACCATCGGCAATTAAGAACGAGCAGGAGCGGATGTGGTCGGAGATCACGCGCAGCGACTTATTGGACTTGTCAGTGACGCCTAAGATCTCGGCAACATTGTCGATTAAGGCGCGGAACAGGTCGATGTCGTAGTTCGAGTGCACACCCTGGAGCACAGCGGCAATACGCTCTAAGCCCATGCCGTTGTCAATCATCGGCTTGCCTAAAGGCTCAAAGGTACCGTCAGCTTGACGGTTGTATTGCATGAACACGATGTTCCAGATCTCGATGAAGCGATCGCCGTCTTCTTCAGGGGATCCTGGAGGGCCGCCCCAGATCTGTGGACCGTGGTCGTAGAAGATCTCCGAGCAAGGGCCGCATGGACCGGTATCGCCCATCTGCCAGAAGTTATCGGAGTTGTAGCGACCACCCTTGTTGTCGCCGATGCGGACAATCTTCTCAGCAGGCAGACCAATAACGTTATGCCAAACGTTGTAAGCCTCATCGTCCTCGGCGTAAACCGTGACCATTAAGGACTCTTTTGGTAACTTAAAGGCCTCAGTGAGCAGGGTCCAAGCGTAGGTGATCGCCTCTTTCTTAAAGTAACCACCGAAGCTGAAATTGCCCAGCATCTCAAAGAAGGTGTGGTGGCGGGCCGTGTAACCGACGTTGTCGAGGTCGTTTTGCTTACCACCAGCGCGCACGCACTTCTGGGAAGTGGTGGCGTTGATATAAGGTCTTCTTTCCTTACCCAGGTAGATATCCTTGAATTGGTTCATACCTGCGTTGGTGAAAAGAAGAGTAGGATCGTTGTACGGCACAAGTGAGCTCGATCGCACGATCTCATGGCCATGATCCTTGAAGAAGTTGAGATACGTTTGACGGATCTCATCTGTGGTCATGTACATGCAACAATCTCTTTTCTTGCAACAAGAAAAATGTCACGCCAGATTTGCTCTAGCCTGAACGGCTCATTATACCCACGATTAGGAGAGTCGCGCAGACTTTTGGCGAAAATAGGCCGTTTGCGGCCCGCCCGCTTAGACCTAGCTTGCCGCTCTGTGCGACCTCATATGCCAATTTTTGCGGCTTGTCTGCCGCTCTTTGCGGCCTTGTATGCCACTCTCACCTAGTTCCCAGCTAATTTGGCCTGCTCAAGTTCGCGCCCAGCCTGCACCCAGCCTGCGCTCAGAGCTGCCGCGCCTTGGGCTGATAGCAGATCTGGGCGCACGGTATGACTTGGGGGCGCGTTCCATCAGGATTGACTTGGGCGGGCGCTGAGGCAGGACTTACCTTGCTCGGTGGGGCTAATGGCTTCACGGGTTGACAAGTTTTGGCTTATTTATCGTGTTCTGCCCAATTAATGTGTGCTTGGTCACAAAATCAACACTAAGCGCTAGGTCAGGTTACTTGAACATGCCATAATGCGCGCCAAGTTAAGTAGAGATGGATTGTTAGCGGCTGAGCCGTGCATGACCGCCTTACTGATAGCCCATTTGCTTTTTGGGGCGTCGGGGGCGGTTTTTTTGTATCTGCTGACTTACTTTCCCTGAGTTTTTACAAAATTAAGAAGGCTTTAACTGAGCCTGCGGTCTGTGCCTGCAAGTTCTTTTACGGGGCGAATTTGATCGGTGCAGCGCACTGCTTCCAGCAATACTACCCTGGGATTACTTTTGCCTAGCTTAGCTTTTGCTACAATGCGCGCAATGGTGATATCCAAGGGCGGGCAAAATGCGCATTGTAAAGGTGCTGAACAACAACGTGGTCATCGTCAAGGACGACGCGGGCCACGAAAAGGTGGTGATGGGCAAGGGCTTGGGCTTTCAGGTCAAGGCTGGAGCTGAGCTTGATAGCTCCAAGGTGGAGAAGATCTTTGCCTTAGAGCAGGCCGGAACGGCTAGCTCTGAGGGCTTGAGCTCGATTCCCCCTGAGCTCTATCAAGTATGCCAAGACTTCGTGGCGCTGGCCGGACAACGCCTGCATCTGTCCTTTCACAATAGCCTGACCTTAGCCCTAGCTGACCACTTGTTCTATGCGCTGCAACGCCTGATTCGTGGCGAGCATGTGGTCAATGCGCTGCTGCAAGAAATCAAGCAGTTCTACCCTGAGGAATATGCCTTAGGCCAAGAAGCTTTAGGGATGATCAAGGCCCAATCGGGGCTTAACCTGCCTGAGGATGAAGCTGGTTTTATCGCGCTGCACCTGGTTAACGCGGCCTTGGACGAGAATATGCCGCAGACGATGGAGGTGACGCGCCTGATTGCCGATATCCTCGCGATCGTCAACGCCCAATTAGGCCTCAAGCCCCAAGAACACAGTATCGACTACACCCGCTTTGTCACGCACTTAAAGTATTTTGCTCACCGCTTGCTGCGCCACGAGGAGATTCCTTCGAGTGTCGACTTCCTCTTTGATGAGGTCAAAAAGCATTGCCCGCTGTCCTATAACTGCGTGCAGCGCATTGGCCTGTACGTCAAGAAGAAGTTTGGCCACGACTTAAGCCGTGATGAAATCACCTTTTTGACCGTCCACGTTGAGCGAGTGCGCAATGCCAACAAGAGCTGAGAGCGCTATTAATGCAACCCAGTACCAAGCTGGGCCGGGAGCCGGGCAAGCCCCGCTGGGTGCGGGGCAAACTGGGCCGGGAGCCGGGCAAGCCCCGCTGGGTGCGGGGCAAACTGGGCCGGGAGCCGGGCAAGCCCCGCTGGGTGCAGGGCAAACTGGGCCGGGAGCCGGGCAAGCCCCGCTTGATGTGGGGCAAGATGCGCTGTGCGCGGCCTTGCTGCGCGAGCTAGGCGGCGCGGGCAATATCGTGCGCCTCAATCACTGCACCACGCGCCTGCGCGTGCGGGTGGCGGTTTGTCACAAGGTGGATGTGGCGGCCTTAAAGAGCCATCGCGAGGTCTTTAATGTAATTGTCCAAGGCTCGGAGTTTCAGCTAGTCATCAATGGCGCGGTCGATGAGCTGTGTGCAGCACTCCAGCAGGTGTTAGGCAATACTGAGGCCTCGGTGCAGCGCCAGGCGCTGGAGCGCTGGGATTTTCGTCCAGCGGATATGGTCAGCCGCTTTGGTATGCTCACCAGCCTGATGTCAGCGGCAATCTTACCGGTGATCGGCTTTTTGGCGGCCTCGGCGCTTTTAAGCACCATGAACGGTGTCTTGGTCTTTACTGGGCTACTGGAGCCAAGCGATCGCCTCTACACCTTCTTTAACTCGAGCTTTAACCTGCTCATTAACTTCCTGCCGGTGTTAGTGGGCTATAACTGCGCGCGCTGGCTCAAATCAAGTCCTATGGTCAGTATGGTCTTGGGCTTGTGTTTGGTGCCTAATTTTTACTATGAGTTAAGCGCGATGATGCCCGGCTACGATCGTTTGACCTTGCCGATGCTCACCGAGCTCCAAGGACTACTCCATAGTCGCTTTGATGCTACGGTTTATGAGGTGAGTGTGTTGCCGAGCTTGGTGGCGACCGTGCTCAATGCGCGCTTAGAGCGTGGGGTGGCCCGCGTGATTCCAAGTTCGGTACAAGCCCTGGTCATGCCGCTTATTTGCCTGTGTGTGTGCGTGCCGATCTTGATCTTAGTGATTGCGCCGCTCTTTACCGTGATCTGCTATGGCTTTTCAGGGGGCATTCTCAGCTTCTATGAGTACAGTCCCGGCCTGATGGGTTTGATCGCAGGAGGAGTGTGGGAATTTTTAGTGGTGGTAGGCCTGCATTGGCTCATCAGCCCGCTCATGCTCAACAACCTCTCGATCTTAGGCTATGACATGATGACGGCCATTGTGATGATCCCGACGGCGGCGACGGCGGGCACGATGGTGGGCAATTACCTCTACTTGCGGCGCCACAAGTGCCAGGGCCCAGAGCTGACGAATGCGCGCAATGCATCATTGTTAGCAGTTATTTTTGGTATCACCGAGCCCGTGCTTTACACCTATTTAGTGGCACGGACCAAACTCTTTTTGCTGGTGGGTGTGGTAGCCGCGCTGGGTGGCCTGATGGTCGGCCTGTTGGGAGTCCATGTGTACTCGCTGTCGCTCTCGAGTATCTTTACGGTCGTGGTCGCCTATCGGGCTGATGTCAACGAGAGTTTGTGGCCTTTGCTCGGCTTTGTGGTAACGATTCTAAGTGGTTTTAGCATAGCGATGGTTTTCAGTTTTCTTTGGCGCAAGCGCGAGGCGCAGCAAACGGCCGCTCAGGCCGAGGTCGGCGCGATTGGCGCCGTCTGTGCGGGCAGCTTTGTGCCCCTGCCGGGGGTCAACGACCCGATTTTCAGCGCTTTGATGTTAGGTGATGGCTATGCCATTAAGCCTAGCGCGGACGTGATCTACGCTCCGTGCTCCGGTACGGTCAGTGAAGACATCGTCTTTGCCCATGCCGTGGGTATCAAAGGTCCGTATGGCGCCGAGCTCTTGGTGCACGTGGGCATCAACACCGTGCGCTTAGAAGGCCAGCACTTCACTCTCTTAGCGCAGCCCGGCAGCCCGATTAAAGCCGGAGAGCCGATGCTCTCCTTTGACCGGGATGCGATTGTGGCCGCAGGCTACGACCCTACGGTCATGGTGCTCTGCACCCTCCCTGAGGGCGTGCGGATGAGCCATTGCCCGGTCGCTGCTGGCGCTGAGGTTAAGGTAGGCCAAGAGCTGGTTACGCTAAGCGCGGTAAGCCCCGCTGCCGCCTAGAAAAACAAAGGAGCCACCAGTGGTGGCTCCTTAGTGCGGGCGCTGTCGCCCAGCCCCTTATCACAGAACCATGCCCCTGATAAGGCCTCCGCCTTGGGGGCTATTGCCTCATGCTTTGGGCCGCTACCCCTGATTTGGGAGCAATGTCAGGGGGAGATTGCCCCTGCCTCGGGGCAAGGCCTCAGCCTTGGGGGCTCGGCTTAGTCGGCGGCGGGGGCGTCGATCTCGGTGATGATGGCCGGGATGAGCTCTAAGAACTCGATGCCCTTCATCTGCTTTGGCATCGATTCACCGGCGCGCTCACGCTCGCCTAAGCGCTCGCTGATCGCCTCTGGGGTGAGCTTAATCTTGCCCTTGCCGCCGTGGACCATCAGGCTATCGCCCTCGTTTAAGACGCAGATATCTAAGATGCCGTCCTCGCCGCTCTTGAGCTTGGAGCTTACGATATTCATGAGCTTGAGGCCCTTGCCGCGTGGCAGGACGGAGAGCTCGCCTGTACGATAGAGCAAGAGCTTGCCTTGCTTGCTGGCAACTGCAACTAAGCACTGCTCTTGATTTGCGACCTTAACCGGACGCAATAAGGTTGCGCCTTCATCTAAGGTCACCACCGCTTTGCCCGCCTTATTGCGGGTAATCATGTCGCTTAAGCGGCAGATAAAGCCGTAGCCCTTGTCCGAGGCCAATAAGAACAGATCATCGACATTGCCGGTGATGACGCTGGTGATGACCTCGTTAGGTTGGAGCGTTACCTTGGTGGAGATTGGTTCGCCCTGGCCGCGCGCTGAAGGCAAGTCCTTGATTAAGAGGCTAAAGCTGCGCCCTAAGCTGCTTAAGAACACGGCGTATTGGTTGGAGCGGCCCACCGCTTGCGCCATAAAGCTATCGCCGCTCTTATAGGATAAGGAGAGCGGATCGATATTGGCGCCGGTGGCAGCACGTACCCAGCCCATACGCGAGAGCACCACGGTCATAACTTGCGCTGGAGCGGCGGCAACCACATCCATCGCCTTGGCTTCGGCGCGCTCGACTACCGCGCAGCGGCGCTTGTCGCCGTACTTCTTGGCGTCAGCCTGAAGCTCGGACTTGATAAAGCCCATGAGCTTTTCTGGGTGCGCCAGGAGCTCTTCTAAGTCGTGTTGCTCTTGGGTGAGCTTGTCGATCTCAGCGTCGATCTTCTCTTCTTCTAAGCGCGCTAATTGGCGCAGCTTAGTCTCTAAGATGTAATCGACTTGTTCGTCAGACAAATGGAAGGTTGCCTGAAGCTCGGCCTTAGGATCGTCGCTTGAGCGGATAATGGCGATGACCTCATCTAAGTTGAGGAAGATCGCCTTGAGGCCTGCCAATAAGTGCAGGCGCTTTTGCACGGCAGTTAAGCGGTGGTTAAAGCGCTTAGTGACCGTATCGGTTCTAAAGGTCAGCCACTCTTGCAAAATCGTGCGCAGATCTTTGACCTGCGGCTTGCCATCTAAACCTAGGATATTGAGGTTGACGCGATAGGTGCACTCAAGATCGGTGGTGGCAAAGAGGTGGCTCATGAGCTCATCGACGTCGATGCGATTGGAGCGCGGCACGATAATGAGCTTGCATGGGGTCTCATGGTCACTGGCGTTAATGAGGTCGGCCACCCACGGCAGCTTCTTCTTGGCCATCAGGTCGGCGATCTCTTTTTCCACCTGGCCCACGCCCACTTGGTATGGCAGGGCCGTGATCACGATGCCTTCTTTCTCTACGTGATAGACCGCGCGGCTTCTAATGGTGCCACGTCCACTTTCATAAATACGGCGCAGCTCCGCAGGCGGCGTAATGATGTCCGCCCCGCACGGATAATCCGGGCCCTGGACGTACTTCATCAGGTCCTTGACCTGAGCGTTCGGGTGGTCAATGAGGTAGCAGGTGGCCTTAACCAGCTCATTTAAGTTGTGCGGCGGAATATCGGTGGCCATACCCACGGCAATACCCATGGTGCCGTTGAGCAGGATATTAGGGACGCGCGCCGGTAGGGCCTTAGGCTCTTGCACCGTGCCGTCGAAGTTAGGTTGCCACTGGACGCAGCCTAAATTTAAGTCCTCGAGCAAGAGCTCGGCGGCAGGCGAGAGGCGCGCCTCGGTGTAACGCATCGCGGCAAAGGACTTAGGATCTTCAACGTCACCCCAGTTGCCTTGACCGTCAATGAGCGGATAGCGATAGGTAAAGGGCTGGGCCATTAAGACCATCGCTTCATAGCAGGCGCTATCACCGTGAGGGTGGTACTTACCCAAGACCTCACCTACGGTACGGGCCGACTTGACGTGCTTAGCTTTGGCATTGATGCCGAGCTTGGCCATCGCGTAGATGATGCGCCGCTGGACTGGCTTCATACCGTCGGATACCGACGGCAGGGCACGGTCGCGGATGACGCTCATGGAGTAGTTTAAGTAAGCATCCTGCGCAAAGGTCTTGAGCGGCATGCGCTCCACGCCCTCAAGGCTTAGATCACTTAATTTAGTCTCGCTCATAACTCACCGGACAAATGCGATAAAATTAAGGGTTAGGCACGTTAAGTGCTGGCCCTCATCCTTGGGACGCACCACAATGGTGGTGGTGGCCCGGCCCAAAAGGGCGACGCCCTAGGGCGCAAAAGTAAACATTTTACACGCTTTTTTGACCTCAGCAAGCGGCCACGCTGATTCAGCGCTGTATGCTGCCAAGAGCCGGACTCACTGCGGCGCTAAGTTCGCGCCTGCGCTCAGTATGGTGCGGGGAGCGCGCGGGCGCTCGGAGTGCTGTGCGCAGCAAGGTGCTGCACTGAGCAAGATGCTGTGCCTGCGGCGCGGGCTCGGCGCGCGCGTACGAGCAGTGGGCGGAACGTTCATCTTAGCGCAGCGGCGCGGGGGCGTGGGCAAAAAAGCGGCTTAAGCCCGACCGGTGGTCGGCGTTAATTGGGAGCTTTGTGCATGGCGTTGAAGCCTACGGTGACCAAGTTCGCAGCGAAGTTAGCTGGTGCGCTGGGCGTGCTGGCAGTATTGTTAGTGGCAGGCTGTAATAGCACTTCGGTGCGCTATCACGCAGATATTTCTCAAAAGCTCGAGGCCAATACGCCCCCTGAGCTCTATCAAGCCATGCTGCGCCAAATCGTGCGCCCTGATCCTGAATATGACTATCAGCGCTTAGAGCGCATCTCGAGCTTGCCGCTCTATCCGGCCAATTACGCCGAGCGTAAGAATTTGGTCGATAAGGTTGAGGTCTATAAGTCACGCCATCAGATGGTGCTGCTCAAGGATGGCGCTCAGGTGCGCTCCTACTGGATTGCCCTGTCCGACCGCCCGCAGGGCGATAAGATCTACCAAGGTGATCGCCGTACGCCTGAGGGCCTGTACACGCTTGACTACGTCAAAAACGATTCTTACTATTACCGCGCTTTTCATATCTCATACCCTAATGAGCAGGACCGCGCTGAGGCGGCCGCGATGGGGGTCGATCCAGGGGGTATGATTATGGTGCATGGGCAGCCGCCGTCGGGCGAGGCCTATGAAGACACGGTGCAGCGCTCGGATTGGACCAATGGCTGTATCGCGATCTTAAACCCTGAGATTGACGAATTTATCTCGCTCATTGATCCGGGTACCCCGATTGAGATTATGCCGTAGCCAGTTTGGAGCTTTTGAGGAGTGGGCATGGCGCTCAAGCAGAAATTCTTTTACTACCGCGATTTGATTCGCTTCAATTGGGCGCGTTCCAAGTTTCACTATGAGCCGTCAGGCAAGCCGGATGATTTTGCGTGGAGCAAGATTAAGCACTTGGTCGTGCTCAAGGTCGATGGTAAATTGGGCGACACCGAGGTGATGAGCCACTTCTATCGCAATGTGCTCGACCTGCCGCATAAGCCGAAATTGACCGTGGTCTGCCCTGAGAACTTGGTGCCGATCTACCGCGATGTGCTTAAGGTGAGCGCCGTCTATCCGATTTCCCGCAAGCCTAAGCAGCTTGAGATTGAAGCGGTCTGCGCGAATATTATTGCCGCCGATGGTAAGGTCGACTTGGTGCTCTCCACCGAGCCTAATTACCGGCCACGCGACTTTATCTTCAATTACTGCTTAAAGCCTGACTACATCGCAGGCTGCGACCCACGCTTAAAAGAGATTAACCTCTTCCTCTTCCACCCGCAAAAATACGATCAGCCGATCGCCTTGGCCTTTGCCGCATTTTTGCAGCGTGGCGGCGTGGAGCCGAGTCCGATTGCCTACGTTCCTTTTATCACCCCGGAGAGCTCGGCGCATATCCGTGCTAACCTCGAGCTGCCGGAGCACGACCGCTATATCGGCATTAATCCTTGCGGCGCCTCCGAGCGCCGTCGCTTGACCCCGCCCATGGTCGCGACCATCACCCATATGATTTTGGCCGCTCATCCGGAAAGTCGCGTGCTGCTCTTGGTAGCGCGCAATGAGCAAGAGTACCTCGACGCGGTGTTAAAGCAGCTGTCAGAAGAGGAACAGAAGTTGGTGGGGAGCCGCATTCAGCTCTTGCCAGAGCAATGCTCGGTCATCGACTACTGCACCTATATCGATAATCTGCGTGGCCTCATTACGATCGACACTGCAGCGGTACATTTGGCTTGCGCCAGCGACGTGCCGCAGCTAAGCTTCTACAACGACGATCCGATCAACTATGGCCGTTGGGCTCCAGTTTATTCTTGCGACGATCCAATTGGCTGCTCTCAGAGTAAGCGCTTCGTGGGCTGCCTTGATATGCGGCAAGCACCGCAAGATGAGCTCTACCGCCTAAGCCACGAGTTTGTCACCAAGCTCATGGCTTATATTGCAGGCTAGAGCGCTCAGCTCTCCCAGAGCGCGCACGCCCCTAGGCAAGCGTAGGTGTGCGCAAGCCTCCAGCTCCCAGCTATGCTGGGGCTAGAGGGCGTGGGCTTAGTCAAAGCGTGAGGATGGATCTAAGGTCACGCTGTTGGTGGCGCCAGTCTGTGCTTGCAGCTCTGGGAACAAGAAGATGGTGGCGGCACTAGGAGCCTGCTGTTCAAAGGTGTTCAGCGGCAGCTCCACGCGCACGTAGATCACGGCTAAGATAAATTGGTCCCCAGCGTGGGCGGCACGATTGTCGGTGGCCGTTAAGATCACCTTGAGCGCGGTGTAGTCGGGGCGCACAAACGGATCGTCGCCGTTTTCTGCGGCCATTTCGTCTTCGTCGGCAAAGTCGGCAAAGAGCGAGTCAGCATCGGTGCCCTCGTCCTCTTCTGGGTCAAACGGGTGCCAAAAGCCTTCTTCTGGAATGTCGACTTCAATTGAGAGGTCGTAGATATTCTTGTCAAAGACGTCGTGCCAAAGCTTGTCAGCGGTTGCACCAATGCCAGGGTAAAAGGTCGGGTTCCAGGCGCCGTGGGCCATTTGCAGCGCGATGTCCTCGAGCTTCTCCATGCCCGCATCAGTCAGCTCGTTGAGATCTAAGCTCTGGGCAAGTTCCTCGCCGCGCTTTAAGTACGAATCTAAGTCCATGTCGGTTGTGCTCTGTTAATGGAGAGAAAAAAAGGGTCACCTGCGGTGACCCTTTGATCATAGCCCAAATGGGCTTTAGCGAATATCGATATCTGATGGCGGCCAGTGCTCCAGACGCATGCCTAAGGACAGACCACGCTCGGCTAAGACATCCTTAATCTCGGTTAAGGACTTCTTGCCTAAGTTTGGCGTCTTCAAGAGCTCAACCTCAGTACGCTGGACTAAGTCGCCAATGTACTTGATACCCTCGGCCTTTAAGCAGTTGGCCGAACGGACGGTCAGCTCTAAGTCTTCAACTGGGCAAATCAGCTTAGGATCGATGAGCGGACGGAACGAAGTGTCCTCAGCAGGCTCGACGCTGTTGCGAATATCAACAAAGGAGTTGAGCTGCTCGGCAAAGATCGTTGCGGCTAAGGAGATCGCCAGCTCTGGGGTAATCGTGCCATTGGTCTCGATAATGAGATCTAAGGCTTCCATCCCGTTGTCTAAGACGCGCGGCTGAACCGCAACGTTGAGCACCGGGCAGAAGGAGGCATCGATTAAGAGACGACCGATAAAGCGGTTGTCGCCATTCTCGACAAAAGGCTGATTTTGCGCTTGGACGTAGCCACGACCTTGCGTGACGTGCAAGGTCATATTGAGCTCAGTGTTCGGATCGGTGATGTGGCACAGCACCAGATCTGGGTTCTTGATCTCAACATTGGCCGGGCACTCAATGTCACCTGCGGTAACAGGGCCTACTCCAACCTTCTTGATGTGTAAGATCTGTTCAGTTGCGACCGAACTGTCACAGGCTACAGCGACTTCCTTGAGGTTTAACAGGATTAATAAGACATCCTCTTGGATACCTTCAAGGGCCATGTACTCATGAACGGCACCTGCGATCTCAACTTCCGTAATGGCATAGCCCGGAAGCGAGGAGAGCATGATGCGACGCAATGCGGTACCCAAAATTTGGGCATAGTTGGGCTCAAAAGGCTCAAGGGTTACACGGCTTTTGTTGCGTGCAATCTCCTCGATGGCCTTGATTGAAGGCCTGAGAAAATCAATTTGCTCCAAGGTTCCACCCTCAAATTGGTTGGTAGTTGTGGCTTATTGAGTGTGCTAAACGGCACCGCGAAATCACAGCCGTCAGGCTAAAGCCAAGGGCTTGATGACGCGATGCCGTTTGGACGAAACTGAGTTAAGCCCCGAGGCTATTACTCAGCGGCCTCGTCAGAGCCTAAGTTGGTGCGATCAACCAACATGATATAGGCCATAGGAGCCTGATCGCCTGGGCGGAAGCCGCACTTTAAGATACGGGTGTAGCCGCCATTACGCTCAGCGCTGGCCTTACCAACCTGGTCAAATAACTTCTTGACCATGTCCTTGTCGCGTAAGCGAGCAAAGGCTAAACGACGGTTAGCTACGGTGTCGTTCTTTGCTAAGGTGATTAAACGCTCAACAAAACGACGTAACTCCTTAGCCTTTGGTAAGGTGGTCTTGATGATCTCGTGCTCGATCAGAGCATTAGCAAGATTGCGGTACAGCGCTGCACGGTGGGCAGAAGTACGGCCTAAGTGACGGCCGGCTAAACGATGACGCATGGAAAACCTTCCTGAATTGACAGTAATTGCTTACTTCGAACGCGTTAAGTTCTGAGGTGGCCAGTTAGGAATGCGCATACCTAAGGACAGACCACGCGTAGCGAGAACATCCTTAATCTCGGTTAAGGACTTCTTGCCTAAGTTTGGAGTCTTTAATAACTCCACCTCAGTGCGTTGGACTAAATCGCCAATATAGAGAATCTCCTCTGCCTTTAAGCAGTTGGCAGAGCGTACCGTCAGTTCCAGATCCTCGACTGGTTGCAATAACACTGGATCAGGCAGTGGTGGAGTCGACGGGAGCGACGAGCGCTCTGGGATGTCGTCCTTATCGACGAGGTTGGTCATATGGTCGCACAGTAAATCTGCGCTGCGCATTAACGCCTCGTCTGGCGTGATCGTGCCATTGGTCTCAAGCTCGATGACCAAACGGTCGAGGTCGGTGCGTTGCTCAACACGGGCCGACTCGACTTCGTACACGTATCGTCTTACTGGGCAGAATGCGGCATCGATTAAGATTTCGTTCTTTTCCTTAGCAGGTAAGTGCTTAGGATCAGAAGCTACCACATAACCCCGGCCAAAGACGACACGGAGATTCATTGACAACGAGGCCTTTGCCCCTTTTAAGGTACAAATAGTCGCATCAGGGTTTAGGATGCTAATGCCGTCTGGGCATACGATATCGCCAGCGCGAACTCGGCCGTCGCCCGTCTTGTTCAGCGTGCACCAAACCGGACCTTGCATCGTGTGGTTGCAGGTAATGGCGATCTTTTTCAAGTTCATCACTACCTCAACTAAAGACTCAACCATGTCCTTTTTGACCGAAGTTAAGTCTTCAACCCCATCGATTTGGAAGGCATCAAAGGCAAAACCAGGCAGAGTCTTTAATAAGATACCGCTTAAAGCAACACCGATCGTGTTGCCATAGCCGCGCTCTAAAGGCTCTAAGGTGATGCGCACGTGATTTGGGCCCAGCTCGGTGTAACCTACAGGCTTTGGCTTAAGTAACTCACAAACTGACACTATTGATACCCCACATAGTAAAAGGAGTGCAGGCGTTGCCTAGCGATTACTTAGAGTAGAACTCGACGATGAGCTGTTCCTTGATATCCGATGGAAGCTCGGAACGCTCTGGCTTGTTCTTGTAAGTGCCCTTCATAGCGCTGTGGTCTACGTCGATCCAAGTTGGCTTTAAGCCACGCTGGCCGGCCAGATCGATAGCGTTCTTGATACGCAGCTGCTTCTTAGCCTTCTCACGAACAGCGATCTCATCAGATGGCTGAACCTGATAGGAAGGGATATTGATAACGCGGCCGTTAACGGTGATTGCCTTGTGGCTTACTAACTGGCGCGACTCCATACGGGTCGAACCAAAGCCCATGCGATAGACCACGTTGTCTAAGCGGCCTTCTAACAGCTGTAACAGGTTCTCACCGGTGTTACCAGGCATGTTAGCAGCCTTCTTGTAGTAGTTGTGGAACTGACGCTCCAGAACGCCGTAGATACGACGAACCTTTTGCTTCTCGCGTAACTGAGTACCGTAGTCAGATAAGCGAGCCTTGTTGGCACCGTGCTGACCTGGTGCAGTGTCTAACTTGCACTTGGTGTCAATGGAACGAACGCCAGACTTTAAGAATAAATCCACGCCCTCGCGACGGCTTAACTTAAGAGCTGGTCCTGTATGCTTTGCCATTTATCTTTCTCCAATAAAAAAGCAGATACCAGATTAGACGCGACGCTTCTTTGGCGGGCGGCAACCGTTGTGAGGGATCGGGGTGACATCAGTGATGTTGGTGATCTTGTAACCGATCGCATTTAACGCACGAATCGAGGACTCGCGACCTGGACCTGGACCCTTGACTAAAACTTCAAGGTTCTTTACACCGTATTCCTTGGCAGCCTCACCAGCGCGCTCGGCAGCAACCTGAGCAGCGTATGGAGTGGACTTACGGGAGCCACGGAAGCCCGAACCACCAGCGGTAGCCCACGACAGGGTGTTACCTTGGCGATCGGAGATGGTGACGATGGTATTGTTGAAAGATGCGTGGATGTGAGCTACGCCGTCAGCGATTTGCTTCTTACCGCGCTTGCCACCACGCGAGCGTGGAGCAGAGGATGCCTTAGGAGCTGCTGCAGGTGCAGAAGCTGCTGGGGTTGCTGCGCTTGCAGTTTGTTGGATTTCATCAGCCATCATGTGCCTCCTTACTTCTTAATGCTCTTGCGTGGGCCCTTGCGGGTACGTGCATTAGTCTTGGTACGCTGACCGCGTACTGGCAGACCACGGCGGTGACGTAAACCACGGTAAGCACCAAGGTCCATTAAACGCTTGATGTTCATGGAAACTTCACGACGTAAGTCACCCTCAACGGTGTACTTAGCGACTTCAGCACGGATCTTGTCCAAGGTAGCCTCATCTAACTCCTTGAACTTGGTTAACTCTTGAACCCCAGTTGCCTTGCAGATGTCACGAGCACGAGTAGGGCCGATGCCGTAGATAGATTGCAGAGCAATCACGGCGATCTTGTGATCAGGCACATTGATGCCAGCGATACGGGCCACTATTGATCTCCTAAAAAGGTCGGTTAAAGAAAAGCTATCGCAAAGCCCGTTAGGATACGCGACAGCCGTAAATAGTGCACTTTGGCAAAAATTATGGCAGCACTTCCATTCTGGCGCACGCTGTCAGGCTCACTTACTGAGTCAAACCGTACGACCAAGGAATTTAAGCTAGGAACCATTTTTCCCCCACCTAAGGCAAAGGGGCAAAAATGTGATCTCCATTGGGAAGGCTGTGATCTGCCTAATTCTATGTGATTTATCTCATAAAATCAACAAAAAGTTGGCAGGTGCACAAACGCGCAATTCTACCCCGAAACGGTGCGCCTGAAAAGTGGCGCCCAATCACGCGTCATTTCGCACCCACGCCCCCAAAATGGCGGCGGCGCGCAATGGCGCGTTGCTGGGGCCCAGTGCACTGAGAGCTCGCCCAGCCTCAGGGCGTAGCGCCATGACCGCTCGCACTGAGAGCTGCAATGAGAGCCGCAATGAGAGCCGCAATGAGAGCTGCAATGAGAGCCGCAATGAGTGCTGCAATGAGAGCCGCAATGAGTGCTCGCATTGGCCTCAGGACGTGTCGTTTCGACGTGACTGCGGGTCACTTCGTGTTGTTCAGGTTGAGAAAGCCCTCAGGCAGGATGCCGAGCTCAGTGAGCATATTCACCATCGGCTCGATCCCCAAGATAACGCACACGCAGACCACCAAGGCCACCATAAAGAAGCCTAAGGCCAAGATAGCAAAGCGCAGTGAGCCTTGGGCCTTGACCACTTCGTGGATGCGCAGCTGGGTCATCAGTGTGGTCAAAGGCTCGATCTGCTCCTTGACCAATTGGTAATCGTGTTTGAGCTCAAGGCGTGTGATGATTTCCTGATAGAGCTCTTGGGCCAGGCGATTTTTGGTGCTGACCGCGCCCAGCAGGAGGCTTTGGTTGAGATAGAACACAACCGAATAATAAAGGAAGCTCAAGTCGCGCAAATTACGCTTGTGGCGCTTGATAAAGCTCAGGGAATTGTGCAGCTTTTCGCAGATGGTGCGGCCAATTAAGCGATTGAGATAGCGCAGGCAATGCTTGGCGCCTAGGGTATAGCCGGTTAAAAGCACCAAGGGCACTAAGGTCGAGGCGCTCGGGAGCTTGGGCACCAAGCCCATAAAGCCATTTTGCTTAAAGAAGACCATACCCTTGCCGTCGGCGACTGAAACAAAGGCGTTAGCCCGACCAAAGGTCACGCCGCGCTGTTTAGGTGAGGCGCGTAGGTAGCGACAGCACAAGGCCAGCACCAAGTCATTGACTGAGCCTGGAGTGCACACTAAGTTCGGCGTATTGCAGTAGAAGATTTCGTAATCAGGGGCAATAGTCTTAAGGTCGACGTCCGTGGCCGTTTTTGTCTTTTTATTCTTAGCTTGGGCCGCGATATGGCGCTTCATCTCCTTGGGCGAGCTCATGATATAGAGCGGCTGCGGCTCTTTGACGAAATTGTTCTTTTCCATCGCTACTTCTTCGACAAAGACGAAGACGTTGCAGGGGAAGGGGGTATCGGCAAAGAGCTGGAGGTAATAGATCTGGGCAAAGTCCTCGTGGAAGCGATGGTAGATTCCATTGACGCGGCACAGATCGTAAAAGGTGCTGCCGGTAAAGATCTCAGGGCAAAAGAGGTCGTACTCGTCACCGGCAATCTTGATTTGGTCGTAGCGACTAAAGTCGTAGGCCTCGTCGGTGACCTTAAAGGCGATGCGCCAGAAATTGAGGCGGGGCGCGGAGAGATAGTTATCAGCACTTTTGATTTGGCGTAACGGCTCGCTCATGATCCACCTCAAAAAGCCAGAAAAAGAAACCACCGTGGCTCAGACGCGCGCGTCTGATCTTAGGACGGTGCTGTTTTAGGCAACCTTTGCGCCAAGGGCAACAAAGCAAACGCCTGCGCCCCGTGCACGGGCGGTTTCGTGTACCGGCTTGCCGGGCCCGTAAAGAAAGGCACCCGCCTTGACTTTACGAGCCCTCAACCTTAGCTCTTAGGGGCTACTGGCTCGGTTAGCTCTTAGGGGCTACTGGCTCGGTTAGCTCTTAGGGGCTACTGGCTCG
>CALXOW010000101.1 GCA_944390115.1 uncultured Anaerobiospirillum sp.
GCCGATGATAGTGCAACGTACGATTGTGCGAAAGTAGGTCATCGCCAAGCTTAGATTACGCGGAGCGGTAGTTCAGCCGGTTAGAATGCCTGCCTGTCACGCAGGAGGTCGCGGGTTCGATTCCCGTCCGTTCCGCCATTTTCTTCTCTCACTTGAGAGAGCAAAGGCCACCGTGAGGTGGTTTTTTTGTATCCCTTAGACAAATTTAACATAACATAAAACGCCCCATAATAGCAGCCGCGCTTAGCGATAGGTAGCCCGTCAAGCTGCACCTGGTTCGGGATGATTCAAGCGCGCTGGGTTCGGGAGCATCACGCTGCGGAGGGTTAGGCTGGTCAGCAGTAGGTCTGGAGTGGGCGCGGACTGTATTTGCAGCGGGCTTGGCTTTAGAATGTGAAGCGGTGCGATCGTAGGGAGTCAGGCTATGGATCAGATTTACGCTACCCTCTTAAGTGATGTGATTGGGGCTGATGTCATCAATAGCACTCTGCAAGAGTTAGAGCAGAACTATCCTAAGCTCTATGCGCAGTTAAGCGAGCTGGTCCTGCCCGATGGCTCTAATGCCGGTGAGATCAAGGATTACTCTTTACACTTGGTCGATGCTTATCTCAAGCTAAAGCAATCTGAACTCTACCGTAATCCCGTGCTGCTGCGCGTGCTGCGCTCGTTGGGTCCGGTCGCCAAGAGCTATGAGCTCTCAGGCCAAGAGGACTATGTCCTGCACTTTGATACTGCCCTGACCGTGACCTTAATGGCCCTGATGTGTGGTCTTAAGGACTTAGGCCATGTCGTAGCCTATTCCAATTACGCCAATCAGTATCTGCAGCTCTTGCTGCCACATATGGTGCACCCGCGCTACCGTATTTCCCTGCCTAATTGTCGCAGTGCGATGCGCCTGGTGAACTGCGAGATGATGGAGCGCTTTTACACCAACTTCTTTACCCGCGCCAAGGTCGCCACCAAGCTCGTGGCTCCATCAGTCCTTAAGGCCTTGCAGCCTAACATCAAGCTGGCCGGAGCGGGAATTAAGGCTCAGCTCTCTGACCTGAGTCGGGAGGATTTACCGGCGTTCTTACCATGCTTAGGGCTTGCCCACGGCCTGATTTTGGGCCCACGTACGCTGCTCTTCTTGTGTGCCGACCAATTGGTGGTCAATGGCTATCATTATTTACTCTCGCTCAACCATCTACCGATGGAGCGCCAGGTCCAGTTTCAGGCACGCTTAGCTGCAACCTCGAACTCTAAGATTTTGATCGACCGGATCGACAGCTACTACGATCTCTTAGATGAGATCTCTGAGGATATGCAGACGGTAGTCTGTATTAAGCGCTTAGACCAACAAACGCGTGCGGTTGAGTGCCACTTCTTCTTATCGACCTTGCCGCAGGTCGAGGAGAGCCTCTATCTCATTAAAGCGGCGAGCGATGAGTGCGAGCAGGGTCTCAAACAGCCGGGTTCCTACCTGATGACGATTGCCCCCAGCGCCGAGCGCGCCGGTAAGGAAGCAGATCCACTCTATTTGCCGCTGCGCTCTGATTACAACCGCTTTATTGTTAATGTCCTGTCCTATGAGCGTGAGCTTGAGGTTAAGCTCAAGGGCAATGGGGCGATTAAGCCTTGGGATGAAGTGCTCTACCGCAATGGCAGCAACCCGATCTGTGCCATGACCAGCCTGTTTTATTACTTCTTAGCTGATGTAATCGACCAGGAGCAAATGGTGGCCTTGCAGCGCCGCCGCATGTTCGATTTGCTCGGTGCCAACCCATAAGTAGGGCTCAAATCGTTAAATAAACCCCCAATCCTGCAAAATGACGCAAAATGGCGTCGGTCCTAGGTGGGGCTCACACGCAGCAAGCGACATCGATCCCATAAATACGGGCTTTACTTAAATTTTGCACCGATTTGATGCTTTTATTTGAGTTGATGATGAGTTTTTAGCAAAATTGGTCTGCTGCTGGAGGTTGGCGCCGGGGTAAGCTTAAATTGGTCGCTGTCCTTAAGAGATGTTTTTAGCGCAAAAAAGGCGCTTCCTATGCAACTTGCAGTGTGGGTCTAATTTATTGTCATAGGTATAAATCTTTTGCACGATAAAGGTGCATCAAAGAATTTGTTCCTCACGCCGTAACATGTTAATTTTGCGGTTATAATCTCAGTATCGTTTGCCTATCCCTTGATCTTCAAGCTGGGTTAACGTCCTGTCTCAGGCAGTTCTGCCTTACCTGATAACAGCGATCTTGCGGTTATTGTCTTGATTATGACTACGCAGGAACACTGCCCGCCACATCAAACAAGGCGGCAGCGCGTAGTTGTCCTTACTTCACTCTTCTTATTGCGCTAGTCTTAGGCCTTACGGCGCAGGGGCTTAGACCTCTTCGGATAGCTTAGGCCTCTTCGGATATTACGTAGCGCATTCACTCATTTGGTGTGGTTTTCTCAGGTATCGCGATAGGACTCATTCTCACAGCGCTAGTGATCAAGGTGGGTTAGGCGCAGCTTAGCATGTGTTAGTACTAAGTCAGGGTTGGGCTTAGTGGGCTTAAGTGCGCTTTCGTGCTTCAAGCGAGCTTGCTTCAGGCAGCTAGCTTTAAGTTAGTTTGCAATAAGTGAGCTTGAGGGGCGAAAACGTAACCGGAAATACAAGTTGGAGCGGCAGACGTGTCGTGGTTAGCTCGTGGTAACAAGCACCGTCACGTCGATTAACGTTCCAGCTTGGATTTTAGTTACTTAATGGTCAGGTATAGCGCCGAGATCAGCTCAACGCATAGCTAGTTGCGAGCATAAACTAAGGAGCTTGGGCCCCACTGTTGCTGGGGTGGGGGCTTATTGCCTCCAAGGGCTTCTTGATTTGCTCCTTCTTAACAGCTTGAGCTCTGATCACGTGTGAAGCAGTGAAATGGAGAGCAGTATGACCAATAGACCCCTTAGTATTGCGCACATCAGTTTGGCTCGTGGTTATAAGACCAATGAGCGCCAAACGGAGCTGTTGATCAAGGAGTTGGCCAAGTTGGGCATAGCGCAGGTCTTGGTCTGCCGCTCCAATAGCCCCTTGATTGGTACGCTGATCGGAGTGCCAAATCTTAAGGTCATCAGCATTTCCTCCTTGTCTAACCCTAATCTCAGTGGTCACTTCAAGGTCGGACGTTCCTATTCTATCTTGCATGCGCATGAGCCTCATGCTGAGCAATGGTGCTTTGTGCACTATCTGTTCTTTGGCACTCCTTACATCATCACTGAGCGCCACCCTAACCCAACCCGCTACGGCTTTTTCAATCGCACTATTTACACCAGTGCGGCCGCCTTGGTCGGTATTTCGCACCTGATTCAACGCAATTTGCACAGCATGTTTGGCCGTCCGGTTTACTGTGTCAATGACTGCTCCTCGCACATCAGACCTAATCCTGAGGTGGTGCAACGTCTGCGTATGGCCAATAAGAATCGCTTGGTCATAGGTCATGTCGGTGCCTTAGTTGACCGAGAAAAAGGCCAATCAGTCTTACTGGAGGTGGCTAAGATCTTGCGCCTTAAGGTGCCTGAGCTGGTCGTGGTCTTTGTGGGCGCAGGCCCTGATGCCGAGGAGTTACGACTCAAGGCTCATGGTATGCCTAATATCCGCTTTGCCGGTTTCAAGCGCTACGCTACGGACTACATTGCGTCCTTTGACATCTTCGTCTATCCGGTCAATGTTGAGCCGCGTGGCTCTATTATCCTTGATGCTATGGAACTAGGGGTACCGGTCATTGCCTCTAATGTCGATGGCATTCCTAGCATTATCAAGAACGGATTCAATGGTCTCCTGGTCAAGCCGGGTGATGCCAACACCATCGCCAATTACATCATTGCTCTCAAGCGTGATATCGGTCTTAGGTCTACCCTGATTCGCAATGGTCGTGAGACGGTGAAGCAGTTCACGATCAATAACATGGCTGCCTCTTACTACCGCATTTACGTGGACTCCTTAAGAAAGGCCAAGTAAAGTCCACCTTTTCCGATACAAAAGGCGCCACAGGCGCCTTTTGCTTTATGAGCGGAGCTTGCCGCTTGATCTTGCGGCTTGAATTTATGGCTGAGTTTGCCGCTTGAGCTTAGATTACCGCTTGAGTTGCTGCTTTAGCTGGGATTGCGGCTATCGTGCAGCTCCAAGACTTTAAGGTCACACTCTTCCGGAATGATGAAGTTCTCGCGCACCAGCGCTTTGTAGATTTCAATCGTGCACAGATAAGCCAGGAAGTCGCGATTGCGGGTATAGGCGCCCGTGGAGTAGAGATTGTCCTTGAGGCCAAATAAGAGCTTGCCGGTGACATTGTGCGCTGCGTTCTGCTCGCTAAAGTCGAGGTTGAAGCGTAAGACGTAGTAATGCAGCTCGTCGTTAAGAGGCCCTAAATCTTGTGCCTCATAGCCTGCCGGGAGCAGAGTAATCTCATTGCGCTCAGGAATTTGGCTGAGTAACTGATGACCTAAGGCCTGATCCTTTTGACTTACTAAGCTGTCATCGGTGTTGAGTACGGTACAAGAAATAAAGTTGGTGCAAAGCTCTTGCAGGTGAATTAAGAACCAACCACGGCATAGGCCATCAACTGCGTTGCATGGAGCCAATTTGAGGTTACGGACACTTAAGATCTCAAGCAGGCTATAGCTTTCCTTGCACACATAGAAGGGGGCCACTAACTCCATGATTTGGTTTAAGGTCGAGATCAGGTCGTTATCGGAGGCGTTATGGCCAATCACCTTGAGCTCAATTAAGGGGTAAATGGCGCGATCGCCCAAGGTAATCCCCTCAGGTAGGCTCAGCGCGGACAAGCGCTCGGCTAAATTGGATTCACCAATGCCCATGAGGAAGAGGCGAATGAGGTGAGTCCGAGGCACATGGTCCTTGGTAAAGGACAGCACAATCTCCTTAATTGAGAGCTCCCACATAGCCTTGAGCTCGCGTGGTACACCAGGAGCGAAGATAAAGATCGCTTGGTTGATTTTAAGGACAAAGCCACAGGCCGTGCCGACTGGATTGTTGATGAATAAGGCGCCTTGAGGCAGCATGGCCTGCTTTAAGTTGCTCGAGGCCATGGTGCGGCCACGTTGATCAAACCACATACGCATGCGCTCAAGCCATTGCTCATTGAGTTCGAGCGGTACCTGTGCGACGCGGGCTGCAGCCTCCGTGGTGAGGTCATCATTAGTCGGGCCTAAGCCGCCGGTGACGATAACCACGGCGCGGCGGGCCGCAACTTCAGTAAAGAGGGTCATGAGCTCCTCTAAACTATCGCCCGTAGTATGGCGACGACTTACCTGCAGGCCTGATTCAATCAGCTCGCGTGATAAAAAGCTTGCATTGGTATCATCGATGCTGCCCGTTATGACTTCATCACCAGTCGAAATCAGCTCAATTCGCATAGCACGCTCCTTATATTGGTCCGTCCGAGGCTTGCCAGAGCAAGCGTCATACTCAAAGAACTCATTATAAGGCGCTACAGCTAATTGAGCGGAGCTGTTGTGAAGCTTGGGGGTGACGGTGCAGGGAATTGAGCGGTAGCTACTTTGAACTGAGTGGCAGCTGCTTGGTTGTTAATTGGCGAAAGCTGCCATGAATCGGGCGGAGCGGCAGCTGCTGGGCGGTGAGTTGGCGGCAGCTGCCGGGGTGGCTTAGTTAGGAGCATGGGGTAAGTAAGCGCTAGTTAGCCTTTGGAGTGCTTGGTGGGGCTAGGCTCTGCAGGGTCAACATCAATGCTGGCGTTAAAGTCGAAGCTCGCTTGCTGCTTAGCTTGCTTGCGCGCATCAAATGCACTATGCCAAGCAGCAACTATCTTTAAGGCTTGGGCGGGAGGTTCAATTCCCAATTTCTTGCTCTTAGTGATCTCGCTTTGCGCATTAAGTAGTCTGCGCACGCGTATCTGTTTGATGCCCTCCTCCACTTGTCTGGCCTTAAAAGCTGCAACGCGCGTCTGTGACAACTGATTACGCTGCTGCTTGGCCAGGTTGTCGAGCTCTTTGGTGGGGGCCTTAAGCAGTTGCTGATACTTGTCTGTATTGTGCGGATGGCATTCATGAATCAGCTTGTTTTGGTCAGGTTGACGAGGGGTGTACGACTGAGATGGGATATGCTCAAAGCCTGGGTGATGGGCAAGCTTGGTGGGGATGGTTAATTGAAAGCGTTGCTTTAAGTCTAGGACTGGGCTTTTAACGTTGGTTCTGAGATCGGTTTGGCGCAAGACCGCATGTTGAATCATGGGCAGATTAAGACTGCTCATCGCAGGGGTGAACTCACAGCTCTCAGGGACGACCTCAAAGTCCGGCGCTGAGCAGAACAAAAAGACTTGTTCATTGGTCTTAATGAATTCGGGATCGTTTGGGGCCAGGCTTATGGACTCGAGCAAAAGTGAAGGCACACGCTCATGTTGGACGGGCAAGGCTATCAGTCGTTCTTGATCGTTATAATGGTCAAAACCGATGATGAATTGCGGCGCATTCACTTGGAGATAGACGTTATGCGGCTGCACTAAGCACCCTGTGACCATGATATGACGGCCGAATAAGTTCTGCTGGACCCAATTGAGCGTAAATTCGAGCTCATCTTTTTCCCGCAGAGGTAAGAGCAAGCGACTTACGGTCGGGGGCGGAGGCTCGTTCTTAGGCCAACGGCCATTACGGCACGTAACCACATTCTGTTGGGAGCAGAGGTTTTGATCGCATAAGCTCAGGGCTATGCAATGCTGGTGCGCAAGAGGCAGATAACTATAGGCTATGTCGCGCGCTAAAAGATAGCCATGAGTTCTTAGTTTGGGGATTTCCTCCATCATAAAGTACTCCTTAGAGGCTACTGGCAGTAACAAGAACGGGGCACCACAGCAAGAGATAAGTCTTATCTATGATGCCCTTAACATAGATAGATTAAGACAAATGCCTTGTGAACCCTGTGGCATTTTAGGTGGTTGCTCCGAGCTTTGGCTTATTTATGGGATTGGCGCCCTAGGTGTAACCTCAACTCACCTCGGCTCCAACACGTTTGCTGAAGGCCCTCAAAACGGTGAAAGCGCTTGCATTCGACCTTAAAGCGGCGCAAAGCTAGATGTGGTGCGGCTTGACGCCACTTGCAGCGAGAAAAATCAGGAAAAATACGCGCTAAGGCCCGCCCCATGGGCCTTGGCGCCATTTGCAGGCCACTTGAGTAAGCGGCTAAGCACTTTGGATTTACCATCACACTTTTCAGGGCCCAAACGCTGAGGACCGCATCAATAGTGGCTGGGCGCGTTTGCTTGATTTAAGCATTGTGAGCGTTATCACGCTGAGGCCTTTGGTGCATAAATTGCGGGGGCAATGCTCTATGCTAATCTATGAGTAAGCAGCGTTACTGACGCGCTTGGGCTTACACGGGAGCGGCATTCTTTAACGGGGCGCAGTTGCTCTGAACGGAGTGCAGCAGCCCTTGGTCTGATGGAGCGATTTAACTATGCCAATTAATATTCCCAATGGGTTACCGGCAGCTGATGTCTTAACCTCAGAACATGTCTTTGTGATGACGCAAGATCGCGCCTTACATCAGGACATCAGACCGCTGGAGCTGTTGTTCTTAAACCTGATGCCCAAGAAGATTGTCACTGAGATTCAGTACATGCGTAAGCTCTCGAGCTCGCCGATTCAGGTCAACATCGACTTGCTGCGGATCGACCACCACATCAGCAAGAACACGCCGCAATCGCATCTTGATACCTTCTACAAGGACTTTGAGGCGATTAAAGACCTCAACTATGACGGCATGATCATCACGGGCGCGCCATTGGATCAAACCAACTTTGAGGACGTAACTTATTGGAACAAGTTAAAGGAGATCATTGAGTGGTCCACCACCCATGTCACCTCGACCTTGTTCTCATGCTGGGGCGTCGCAGCAGCACTGCAATACTTCTATGAGCTGCCGCTGATGCATCGTGCCGATAAGCTCTCGGGCGTGTATTGGCATAAGACCACCTCGAGCGTTAACCCTCTCACGCGTGGTTTTGATGATTACTTCTTAGCGCCGCAGTCACGCTTTATCGAGTTCCCAACCTCGGTTATTGAAGACAATACCAACCTTATTGTGCTGGCAGATTCTGATGAGGCCGGTATTTTCTACGCGGCCGCTCCCGACCATCGCCAGGTCTATGTCACGGGACATCCTGAGTACGATGCCACGACCTTAGCCGATGAGTATCGCCGTGACTTAAATGCCGGAAAAAATCCGAAGGTGCCTAAGAACTACTTCCCGCACGATGATCCAACCTTAGCCCCGCGCTGCACTTGGCGCTCGCACGGCGCCTTGCTCTTTAGCAATTGGATCAACTTCATCTACCAGACCACACCGTACCAGCACGCGCTGCGTTAAACCACAGTGACCCTAGAACCACCCGGCTGTACCTGCCGGGTTTGCCTGGAATACTAGGCCTGGCGCCAGCAGCCTAGCTTGATGCCTGCTATCTGGTCAGCTGGGCTGGGCGCTAGCGGCTTGGTGCACCCGATTTTGCGTGCCGGGGGTAAAGCCGCTAAAATGCATGGTTCGGGACTGAATTGCAGTCACTTGTTGGGTTGGGTAACGTTGAGGCGGAGTTGTGGATAAGTTTCAAATTGTCGGCGGTAAGGTGTTATCTGGTGAGGTCACGATTTCGGGCGCAAAAAACGCTGCTTTACCGATTTTACTGGCGACTATGCTGACGCAAGAACCGGTGACTTTACACAATGTCCCGGATCTGCGCGATGTTCAAACCTGCCTGAAGCTCTTGACCATGATGGGCAAGAGCTATGAGCGCTGTGGCGATAACAGCTACGTTATCAGCGGCAAGGTCACCTCCAATGTCGCCCCATATGAGCTGGTTAAGACCATGCGTGCCTCGATCTTAGCCTTAGGCCCATTAAATGCCTTTTTAGGTTCGGCTGAGGTTTCGCTGCCCGGTGGCTGTGCCATTGGCGCACGCCCGGTCGACCTCCACGTTAAAGGCTTGCAGGAGATGGGCGCTCAATTTGAGCTTGCCGACGGTTATATCCGCTCGACTATTCCTGGGGGCAGATTGCACGGCGCTACCATCATGATGGATAAGGTCTCAGTGACCGGTACTGAGAATCTGATGATGGCGGCGGCTTTAGCCGAAGGCACCACCGTAATTGAAAATGCCGCGCGCGAACCGGAGATTGTCGATTTAGCCCAGTGCTTACGCGCGATGGGCGCCAATATTACGGGCGATGGCTCCGATAAGATTACGATTGAAGGCGTGCCGACCTTACATTCGTGCGAGCATTCCATTGTGCCTGACCGAATCGAAACCGGTACCTATCTTATCGCAGCGATGGCGACCCATGGCCAAGTAGTGTGCCAAAAGAGCAAGGCCGATACCTTGGATCCAGTCATTGCCAAGCTCAAGAAGGCTAATGCCCTGATTGAAGTCGATGGGGACCGGATTTTCCTTGATATGCGTGGGCGTGAGATCCTGCCGGTTGATATCATCACCGCACCGCATCCAGGCTTTCCTACCGATATGCAAGCCCAGTTTATGGTGCTCAATACCTTAGCTCAGGGCGCAAGTACTATTACTGAGACTATTTTTGAAAATCGCTTTATGCACGTGCCAGAGCTGATTCGCATGGGCGCGCATCTCAGCATTCAAGGTAATAGTGTACATTGCATGGGCGTAGACCACTTAAAGGGCGCTCAGGTCATGGCTACTGACTTACGTGCCTCGGCCTCCTTAGTGATTGCCGGTTTAGTCGCGCAAGGCACCACGGTAGTGGATCGCATCTACCATATGGATCGCGGCTATGAGCATATCGAGCGTAAGATTCGCGCCTTAGGTG
The DNA here is from genome assembly GCA_944390115.1 of uncultured Anaerobiospirillum sp. GTDB lineage: Bacteria > Pseudomonadota > Gammaproteobacteria > Enterobacterales > Succinivibrionaceae > Anaerobiospirillum. Next base: position 9,814 of record CALXOW010000101.1, read on the forward strand.
GCACCATTGAGCGTATCCACGGCTAATCAAGAAAAGGTACTCCATGTTCGACCTCTCGGCTTACAACACCTTTAACCTCACGGTCTATGCGCAAAACGGCCGGGTCATTGCAGTTCCAGAGGATTTAGAACAGCCGATCAGCGGCCCTTTCATCATTTTAGGCGGTGGCTCGGATGTCCTCTTTACGGAGGACTTTGCTGGTACCGTGCTGATTAATCGCATCGGTGGCATTGAGTTTGGACCTAAATTAGACCATCAAGGGCAGCCTACCTCAGATGAGGCTAAGGCCAGCCACATCTTGGTGCGGGTGGGCGGCGGCGTGCTCTTAGATGAGCTGATCGCTACCTTAATTCAGCAGGGTATTTGTGGCCTGGAGAATCTGTCTTTAATCCCTGGCACGGTGGGCGCAGCTCCGATTCAAAATGTCGGGGCCTATGGGGTGGAGATTGGCGATCTTATCGCCACGGTGGAGGCGCGTGATGTCTTTAGTGGCAAGCAGGTTACCTTAACGCAAGAGCAATGTCGCTTTGGTTACCGCTCTTCGATTTTCAAAGAGCAAGGCTGGAGTAGCCTCTTTATCACGCACGTCACCTTTAAATTGCCCCTAAATTTTGAGCCTAGAGTAAACTATGCTGGCTTGCAAAGCTATGAGTTTAAGAATGCTGCGGCCTTGCGGGAGCGGGTGATCGCCTTGCGCAATGAGAAGTTGCCTAATCCTAAGTATGTAGGCAATGCCGGGAGCTTCTTTAAAAACCCTTATGTCAGCGCGCAGCGGGTAACTGAGCTTAAGGCCCAATATCAAGAGGTGCCTTGCTATCCCCAGAGCAATGGCAGCTACAAGCTTGCGGCTGGTTGGCTGATTGATAAGGCCAATTGTCGCGGGATTAAGCACGGTCAAGTGGGCACCTGGGGCAAGCAAGCACTGGTCATTGTCAATTTAGGCGGAGCTAAACCACATGAAGTGGTGGCCCTGGCGAAATATGTCAGTGCCGAAGTGCGCAACAAATTTGCCCTCGACCTTGTACCTGAAGTTCGTCTTTACGGTAAGCACGGAGAATTATCATGGGATCAGATCTGAGATTAGTGCTGCCCTTACTACGCACGCTCAACTTAAGTCCAGGCCTGCGTTTAAATTACCAGGTGCTGTGCTCGAGTTTGGCAATCTCGGTGCTCGAGCTCCAAGAGACGGCTTCGCAAGTCAACGAAATTGAGCCCTTATTAGTGCAAGAAGGTGAGGACTTAGTCTTAACTCACAAGTTAGACCTGCTCGATCCCAAGGAGATTCAGGCCCAGGTTAATGCGCGCGGGCGCTTTGCCTTAAAGAATGTCACCACCTCGACCAATGCCGAGCTGATGGATGAGCTGGGCCAAGAAGAGGGCTTACTGTCAGGTGACACCTTAGTGGCGGAGATTCAGACCCAAGGCCGTTCCTTAAGAGGCACCAAATGGCTGACCTCCATTGGCACTAACATCATGCTGTCCTTGGCCTTTAGATTCCCCAGCCTCCAGCATCTGCTAGGCTTTTCCTTAGCCATTGGCGTGGCCACGGTCACGGCCTTAGAGCAGCTGGGGGTTAAAGACCTCAAGCTCAAGTGGCCTAACGATGTGGAAGGGCGCGGCAAGAAGCTGGCGGGCATCTTAATTGAGACGGTGCCGGTGCCTGGTTCCAGTGAGGTCTTTGCCATTGTGGGTGTGGGCCTTAATGTCCATCACTCCCACACCATCGATCGCCTGATTGACCGGCCGTACACCTGTCTTGACGACATGGGTTACAACTTAACGCGCAATGAGGTCTGCATCAATCTCGTCAACGAGATCCGCTATACCGCCAGCCACTTCAAGCGCAGTGGTCTGTCCCCATTTATCGATACGTGGCTGAGGCACGACGCGCTCTTAGGGCGCATTGTTGAGGTCGAGATTTCCTCGCACCGCCGCGTTATGGGCCGCGTCTCGGGCGTCAACAACCTAGGCGAGTTGATCTTAGAGAGCAACAGTGGCCGCACCGCCTTACGCTCAGGCCATATCGTCTCGGTGCGTTCCTAACCTCAACCCAGCACTCTTAACCTAGCATGGCGCGCTAATCAGCCAGCGCGCTTAACCTCAGCACGGCGCGCTTTAACCTCAGCGGCCCCTCAGCTGTCAGCCCAAACTCACGCGCCCCAGCACTTAAGTGTCAGGGGCGGGCGCATCCTTAGAGCCAGGGGCGGGCGCGCCCTGAGCGCTCGGCCTACTTTTTGAGGTAGATACGGTCGACGCAGTGGTCCGGGCCTTTGTGCAAGATGAGGTTAGCGCGGTTGCGGCACGGCAGGATGTTCTCGACTAAATTGTCGTGGTTGACCGCACTCCAAATGGTATTGGCGATGTTAACGGCATCCTCAAGCGGCAGCTTGGCGTAACGGTGGAAGTAGCTGTCAGGGTTATTGAAGGTGCTCTCACGCAGCTTTAAGAAGCGCTCCAAATACCACTGAATCAGACATTCCTCTTCGGCATCGACGTAGATAGAGAAGTCGATAAAGTCCGAGATAAAGACCTTATTGCGGATATTCGGATAGTCGGCGCCGTTTTGCAGGACGTTGACACCTTCTAAAATCAGGATGTCAGGGCGATCGACGATCGTGTATTCGCCGGGGATGACGTCATAGTACAGGTGCGAGTACACCGGCACCTTAAGGTTAGGCTCGCCATTTTTGAGCTTGTGCAGGAAGGTCATAATGGCCTTGACGTCATAGGAAATAGGGAAGCCCTTTTTGGCCTCGATATGGCGCTCATGGAGAATCTTGTTGGGGTACAAGAAGCCATCAGTGGTGATTAAATCCACCTTAGGATTGGTATCCCAAGACGAAATCAGGTGCTTGAGCAGGTTCGCGGTCGTGGTCTTGCCACAGGCAACCGAGCCTGAAATCGAGATGATAAACGGGGCACTCTCGATCGACTTGCCCAGAAACTGCTTGATCACCGTGGAACGATCATGGCGCGAGTGGACGTACAGGTACAACAAGCGCGACAAGGGCAGGTAGATGTGTGATACCTCTTGCAGCGAGATCTTATCGTTGAAGGCTAAGCAGCGTTGCAGCTCTTCTTCGGTCAGATTGACCTTATGCTTGTTATGAGCAAAGGTCGACCAAGTCTTGGCCTCGAACTCAAAGAATGGGGTAATTGCATCATCGTGCATCGAACTATCCCCCGACATAAGCCATTTCTCCACCTAAAGCACTCTAGGGTGCTGCACAGTTCTTAAGGCGCGCCCGCAATCAGGCATCAATTCATCTTACCGTAAGACGGCCCAAAATGGTGAGAGTCCCGCCATTTCGCCGCAAAATGTCAGTTAAAAGGTGAGCTCTTTGGCACAAAGGTTAAAAGTGGTATCCCTGCGGCTGGCCTAAGCCCAAGGTCTCAGCCAGCGCCTAAAGTCTTAGCTACCGCCGCAAAAGCCAAGCATGGGTACGCAAATTGTTTACAATGGCACAGTCAGATTGGGCTTTTGGTTTGAGGCGAGAGCATGACGCAAAGCATTTTTGAGCAGCACGACATCTTAGATCAGCTCTTTGTAGAGCTAAAGCGCATTTATCAGGCGGGCCAGACGCCACGCTACGATATCTTGCGTCACATCGCACCGACCCTGACCTATGCCGAGTATGAGCTGGTGATCGAGCGCTTTGTGGGCTACGTGCGGACCCATGAGTGGCATCAGTTCAAGGAGCATGAGGACAAGTTAAAGCAAGAGCAGCCATCTTGGCCGCAAGACCTCATGGCCGATGCCTTAAACTTTGAGCAAGACCTAGTCAGAAGCTTGGGGCGCTTTTTAAAGGAGCGCGAGCATAAGCTGGCCCAGGCGATGAGTGCGCGCGTCAAGGAGCTGGAGTTACTGACTCAAGATCTGCAAACTCAGCTAAAAGAGAGCAATGCGCAGCGCCATCAGCAGCAAGATGAGCTGACGCGCTACAACACCGCCATTGAGCGCTTAAAGGCGGTGTACAACACCCAGCGCGCCTTTATGAGCCAAGGCCAGCATGACTCGGAGGCCTTAGAGTTGATGGCCCAAGCGCTCCAAGGCAATGAGCAAGGCTTATCCCCTGAGCTCAAGGACATAAGTGCCCAACTCAGCCCTGAAATCAAAACTAAGGTGTGGGCCTTAGTCCAGGCGGCCAAGCTGCAAGCCAATACCTCGGGGCATCGCGCTCCCGCTTTACCTGATATTGACGACCTGTTGCGCGCACCGCAGCCTGCCGCAAAGCCTGCTATTAAGCCGCAAGCGCCCGCAGCACAGCCGACACCGTCCCAACCAGCAGCGGCAGCAGCTGCGACCCAAGCCGCTGCCCCAGTAACTGCAACGCCAGCGGCGGCCCCAACCAACTCCTATCAGGAAGTCTTTGCTCTGATCGCTCAGACTAGCACTGACTACTTAAACAGCAAGAGTGAAGACCAAGATCTGACCTCGCTTGATTTAGAGGAAATTGGCAATAAGCTCATCGCGCATCCGCTGGTGCTACAAGCCAAGCTTACGGAAGCGCAGTTAAAGCGCCTTATTATCAAGAGCGTGTTCTTATACACTGAGCCTTTAACCGAGGCGGACCTGACAGCAAGCGATGAAGAGCTGGTGGCAGCCTTACCGAGCGACCAAGACAAGTTCTTTGCGCGCGGCATGCTGACCTTTGCGCATTTGGGCAGCTCTAAGAGTGAATCCAATCTGTCGCCAGCGACCGCCATTGCGATGAGTGCCCCGCTCAAGGAGAGCCCAAAGGCAACGCCGATTACCACTGCGCTCTTAGAGCGTCCGGTCAGCGCTGCTACCGCAATTGTGCGTAGTAATCGCAGCGCCGAGGGCTTGAGCAACAACAGCGCCCAAGAGGGGACGGCGCAAGCTCCGCTCATTGATTTGACCCAAAGCGATCTCTTAGCCGAAGGCTTAGCGCCAGCTGATGCCCTGGAGCAGTTAAAGGAACAGCAAGCCGCTCAGCTCTTGGCCAAAGCTCAAGCCAAGGCTGACGCCCTAAAACAAGGGGCCAGCCTCGCCTTAGGCCCTGAGGGCAAGACCCCATTTTTTAATGAGCCTGCTGAGCTCTTAAATAGCGTCACCCCTAAGTCCTTGCCACGTGATGAAAGCACGCTCTTACAGGATATGGCGCAAAGCAAGGGCGCAGATAGCATCGCGGCCTTTGCCGCCGCTTCGGCTAAGCTTGAGTCCTTAGCCCCGATGCTCCATGAGGCCAGCCGGGATTTGTCTCAGGCCAAGGCCGAGTTTGATGCCGCGTTAGGCCAGCCGCCAGCCCCTAAGGCCCAGGCTTCTAAGGCCCAGGCCCCAGCCGAACCAAAACAGGCTCAGAGCAGCTTTTGGGCGCAGAATATGAGCGATATCTGGGCCGGTACTGAGGGCGGCGCCAATGTCGGAGCGAAAGCAGTAACTGAGAGCACTACCACTAGTGCCATTGCTTCGGTGGCGCAAGACGTACTCAAGGTCGCGGCCAAATTAGAGCGCGACACTGACGAGAAGCTCAAGCAAGAGAAGAAGCAATCGCTCTTTGCCAACTCCTATTTCACCGGCGGCGCGGTCAATGAGCCGAGCAACGAACCAGTAAACGCCACTGAAGACGACGACTTCATCGCCGGTAACGCCAGCGATGCCGCGCCCCAAGCGCAAAAGCCAACTAAGGTCCCCGCAGGTTCTGCAGCAACTTCAGTAAATCAAGCTGCATCCTCGGTAAGTCCAGCCGCAGGCGGTGCGGCTAAGGAGCATCCCCGAACCACCGCGCCGTTAACCACTGCGCAAGCACAGCGTCCGGCGCCCGTTACGCCAGCGGCAGTCAAGCAAGACCTGTCACAGCACACCTCGATCATCATTAACCATGATGCGTTAAAGCACCAGCACGCAAGTGGAGCGGGCAAGATTGCGCTCAAGTCGCTGTCGGACAATACCGCCATTGTGCGCTCGCAAGCACCACAAAGCCTGCCGCCAACTGCAAAGCAAGTAGCACCAAAGGCGGCACCCAAGCCGCAGCAACCTGCGATGGCGCACAGCACTGAGCACACTACCATTGTCCGTGGTCCAGCTGTGCCTAGTGCCGCCGCACTCACTGCGGCCACAGCTGTAGCAAGCGCAGCTGCGGCGGCTAGCACAGCGGCAACAGTGTCCACAGCCGCTGCAGCGGCCTCGGCTACAGCGGCCACAACTGCGGCTGGTGCCGCTGCCGCTGCGGTTACAAGCGCCGAGCAAGCCTGCTTAAAGGAGCTGGGAACCTTATTGGATCTCAAGCTCAAGCAGCGCATGTCCATGCTCAACCAACTCCTAAACCAAGGCCAGGATGGCACGGCGGTCGAGCTTAAGTCCTTAGCTCACTTCTACGAAAACTGCATTGCCGGACTGACGCAGCAGTTTAAGTTAAGCTCCGCTTTAGCCCAGGCGCTCAAGACGCGCATGGAGCAAGACTTAAACGACTTAAGTCACCACGGTGAGCAGCGCATCAAATCCTTAGGCCCTGTTAGTGAAGATCGCGTTACGGCCGACCTCAAGCAAGCCCTGGCGCAGCTTACTGCAAGTCCAAGCTCTAGCACGACCCCAGCGCCCGCCCCAGCTCCGGCTCCTTCGGTAGAGGCTCAAGTAGCTGATACCCCAGCCGTGTCGGCGCCGTCTGCTGCGGAGCCTGTTCACGGCGCGCACATGCGGTTGTTGACCGAAGATGAGACGCGTGATGCTGAGTATCAGGCGCATCCGGTACATGGGCTCAACACCTTTGTGGTGGTTGATGATGCCATGAGCTACGAAGAGAGCTTAGAGCAGCATCAAAGTATCGATCAGCGCGTTAACCGAGGCTTAACCAAGAAGGTTAACCCGAAAAAGCTCGAGGCCTTACGGGCCAAGCGCCAAAAGGAAGAGCAAGAGCGCAAGCCGGATGCTCCCCGTCCGTTCCATGAGCTTAATTTTGCCAGCATCATTGAGACGCAACTTGAGCTCTTTAGGGAGCAAGAGCGTAAGGAGCAGCAAAACCCTGAGCTCAAGGAGCAAAACAAGAATGCCCCAGGTATGGTGTTCTTTGCCAAGCTCAATGACTCAGGCGAGGCAGTCATTCAAGGCCTAGAGGGCCTGCCTGAAACCACAAATCCAAGCTCCAAGGCCACTAGCTTTACCTTAGTAGAAGACGATGGCAGTGACAGCGAGCGCAGTGCCGAGCCAAGTACTGAGTCAGGTGCCGCAGCGGCTCCTAAGAGCAACGTCCTGGTCTTGATGCCAACGCCGCCAGACGAGGCCACGCCTGCTGACGGGGCTCCGAAGCTTGAGGCGCCGGTGATGGCTCAATTACCAGACTACGCAACGCCCGCATCGAAGCTCGAGGCTCCAGTTGAACCGAAGCTTGAGGCTCCGGTCATGCCTGAGCTCACAGCATACGTAGCGCCACTTAAGGCTCCAGTCGTACCTGAGTTGCCTGCGTACTTTGCTCCCCTCAAGGCTCCAGTGATGGCGCAGTTACCTAAGTACTTTGCCCCGCTCAAGGCCCCAGTGATGGCACAGTTACCTAAGTACTTTGCCCCGCTCAAGGCTCCAGTGATGGCACAGTTACCTAAGTACTTTGCCCCACTCAAGGCCCCTGTCGTGCCAGAGCTGCCTGCGTACTTTGCTCCGCTCAAAGCTCCAGTCGTGCCTGAGCTACCAGCGTACGTGGCACCACTGCAAGCACCTGTGCTGGCCCAGCTTCCAGAGTACGTGGCTCCTGAACCTGCGCCGGTGGCCCCAGAGCCAGAGGTGGCTCCGGCAGAACCGACCCCAGTCGCACCGACCACAGTGGCGGTCGAGCCGCAAGCTAGTGCTGATGACGACGATGAGGATGGCCTCTTTATCACTCCAGCTAGTGCCTATGCCACGCCAAGCGGAGCGGCAAGCGGCAATCCGCTGAGCGTAAATGAGTCCAACACGCTGTGGCCTAACAGCATGACCAGCTATAGCTTTAGCTTAGGCCCCAACAATGGCGCCGCGATCTTAGGCGGAGCCTTTGGCACGGGCTTTGGCTTAGGCTCTGGCTCGGGTTCAGGAAAGTAGCAGCCACACCTCAAAAGAGCCATACCTTAACTTCGCGCGCGTCGTGACGGCTTACGCAGTCGGGGCGGGCGCTGGCCCTTAGGGCGCAAGGATCCATAGCCTGAGAGTGGCACGTAGCATCCCCTCAAGTTTCTCTTTCCAGGCAAGTCAGGCCGTAGGACTGAGCGTAACAGCGCTCAGTACCACGACGTAGCTTGCCATCAAGCCAGCTCTACCACAGCAGGCGGCAGCACCGCACTACCCTGATTCTGAGCCCGCACCACGCAATGTGGTGCAAAGCACAGAGCGTAGGACTCAAGCCTTAGGGCTAGTGCCGGGCACGTCACGCCTAAAGCCTACTTGCGGCGACGGCGGGCGGCCGCGATCTGCTTGCGCACCTTTTTGAGGTGCCGCTTGTGCTGCTTGTGCTGGCGCGTCAGGGCGCATTTATCAATCTTGCTCGCTTGAGGCGCCAGTGTGGCGAGGGCCGTTTGGATCTGCTTATCGATCAAATCCTGCGCTCCCTCATCCTCATCATTAGCCGGATCGATCGGGCTAAAGGCATCCTGCCACGTCTCATCTGGTTGGGCAGCGACCGAGCTTGCCGGTGCGCTCTCAGCTGTGCTGACGTCGCTCTGCTCCTCAGCGTCGGGCTCTACCAGGGCAAAACTGGTGGGAGCCGCTGAGGACGCAGACTCAGTGAGTGCCAGCTGGTCATTAGCCGGTGGCTCTGGGGTGCGACTTGCCGCGCCTGATGGGGCAGGAACAGCCTCTAATGCTACAGCCTCCGAGCTGGTGCTGACGTCCTGAGGCGAAGGGGCTTCAGGAGAGGTCGGGGCCGCCGCTGCTGAAACTGCTGGGGCTTCGTTCTGAGGCGCGGCACTGTCCGCTGGGGTGTCCTCGTCTAGGATCAAGAACGCCGTCAAGTCGGTCTTCGGCTTTCTGCTCTTACCCTTGCTCTTAGTCTTAGTCTTAGGGGCCGATCCTGCTACCACCGGGGGAGTCTCATCCGTAGTCTGAGCTGATGCTGGAGCTGACGACACATCTGGTGCGACGGTCATCGGCGTGTCCGGTGATGGAGCTGCTGACGTGGCCGAATCTTGGGCCTGAACTGATGGCATGGCCGTAATCTTGGAGCTGCGGCGCTTGGTTGCGGCCTTCTTAGCCTTAGGCTGAATCATGGTCGCCATTAAGCGCTCGTGCAGATCATAGCTGCCGTCTTCGACCAGCTGTGGGTGGAGCAGGGCATCTAAGGAGTAGTCCTTAGGGAGGTGCTGTCCCAAGTCGATGAGACGGTCGAACAGCTGAGCTGAGCTTAAAGTCTGTAGCTCTTTGAGATATTCCAAGTAGTCATGGAGCTGGCTCGGTAGGCAAATCTTGAGAGGCTTGGAAAGATCAGCTATGAGCGGGCGATCAGCTTCAGGTAAGAACTTGGCGCGCTCACCTAAGACCTGCAAGAAGCTATTGGCCAGGGCGGTGTTAGGGCGGGCTGGAATCGGATCGGTGACGCAGGCTAAGCCCAGGGCTACCGGATCGGTCCAAGCAGCCCGAGCTTCAGCCAGCAAGGCTTGGTTGACCGGCTCGTTGATTTCAGCGGCGAAGTTGATGATGTGATAAGGCCCCAGCTCCCAGAGCTGAACCTTGGTCTTTTGGTGGCCCTCACGGCTTAAGCCCGTAGGGGAGAGCGCATAGTCAAGGGCGCGCTCGACGTAGTTTAACTTGGCCCCGGAGCGCAGCACGTCCAAGACCATCGCCAGCATCAGGCGCTCATCGCGGGTGCCGCTCTTGAGCGCAGTTTCTGGCGGGGTGCGCAGCAGCTTTTGCAGCGAGTGCACCTGCACGGCGCTGGAAACAGGAGTGAGGCGGTAGATGACCTCGCGCAACTTTTCTGGTGGCACGGGCAGGGCCTCACGGCCGGGAGCTACCGGGAAGGCTTGCGCCGAGGCGCCGGTAGTTGCGTGGCCGATGCAACGCGCCTTGCGCGCTTTGGTGGCAGCGGTGCGCTCTTGCCTTTGGGCCTTGGCTTGGGCGGCAGCATCAAGTTGCGCCGTGGTATCAAGCCCCGATGCCGCTGCAGCGTTCACGCGAGCGTCGTGCGGAGCGGTGAGAATTTGGTTATCCATAATTGTTTCCAATGTTTGTGCCTGTAATTGATAAGGTGCTGGTCTGTTAGCGCCTCACTCACCAGGGCAGTCACCAGACTTCCTAACAGGACCTAAAGGCTCTTGAGCCGGGAGCTGACTGCTCGTTGGCAACGGGATAAAAAATCACGTTGCCATACCTTTACTAAAACATGTCTGTGCGCCAAAAACACAAAATCGCCCTTTGATGCTCGGGCCGCACAATAGGAAAAAGTGAGCGCCAAGCCTGATGGAGTCTAGGGTTAAGACTTTTTAGGGCCGCTCAACTTTTTTACGCCACAATAAAATGTGTGCGCGAGCATTCGCGATCTTGAATATTTTTTATAAAGCGCATTGGTGATCTGAGCTGATCATCCGTGTGCGCCTCACCCACCTGAGCAGTCAAAAACTTTCTAACAGGATCCAAGAGGCCTTGACCCCAGGAGCACGAGGCTATCTGGTGGGCGCAATAACCAAAAAACTTTTGGTTGTAGTCCTTGCGCTGGGAACTGACTGCTCGCAGGCAGCGGGGTAAAAATCACGTTGCCATACCTTTAATAAAACATGTCCACGCGCCAAAAACACAAAATCGCCCTTTGATGCTCGGGCCGAAAAAGAGGGCAAAAGGGGCGCTAAGCCTGATGGAATCTAGGGTTGAAGCTTTTTAGGGGGCGTTCAACTTTTTTATGCCACAATAAAATGTGTGCGCGAGTATTCGTGATCATGAATACTTTTTATAAAGCGTAAACGGCGATCTGCGATCTAGGCGCGATCGTCGTAAGCCTGCGCTGAGGTTGGAGCTCCGCAGCCGTAACGGCCACAGTGGGGCGCGGGCCAGGCCCCGGAATTAAGCTGCGCTTACTGCGGCGCGCCCTAAAGTCTCAAGGCCTGACGATAGCCTGAGGGCTGGTGGCTCCATTCATTTCCTTAAGGGCGCAATTTTAGGAAGCCCGCCCACCCACCCTAACGAGGCGCGGCATCAGGTGCCGAGCGATCGGCTTTAGCCGCGCGTCAGGTACAGAGTTGCAGGGCGCAAGTTGGGCGCCAGGGCGCAAGCGCAGTACTAAGCTCAAGGCCTGGTAGCAGCCTGAGGGTCGGTGGCTCCATTCATTTCCTTAAGGGCGCAATTTTAGGAGGCCCGCCCGCCCACCCTAACGAGGCGCGGCATCAGGCACCAAGCGATCGGCTTTAGCCGCGCGTCAAGTGCAGAGTTGCAGGGCGCAAGTTCGGTCGATATGAGCCAAGTTTTGCTCTAACGCGATATGTATCAGGTTCCTTGACATTTGATGAGAGTGCTAGGACGTAAGGTGCTAGGATTAGAATTACTGCCGCTTGGGGTGGCTGGTAAGAGGTGTGTGTGAGGGGTGGTCATGAAGTCGCTATTTGAGCCGCTGTTAGATAACCTGCTGCAAGTGGCCGCGAGCCCAGTGCAGTTGCTCGATCAAAGTGGGCAAATTCTCTACAAGCAGGTGCCACGAGGCTGTAATGATCTGGCTCTGTCTGATCCGGTGCGCTTTGAGAGCGAGCAAAAGCGCATGCAGCAAGTGAGCTGCCCAGTGTGCTTAAGTTCAGCCGGGATGGAGCAAGAAGTGGCTGGATGGTACTTCCCCGATGGCTCCACGCTGCTTATTGGCCCGGTGGAGCGGCGCTCAGGCGAGGCGCTTGATACCTTTGTCCTGCGTAAAAACGCCATCAATGCGCAGCTCAAGTCCCTTGCTTGGACCGTGCGCCGTTTAGTGCCGCAAACCCCGCCGCAGGCTCATCAGTTTGAAGGCGATCCCATCGCGGCCTTAAAGGAATGCCCGGAGATCAGACCGTTTCTGCCGCAGTGGAGCGAGGTCTTGATGGAGGAAAATTCCCACAGTAGCTACCTCTTTGAGCTGCGCATCTTAGATGCGATTAGTCAAGGTAATCCCGAGCAAGTTGAGGCTAGCCAAGGGCTGCAACGCAATGGCCAAGATGGCATCTTGGGCTATACCAAGCTGCGCTCCAACCAAAACCTCGCCATTTGCGGTGTGGTTTTAAACTCACGGGCCGCGATTGCAGGTGGGCTCAGTGTCGAGCAAGCATACACTATGGCCGACTATTTCATCTTAGCTATTGAGCGCTGCCAAAATGCCGATACGGCCTATAAGCTCGGACTGAAGAGCGCCGTCATCTTTGCCCAGCTGGTCCAAAAGCTCAAGAGCAGTGTCGAGCAAAAGCAGCCGCCGCGCTATTTAAGTCAGCAAGCGCTCGAGGTAATTCGCCGCTACTTATTTATCAAGGTTGATCGCGCGCAGATCGCCGCTGAGCTTAAGGTCAATGAAGACTATTTAGACCGGGTGCTCAAGGAAGATCTCAATGTCACGGTCACCGAGTGCTTGCGTAATGAGCGTCTCGAGGAAGCCAAGCGTTTGCTGGTACAAAGCGAAACTCCGGTCTATGAGATTGCGTCCTTACTGCTCTTTAGCCACTCCTCGCACTTTATTCGTGTGTTCAAGGAGTACGTGGGCATGACCCCTGAGGCCTATCGCCGCCATAAGGCTAGCTACAACACCACCGCCGAGCTGTAGCTAAGCTAAACCTCTCGTAGAGCCGTAGGCAAGCGCCTACACCTGGGCAGAGCTGTAAGCAAGCAACCACAATACTCACGAGCTGGGGGCAGTGACCACGCCCTATCTGAGCTGGGGTAACGACCAAATTTGCGCCCGGCCAGTGACTACGTCCGGTGGCCCCGCCCCGCACTGGCTGCGGCGCCCAATAAAAAAGGCTATCTTGCGATAGCCTTTTAGGGCCTCTTACGAGGCGTGTTGTTAGTTGCTCAAAATGAGCTCGGTAGACCTAAGAGCTCAGCTTGCCGATGAGCTCTAGTCATATTCTGCTTTAGTCTTACTGCTTCTTGAAGACTAAGAGGTAAGCGGCGAAGTCGCTGTCGACCTTGTCCATATTGAGGCCAAAGTGCATTAACTCGTCACCACCGAAGACGTCGCCCTCTAAGTTGTAGTTGGAGAGGTAGTCTAAGGCGTTAGCGGCGGTCGAGCTTGAGAACATGTGCTTGGTGACCTTGTAGGTAGCATTGTCATCAAGACCGACTAAGCGCAGCTGACGGATATTGCCTTGAGGTAAGCAGACGTTCTTGAAGTACATCAAGATGACCTCAGAGCCGTCCTTGGCGACAAATTGCCAAGCAGTCTCGTTTTGAGTGCCCTCAAATGGCGACATCAGGCGGTAGAACTTACCAAATTGAATAGTGTTGCGCAGCTCCTTGTACAGGGCGATATGACCTGCAACTTCCTGCTGCTCCTCTGGGCTTAACTTGCCTAAATCCATCTCGTAGCCGAAGCTGCCCGACATAGCGCAGACAAAGCGGCTTAACATTGGGGTGGTGCGGCCCACCTGGTGGTTAGGGCAAGCCGAAACGTGGCAACCCATGGTGATTGGAGGGAACATCAAGGAGGTGCCGTATTGGATCTTCTGGCGGCAAACCTCATCGGTGTTGTCCGAGGTCCAGGTCTGTGGCATATAGCAGATAATGCCCATATCAAAGCGGCGGCCACCACCAGCGCAGCTCTCAAATAAGATATTAGGGAAAGCCTCGGTGATGCGCTTCATGATGTCATAGACACCAAATTGGAAGCGGGTGGCGATCTCTTGTTGCTGCTCAGCTGGGAAAGCGGTCGAACCGATATCGGTTAAGTTACGGTTCATGTCCCACTTGACGTAGTCGATATCAGCCGAACCTAAGACCTCGCAGATGGAGTTGACGACGTAGTCACGGACGTCTTGACGCGATAAGTCTAAGACGTACTGATTACGCTGCTGAGCACGAACGTGACCTGGAACGCCTAAGGCCCAATCTGGGTGAGCGCGGAATAAGTTGGAGTTAGGCGAAACCATCTCAGGCTCAACCCATAAACCAAACTTAGCGCCTAAAGCGTGGATACGATCGCACAGGCCCTTGATGCCGTTAGGCAGCTTGCGCTTATTGATCTCAGTCCAGTCACCTAAGGAGCAATTGTCCTTATCACGGACACCGAACCAGCCATCGTCGAGCACGATAAGCTCAGCACCTAACTTGACGGCATCCTGAGCGAAGTTAACGATGCTGTCCTCGGTGAAGTTCATATAGGCAGCTTCCCAGCTGTTGACCAGCACTGGACGTGGCTCGTGCTGGTGGACGCCACGGACCATATGCTCTTGGACAAAGTAGTGGAACTGCTGGGACATACCGTTGAAGCCCTGATCGGAGTAAACCAATAAGGCCTCAGGGGTGGTGAAGGTCTCACCTGGCTTTAACATCCACTTGAAGTCAAAGCCGTTGATGCCCATGACCATACGGGTGTTGCCATATGGCGAAACTTCGGTGGCAGCCTCGAAGTTGCCCGACCAAACCAGGGTGCAAGCGTAAACTTCACCTTGGAACTCGTCGGTGTTGCGTGGGCATAAAGCTAAGAAGTTGTGGTGCTGGTGCGAGGTAGCGCCACGGGTCGAGGAGGTAACTTCGATACCGTGATTTAATGGGGTACGCTCGATATTGCGCTCAAAAGCGTGCTTGCCCCATAAGGAAACACGGTCGTACTCATCAGTTGGGAAGTCGATGGCAACCGAAGCAGCCTTACGTAAGGCGACGGCGCTGGAGCCGACATTGGTAATGCGGCTGTGGCGAGTGATGACATCGCAATCATCGAAGATGGTGTAGGAGAGCACAACCTCTAAGTCACCTGCAACTTCCTGCATCGTGATCTCTAAGGTGGTAGCCTCGCCGCCCTTGACGTAGGACGAAGGCAGGTGCTCTAAGGCCTTCTTGCCGGTGAAGATTTCGTGGCTCTTATAGCGCAGGTCCAGGGTCGAGGTACCGTTGGCTAAGGTAACCTCTAAGGCAGGGATGCGGTAATCACCAGAACCGTAGATTGGATATTCCTGTGGCAGCACATCCAAGGAGAAGGTACGGGCATCTGCGTGTAAGTCTGGGTTAGGAGCACCTTCACGCTCGGTTTGGTAGAAAGCGCGCTTGGCATTGAAATGCTTTAATGCCTTACCAAAGTGCAGGTGGCCTAAATAGCCCTCTAAGAACAGCTGCATCACGTATTGGATGCGGCCGTTGCTTAAGGTAAAGGTCTTATCTTGCTCGTTAAAAATTACGGACATAACCACGAAACCTCAAATAAAGGGAGGGTCAAGGCCAACTGAATGCACGAAACAAAAAAGCAGAAACCTTGATAACACCACCCGAGCTAAGTACGGTCAGCTTAAGCTAGTTTTGAGCGCCGTCGTTGAGCTAAGGATGACCTTGCTCAAAGCTAGCTCAAGCTGTTTTTGGTGAGTGTGTAGGCTTAATGTAATCGTTCTCACCAAGCCCAGATATCAGCGGGCCTACCTAAATAGCACGAGGTCGACGTGAGGCTTATCGCAAATTTGATATTTCCTGCAAAAACCGTATAAATAAGCCCTTGGCCACCCTTTCCAGTTGTACCTTCGCCGCAGTGGCTTAAGTCAGCGGCGCGGCCCAACTCAGCTGTGCTGTCCTGCTCAGTGGTTATGTCCAGCTCTGCGCGGGGACAGCACAGGTCGGTACGAGTTCAGAACGGATGCAGTCAAGCTGGTGCTTGAGGCGGGCGCTGGGCAAGCGAGCCTCGAGGAAAATGTGGGGCAATAAGAAGGTTGGTTCTGGTTAGGGAATAGGCTGGTTCTGGGGCAAGGCAGTGCGTTCAGCTCAGAGCTGAGAGTTATAAGAGGGCGTGCGCAGGAGCTCTCATGGGGCGGGGTAAGCTGAGGTGGAGCCCTGCTGGTAGTAGGGAATAGCGTGTTTTAGGTTAATTGGGGATTAAGTCTAGGGAAAATTGTGAGCCAGATCAAAGCTGATATATAAGCCATTTTGTGAAATGAATCACAAAAAATCTGAAGAAATTTTAAGAAAACGCTTGCCAAGGTGGGGGTCCGCCCGTAAAATGGCACACGTTTTCTGACGCTGACTAGCGCAGCGCAAGAAAGCGCCGGAGGGGTTCCCGAGTGGCCAAAGGGATCAGACTGTAAATCTGCCGGCTCTGCCTTCGATGGTTCGAATCCATCCCCCTCCACCATTTCCTTTCTTGTTCGTCAATCGACGACCTCACGATTATCTTCCAACTCTTACATATCCCAATAAGTTCCAGTTACTTGAAGTTTAAGTTCGATTTTCCAAATTTTTATTTTGCGCGCAACGCGTGCTCAGGGCTTTTTGTGGCCTTTTTGGCATATCTGACTTATAATGCTTGCTTGTTGTGTCTTAAAAGAGACGCAGTTTAGCTGGTTCACTTTTTGGACATATGTTTGGTCTTTACAGATAAGTAGTGCGGGCATCGTATAATGGTTATTACCCAAGCCTTCCAAGCTTGTGATACGGGTTCGATTCCCGCTGCCCGCTCCAGTTTTCATCTGTGAGCATCCCGATTTGGTTCATAGGATTTAAAAAATGGCAAAAGAGAAGTTTGTCCGTACTAAGCCACACGTAAACGTTGGTACTATCGGTCACGTTGACCACGGTAAGACCACTTTAACCGCTGCTTTAACCAAGGTTCTGGCTGAGAAGTTTGGTGGCGCTGCAATGGCTTTCGATCAGATCGACAACGCTCCAGAAGAGAAGGCTCGTGGTATTACCATTAACTCCGCTCACGTTGAGTACGATACCGAGGCCCGCCACTACGCTCACGTTGACTGCCCAGGCCACGCCGACTACGTTAAGAACATGATTACCGGTGCTGCCCAGATGGACGGCGCTATCTTAGTAGTTGCTGCTACCGACGGCCCTATGCCACAGACCCGTGAGCACATCCTGCTGGCTCGTCAGGTTGGCGTTCCTTACATTATCGTTTTCTTAAACAAGTGCGACGCTGTTGATGACGAGGAGTTATTAGACCTCGTTGAGATGGACGTTCGTGAGTTATTAAACGAGTACAAGTTCCCAGGCGACGACACCCCAGTTATCCGTGGTTCCGCTTTAGGCGCTTTAAACGGCGAGCCACAATGGGAAGAGAAGATCTTAGAGTTAGCTAACGCTTTAGACACCTACATCCCAGAGCCAAAGCGTGACATCGACCACCCATTCTTATTACCAATCGAGGACGTATTCTCGATCTCTGGTCGTGGTACCGTTGTTACCGGCCGTGTTGAGCGTGGTATTGTTAAGGTATCTGACGAAGTTGAAATCGTCGGTATCCGTCCTACCACCAAGACCGTTGTTACCGGCGTTGAGATGTTCCGCAAGCTGTTAGACCAAGGTCAGGCTGGTGATAACGTTGGCGTGCTGTTACGTGGCACCAAGCGTGAGGAAGTCGAGCGTGGTCAGGTTTTAGCTGCTCCAGGCACTATCACCCCACACACCAAGTTCGACGGTGAGGTTTACGTTCTGTCCAAGGATGAGGGCGGCCGTCACACCCCATTCTTCAAGGGCTATCGTCCACAATTCTTCTTCCGCACCACTGACATCACCGGTTCGATCGACTTAGGTGAGGGTGTAGAGATGGTTATGCCTGGTGACAACACCAAGATGACCGTTACCTTAATCCACCCAGTTGCTATGGCTGCTGGTGAGCGCTTCGCTATCCGTGAGGGTGGCCGTACCGTAGGCGCTGGTGTTGTTTCCAACATCATTGAGTAAGATTGAGCACTCAGTGCTAAATCTTTAACAAAAAGGCCGTGGGGGCGAGGCTCCTACGGCTTTTTTGTCGGACTAAGCAGTAAGCTTTCAAGCAAAGCTTGGTCGCACCCAAAAGTAAGCTTTCAAGCAAGCCTTAAAGCAAGCTTGGCGGCACAAAAAAGTAAGCAAGGAAAAAGGCTTAAATAAGCCATTTTGCCCCCGATACTTGCCGCAAGTCAGTTGACTTGCGCGCCGGGATCGGGTATTTTCTTGTGCTTTAGAATGCTGTGCCGATAAGCACAAAGCCCGATTACTTCATAATCTTAAGCAGTTTGCATCAGATGGATGGCGCGCACGCCAGGATTTCACGATGAGCGATTCCAAGAACAGCAAGCAGGGAGCTAATGCGTCCAAGAAGAAGGCCGCCCCTACTCAAGTTAAGACCACCAAGCCTGAGCTCAATGTAGCTCAAGCCAAGAAAGGTGAGGTCAAGAAGGTTGATACCAAGAAGAAGGCCGCTTCTAATCCGTTAGACGGTCTGTTATGGCTGGTATCGCTGGTGTTAATCGTTGCTGCGATCGGCGGTAACTATTACTACACCCAATACCTGATGATCGATGAGTCTTCGTTTGCTCGTTTAGGCCGCGTCGCTTTAGTGATCGTGGTGATCTTAGCAGGCCTGGGTGTGACCTTATTTACCACCAAGGGCAAGCGCCTCTTGTCCTTTGGCCGCGATTCGTACACCGAGCTGCGCAAGGTGGTATGGCCAACCCGCAATGAGGCTATGCAAACCACGGTGATTGTCTTTATTGCCGTCTGCGTCGTCAGCCTGTTCTTGTACTTATGCGATTTGGTTTTCCTCCAAATCGTCCGTGTCATTACTCTGTAGGCCCAAGCAAGGTAATCTGAAATGGCAGACTTAGATCAAGAGATCGCACCTGTTCCTGAGGCTCAGGCCCCAGAGGCAGACGCCCCGATGTTAGACGACGTCACGACCCAAGATGACGCTCCTTTCTTAAGCGATGACGCCCCAGGCGAGGCTCAAGCTTCAGGCGACAACCCATTTGCTGGGATCGCTCCTGCCCAAGAGGAGCAGCCTGAGGAAAAGCCAAAGAAGGCCGCTAAGAAGGGCGAGAAAAAGAAGAAGCTCGACTTAAAGGGCCCAGTTAAGAAGCTTGAGTCGAAGGATCCAAGCGAAGTCCCAATGCGCTGGTATATCCTGCAAGCCTTCTCGGGCTTTGAGCAGCGCGTAGCGCAAACCTTGGCTGAGCGCATCAAGATCCACCACATGGAAGATTACTTCGGTGAGATCTTAGTGCCGAAGGAAAAAGTCAAGGACATGAAGGACGGCAAGCGCCGTGAGAGCGAGCGCAAGTTTTTCCCTGGCTATGTCATGGTCGAGATGAAGATGACCTCCGACTCGTGGCAGTTAGTTAAGCACACCGAGCGCGTCTTAGGCTTTATCGGTGGTACCCCAGAGCGTCCTCTGCCTATTACCAAGGCTGAAGCTGATCGTATCTTAGATCGCTTACGTGAGACCGCTGATACCCCACGTCCTAAGACCTTATTTGAGGTCGGTGAGCAGGTTCGTGCTATCGACGGCGCCTTCAAGGACTTCTCGGGTATCGTTGAGAAGGTCGATTACGAGAAGAGCCGCCTGACGGTTTCGATCGCAATCTTCGGCCGTGCCACCCCAGTGGAGCTGGAGTTTGGCCAGGTCGAAAAGGAAGTCTAAGCAAGACTTCAGGCACAATTCCCATAAGGCCCCAGGCGCTAAGCGCCTGGGGCTTTGTTGTTAGGAGCTAATTCTTGTCCTCAGGCAGGTTGAGCGTGAGCGTGCCCAGATTGCACTTAGGATCGGAAATAGGGTTGGCCTCAAAGCACTCCAGATAGGCATTGATGAGGTAGCGCGCCGCGCCCAAGGCGACGATGCTATCGCCATTGACGCTCAGGAGCAGATCGCCCACTTGAGTCTCATGCGGCCCGGCGCTGCTTGGGCTGTGGGCCACTGGGACGGCGGTGCTTTGGGTTAAGGAGAAGGCATTGTGCTCATTGCTCAGCGCCACGAGCTCCGTGAGATCGCCCACCGTGAGGTAAGGAGCCATCGCGCCGGTGAGAATGATCGTGCCGTCGATCATCTTGTGCACTTGGCGAATGGCGATACTCAAGTGCTCAAGATAGCTCTGCCACAGCTGCTGCAAAGCCTCCGGGCATTCGGGTTCATGGAGCTTGGTAAAGAAGTCGGTGAGCGGCAGCTTAGCCTCTTGCTCTAAGGCGCGTTTGGAGCAGTAGCACTCCAGGCAATCATAATCACCGCAATAGCACTGCCGTCCTTGGTGATCGACCGTTAAGTGCTCGATCAAGCCGCCTTGGAAGGCGTTGCCATAATGCACCGTGTTATTGAAGATTAAGGCGCCACCGACGTTATCGTTTAACAAGAATAAGGCGGCGTTTTCGACTTCGGGGTGCTCCCAGAGCGCGGCAAAGGCCGCAGCCTTGGAGTCGTGGTGCAAGGTGCACGGCAGCTTAAAGTGCTTTTGGATTGCGCTTAAGGTTAGTTGCTGATTGTCTAAGATTTTGCCGTAGCTGACGCGACTATCATCTTCGTCAATCGTGACGATACCTTGGATCGCCAGAGAGATACCCAGGATGGAGCCAGAGTGCAGTTCGGCGTGATTGCCGATAAAGGCACTAACTTCGGTAGAGAGGCGTTCGAGGTAGGATGATTCTTTGCTGTAAGGTAGGAGCACCTCCTGGGAGGCAATCAAATCGCCGTTTAAATCGACGGCGCAGATCAAAGCACTTTCGGCGCGGATAAAGACGCCGATGGCGCTCTTATGACGGGCATTGATCGTGTAGCCCGTGGCTTTACGGCCACCGGTTGATTCCAAGGTGCCTGAAGGCACGATTAAGCCCTCTGTTAAGAGGCGTTTGACATTGGAGTCAATCGTCGACAGGCTCATATCGAGCAACTGCGAGAGCCTGAGCTTAGGCAGGTTGGGATTGCGATAAATCGTAGCAAAGAGCTTGTGGCGATTAATTTCTTTAATCGACAGATTGTGGAAGCTCAACACAGGACTGGCCGCCATTGACACCTTACCTCATAGCGAGTAGTTACAAGAAAGCACAGGCCGCATCTCAAGGCGTAGCCTGCTTTTTTGTCATCCAAGCTCTAACCTTAGCACAGCACGCCCCACGCCCATCAATTTTCGTGATTAGATTGTAGCTTTCAACACAAAATTGAATTTTGGCCCACAACAAACACCCCCAAGACCTGTGGGCTGTGGTAAATGGGCGCAAAGCAAGTCGGGGCAAGATTATGCCTTGATACAACAAACGCCGCCCAGCTCAAGATAGTAGGCCCCACTCATCGATCTGGGAATAAGTCAGCCCGTGCCCTGAGTCAAATTCTGCTAAGCCCGCCATCACTCCCATCGGGCCTGGTGCTGCTTACCACGTGCCCTGAGTGACCTTACCTCAGCTCAGTGTGGCCCACCCACCCGCCCATGGGGCCTGGTGTTGCTTACCACGCGCCCTGAGTGACCTCAGCCTAGTTCAGTGTGGCCCACCCACCCGCCCATCGGGCCTGGTGCCGCTTACCACGCGTCCTTAGTGATCTCATCCCGGCGCCTTTTGGCTCTAACCCTGGTTATGAGAGAGGGTGGAATTGCGGTATTGGCGCGGGCTTAAACCGGTTACGCGCTTAAAGCAGTGGCTAAAGTGGGAGCTGTCCTTGAAGCTCAGAATCGAGGCGATGGTGCCCACGGTTTGACTGGTGTCGCGTAAGAGCTCTTGGGCTAACTTGATCTTTTCACCCATGATGTAGTCCGAGAGCTTCATTTGCATATGTTGTTTGAACACGCGCTCGAGGTGCGCGCTGCTCACTTGCAGGCGCTCGGCTAATTGCGCCACCGAACACTGGTCGTAGATGAGGCGCGAGATGAGCAAGATCGCGTTGTGAACTAAGGGTGGACGCGCGCCCTCGACGCTTTGCTGGTACTCCTTGACCATAGTCGCGAAGGCTTTAGCGCACATATGCCTCAGCTCAATGCATTGGTCGGTAGTCGTGCAGTGCTCAGCCGCCATAAAGAATTTGTCTGAGAGGGCATAGGCCTTCTCGGGCAAGATGCCCGCGCTGATGGCCACGCGCGAGACTTGAGAGTTGAGGTTGTGTACGTGGTTTTGCATCGAGCGCAAGGGCGTAGGGCCTAAGACGCCGAACTTGCCTTGGAGCGGAATAGCAAAGGCGCGCTCGACCTTGGCCACATCACCCTGGCGCACTGCATCCATAATCGCCAGCTCGTAGCGATACTGATTGTGCGGGGCATTGAGCTTAACCTCTTGGGCGATGTTTTTAATGCTGGGTGGCACCAGGCCTGCGACCGATTGGTAGAGCTCATCCTCATCGTGATGCGGCAGCTCATGGTGCAGCACAATCTGCTCGATCATGGCCATCCACAGATTAACCACGCGAATCTTCATGCCCCAAATGCCCGCCGCCACAGCGGTGGCTTCGGCTTGCTGCACCTGAGCTTGGGTTAATGCCTCCGAGGAATCACCAGGCAGCGGGGTCTTGCGCTCATAGTTGAGCGGGCCTAAGACCACGCGCGAGTTATCAGAGAGCGTAACTGCGCCCAGGCTAAAGGGACTGACCAGCTCCTCGTAGTCACCTACCGCCAGCTCATGCTCACACGCGTAGCGCGCGGCCGCTTGGCGTGCACTCTCGGGCAGATCGTGGGGCTCAAACTGCGCTATCAGCTGCGTGTTGCCATCGTGCAAGCGATAGCGGTGAATGGGAATACCCACCGCTGCGTACAGACCACGAATGAAGGGAAGATAGAGCATAGTGAGCCCCGCAAATTTGTTGATTTCTGACATTCTATGTCTAAAAGCAGCAGCGCCCGCAAAACCGCCCCCTTAGTGTGATGCAGCTCTAAAAAGCACGGCCGCGCGCTTTTTATCATAACCTTAGTTCAAGTTAGACGTCGCTTGAAATCTGGTTGTTTATGAATGTTGTGCGCAAGGCTCAAGCCGAGCGCCAAGGGGTAACTTCAATGAGTGAAGCAAAGGTCGCTGCACCTCAGAGTGCAACGGAGAGTGCAGGTCGTACCAGCCTGCTGTGCCGCTCTTCGTTCTTCTTAACCGATTTCTGCGGTAATTTGCTGTTCTGTATCATCGGTTCCTATCTGCTCTACTTCTACACCGATGTCTTTGGCCTGTCGGTCACCGTAACCGGCATGCTCTTACTCTTAACCCGTATTTTGGACGCGATTGACGCGCCGATTTGGGGTTCGATCGTTGACCACACCAGCTCGCGCTATGGCCGCAGCCGTCCTTGGTTCTTATGGCTGGCGATTCCTTTTGCCGTCTCGATGTGGCTCACCTTCACCACGCCAACCTTCTTATCGGACACCGGTAAGATTATCTACGCCGTCTTCACCTACCTCATCGCCGGTATCGTGTACTCGGGCGTGCAGACGGCCATTACCTCGATTCTGCCGAACTTAAGCAGCAATCATGATGAGCGCATGATCCTCAACACCTTCCGTATGGCGGGTGGCTCGGTCGGTGCCTTCATCTCGATGTCCTTTACCCTGCCGTTAGTCGAGTTCTTAGGTCAAGGCAATGATCAGCTGGGCTTCTCCTTGACCGTGGGCATGTTCGGTATCTGCGTCATCATCCTGCTCTTCTTTGCCTTCCGCCACTTACGCGAGCAGCATGCTGAGCACAATGAGGCCATTCCGTTCAAGGATTCGGTCAGTGCTATCAAGAACAATTGGCCTTGGATTATCTTGGTCTCGGTCAACCTGTTCATTTGGATTTGCATCAGCATGCGCCAAGGCACGGTTATCTACTATTGCAAGTACGTGCTGGAGAATGAGGGCTTAGTCTCGATCTTAAACGGCATCCAGACTATCTCGAGCTTGATTGCCTTTATCTTGATGGCCTTTGTCGCCCGCTTTGTCCACAAGTTCGGTGCCTTAATCTTAGGTGCAGTCATGGTCGCAGCTGCCCACTATGGTATGGAGCTCTCTGGCGGTAACAGCGCTATTATCTTCACCGTCTGGGCAATTGGTGGTTTTGGCCAAGGCTTAATGTGCGGTATGCCTTTTGGCATGTTAGCTGACACCGTGGACTACGGTGAGTACGTCAACAAGGTCCGTGCTGCTGGCTTCTTAACCGCAATTGGTTCGGCGCTGTGCATTAAGGCCGGTTCGGGCTTAGGTGGCTTCATCCCAACCGTGATCATGGGCCATTACGGTTACATCGCCAACGCCACCCAAACGGCCGAGAGCCTCTTTGGCATCACCCTGAGCTTCGTGTACGTCCCAATTATCTTGTGTGTCATCATCGCGCTGCCGATGTTCTTATACGCCCGCTATGAGGCCCAAGAGAAGCACATTGTCGCCGAGCTGCAAGCACGCGCTGCAGCAGCCCAGTAAACCAGTGCTGTGGCTGCCCTAAACCCAAGCAGCGGCTTAGTCCAGTCAACCCACGCAACGGCTTAGGCCCGCGTGGGGCTTAACCCAAGAAAGATTTCATAGGCGACCGTCCTCGAACTACGGTCGGTCGCCTCAGCCTTGAGCAAGAATTGCTATGTTAGAGAAGATTACGATTACCTCGCCGTTTTGGCGTGAGCGCCAGCAGATCATTGCTAAGGAGATGATTCCTTACCAATGGGAGGTCATCAATGATTTAAAGCAGGTCGACATTGCGGTCACCAACACCGGTGGTGATAGCTCAGCATTAGATTCTGATAAGAGCTATGTGGTCGAGAACTTCAAGGTTGCCGCTAAGAAGAAGCAAGGTGAGGCTAACCCTGGCAAGCGCGGCGGTATGGTGTTCCAAGATTCCGATGCTTACAAGTGGCTGGAGGCGGTAGCCTATACCCTAGAGTGCCAAGACGCCCCAGAGTTAAGAGCAAAGGCCGATCAA
This sequence comes from uncultured Anaerobiospirillum sp., assembly GCA_944390115.1. Lineage (GTDB taxonomy): Bacteria > Pseudomonadota > Gammaproteobacteria > Enterobacterales > Succinivibrionaceae > Anaerobiospirillum. The sequence continues at coordinate 34,475 of CALXOW010000101.1, forward strand.
CTGATCGAGATTATTGGCGCGGCCCAAGAGGATGATGGCTATCTCAATACTTATTTCCAGGTCATTGAGCCTGATCGTAAGTACCAAAGCCTCTATATGAGCCACGAGCTCTACTGCGCCGGTCACTTAATCGAGGCGGCCGTAGCCTACACCATGGCCACGGGCACCAAGAAGTTCTTAGAGATTGCCTGCAAGCTCGCCGATAACATCGATGCCAACTTTGGCCCCGAGGAAGGCAAGATTCATGGTGCAGATGGCCATGAGGAAATTGAGCTGGCCTTACTGCGCCTCTATGAGCTCACAAAAGAAGAGCGCTATCTCAAGCTGGCCGAGTACTTGTTATTAATCAGAGGCCAAGATCCTGACTTTTTCACCGCCCAGCAACGCCGCGATGTTGAGCTCGGGCGCAAGTCCTTAATTCCAGGTCTGGAGATTATTCACCCTGACTTTAAGGCGCCATACTTCCAAAGCGATAAGCCGGTAGAGGAGCAAATGGAGGCCAAGGGCCATGCGGTACGCGTCGTGTACTTGTGCTCGGCCTTAGCCTTAGGTGCGGTCTTGACCGGCAACGAGCGCCTCAAGCGCGCCGCAGACAATTATTGGCGCAATATCATTCAAAAGCGCATGTACATAACCGGCGCGATTGGTTCAACTCCGCATGGTGAAGCTTTTACCGGCGATTATGATCTGCCTAACGATAGCGTCTACGGCGAGACCTGCGCCTCGGTGGGCCTTATTTTCTTTGCCCACAATATGCTGCGTGAGCGTCATGACGGAGCGATGGGCGATGTTATGGAGCAAGCCTTGTACAACACGGTGCTGGCCGGCATGAACTTAGATGGCAAGGGCTTCTTCTACGTCAACCCATTGGAGGCTAACCCATACTTAAGCAAGGTTAACCCAGGACTAAGACACGTCTTAACCCGCCGTCCAGGCTGGTTTGCCTGTGCCTGCTGCCCACCTAACCTGGCGCGCATGGTGATGTCCTTAGGTCACTACGTCTATCAGACCAAGCAAGACACGATCTTAAGCGACCTCTTTGTCGATAGCTGCGCCAAATTCAATTTAGCGGGTCAGCACATCACGCTCAAACAAAGCACCAATTACCCTTGGGAAGGCACCATTGCCTATGAGGTACAAGAGGCCGGGGCGGCGGGCTTTAAGTTCGCGGTTCGTGTACCGCAGTGGTGTGAGCACTTTAGCCTCAAGCTCAATCAGCACGAGTTAGGGGCGGGCGCTTATGAGCTCAAGCACGGTTACCTCTACCTCAAGGAGCACTTACACCAAGGTGACCTCCTCGAGTTGACCCTCGAGCTCAAGCCAATGTTGGTCGAGGCCGACCCACGCATCAGTGCCGACTATGGCAAGCAGGCGGTGCTCCGTGGTCCAATCGTGTACTGTGTCGAGGAAGTCGACAATGGCGCTAACCTCCAGTGTCTGCACTTAGGAGCAGATCTTGAGGGCCACTACGAAGATAAGCTCTTAGGCGGCGTGTACGTCTTAGAAAGCCACGGTCAGCGCCGCATCCGCCCAGAGCTGGGCCAAGAGATCGCCAGCCCACTGTATCGCAAGGTTCAACCGGCGCAGTTTGAGGAGCAGCTCATCAAGCTCATCCCATACTTTGCCTGGTGCAATCGCTCAGAGGGCGAGATGCGCGTCTGGCTCAATCCTCAACCTTAATTACACACACCTAGGGCCTGCTTAAGGCCATGACATCTCCCAAGCCGTAGGATCATTCTGCCGATCCTGCGGCTTTTTTGTGCCCAGCTCAGATTGGAGCAAAGGACTAATCAGGGCGCGGGCGCTCTGAGGACAAGGCCAAGCACAGTGGCAGCTTCAGGCCCTGTCTGTGTGATTGCCCACGTTCGGTGTGGCCCACCCTCCCACCCATCAGGCTGGGTGCTGGCTTCCCCGCGCCCTTTAGTGGCTCCAGCACGGTGCTGCGAGGTTCTTGGGGGCGACTGCGCTGCTAGGTAAATCCAAGTTAGGTGACAGCTTCAGGCTTACTCTGTGTGATTGCCCATGTTCGGTGTGCCCCACCCTCCCACCCATCAGGCTGGGTGCTGGCTTCCCAGCGTCCTTTAGTGGCTCCAGCACGGTGCAGTGATGTGCTCGGAGCGCGACTGCGCCGCTTGAACGCGGACAATGAGCCTTTCAGGGGCAGCCATAGTTTCTTTTGCGGCTTGTTTCTTGGCTTCTAAAATCTGGAATGATCGCTAGCTACAATCCTCGCCAGTTGTTGGTTTACTGCTGGGAGAGAAGACATGGCATACGCAAGTGAAGATATTAATGAGGACGTATTAGGCGTTATCGGCCTGATCTTTTTAGTCGTCGTGGGTTACTGGTTCTTTTCCGAGGATGACATTGAAGATGTGGCCCAGTACGCGCTCGAATCAGCCTTTGATGGCGATGAAGATGCGATTGCTGAGCTTGATCCTGACTACATTGATTGGGGCGGCCGTTTCAATATGTGGATGGATGATGTCAGCGATATAGGTTTTACTTCGATCTTTGTCGGTGCTTCGTTTCTAAATATGGAGCTTGCCGAGCGCAGTGAGCAAGTAGTTCAAGACTTCGAACGCCATGCTGAGAATCACGAAGGCGTGGATGAGATTGAGGTTTTTGCTTCGGGAACAAAAGAAGTACCTCAGCCTGATATGTCTTTTTGGGAGTGGGTTGTTAGTTTTTTTGCGCCGGAAATCCAAATAGTCGACGAAAAGGGCGCGGCTATGGCCAAAGTCACTTTTGACGATGGCACAGTTGAATTTTATGAGCAATTTCTGTCTCACATCGATAGCAGTGATTACACCGTTGAGGGCTGGGTTGTTAACGGTTGGTCCCGTCGAGCTAGCTTTAAAGGCGATGACGAAGATGAAATAAGTGATTTTGAGGAGAAGACCATTGAGCGCTATGAAAAGCGCTATAACGATTAGCACATTGGGACAGAGCTCAGATCGCGCGCAGCCCAATAGTCTGCACCGGCCCGAACTCAGGGCGGGTGGGTGGGCCACTTCTTGCGCAACTTGAAGCCAGCACTCAACGTGGCACCGTTCACGCGGCGGGGAGCGGGATGGGGCAAGGAGCCGTAGCCTGAGCGGTAGGACAAACCACGATTGCGAGTAGCTTCAGGTTGAGCCTGAGTGCTTGCCCACGTTCTGAGTGGCCCACCCTCCCACCCATCAGGCTGGGTGCTGGCTTCCCTGCGTCCTTGGGAGATAAGACATGGTGAACGTAAGTGATAACGTAAAAGAGCTCGCTAGTAACCTGCTTGCGCTTATCTTCATCATCGCTTTGGACTGCTGCTTCTTTTGGGAGGATGATGCAGAGGAAGTAAGCCAGAGCTATATCGAGGCCGCATTGGAGGGCGAAGGTGAGGAGATGGCCGAGCTCTCAACCAAGTTCATGCCCTATTTAGGTCGCATGAGTTTCAAGATCGATCATCCTAGGCAGAGGGATATGTGGGATGGTCTGATGAAAGAGACTGATATTGATAAGTTGAATGCGTCTCTGGAGCTGTCCCAACAAAAGCTTGCCCATCGCTTGGCGCGTAGAGCTAAACGCCACGAGGGCTGGGATGAGGTTGAGATCCTTGGAGTTGGGATCAAAGAGTTGCCTTCAGCCGAGCAATCTATTTGGGCTTGGCTTAGCAGCTGGTTTGAGGATCGGCCTTGGTCTTGGATTGTTGGCTTTTTGGAAGAGGGCTCTGATGAGCCTCAATACCACGAAGATAAGGTAGGCCTTGCGATCGCTAAGATCACCTACGATGATGCTTCCTTGGACTACGTGGTACTGGCACTGACCCATGTCGATAACAGTGAATACACGATCGAAGGCTGGAGCGTTACTCAAATTCTGGGGACGAGCAGTGTTGATGCGGGCTACGATGCGGACTATATCAAGTCCCGAGAGGAAAGGCTGCGAGAACTCTTGAATGAGTTTGAGAACGAAGGCTAAGGCAGTTTTGATTTAAGGCTCACACCTCAAGTCGCAGGTCTTATGCGCTAAGGCCTGCGGTTTGTTGCATTGGTGGTCGTGGAGGCCTTAGGCTTGCTGAGCGGTAGGAACTTAGGGGCTGTTTCAGGCTTGGTCTGTGTGATTGCCCGCGCTCGGTGTGGCCCGCCCTCCCACCCATCAGGCTGGGTGCTGGCTTCACCGCACCCTTCTGGGCTCAATCTGGGCGCCGAGTGAGCAGATCGCGTGGAGCCCGATGGTCTGCACAGGCCCACACTCGGGGCGGGCGGGTGGGGCGCTCATTGCGCAGCTTAAGGTCAGCACTGCGCGGGATGCCGTTTACCGCCGTTTTGATCGCAATTTGGGGCTGTGCCTGAATATTGATTCCAGTGCTGTAGGCGGCCAGGATGGTGCGCGGGCGGGGCAAAATGATGGCGCGCGCGAAAAATTGCACTTTGCGCGAAAAAAGCTTTGACATTGGGGACTTGTTTCTATAGAATGTTTTGGATTTACTGTTTTGCGATGCATATCTCATTTTTGGCGCCAAGCGCCGATGAGAGCAGTAACCAGTTTCCTTGTATGTGTCAGCGTCTTGGTAAGCTGCGCTGATTTCGGGAAGCGTGCTGGGGTGTAAGCCCTGTGGAGGACCTCCTCGGTGCGCGCTAGACCCAACATTGAGAGATGAAAAATGGCAAAGAAAGTTTCTGCCTACATTAAGCTTCAGGTTGGCGCAGGTAACGCTAACCCAGCTCCACCAGTTGGCCCAGCTTTAGGTCAGCATGGTGTTAACATCATGGAGTTCTGCAAGGCCTTCAACGCCGCTACTTCCAAGATGGAGAAGGGCTCCCCAGTACCAGTAGTTATTACTGTTTACTCCGATAAGTCCTTTACCTTCGTTACCAAGACTCCACCAGCCTCCTTCTTAGTTAAGAAGGCCTTAAACCTCCAGTCTGCTTCCCACAAGCCAGGCAAGGAGATCGTAGGCAAGATTACTATGGCTCAGTGCTTAGAGATTGCCAAGGTCAAAGAGGCCGACATGACTGGTGCAGACTTAGAAGCTTCTGCCCGTACTATCGCTGGTACCGCCCGTTCGATGGGTATTGAGGTCGAGGAGTAGGAGCTATGGCAAAGTTATCTAAGCGCATGAAGGAAATTCGTTCCATCATCGACCGTTCGCGCGAGTACGAGGTCAATGAGGGCTTCGAGACCTTAATTAAGTGTGCCAAGGCCAAGTTCGTTGAGTCGGTTGACGTTGCCATTCAACTGGGCATCGATCCTACCAAGTCCGACCAGAACATCCGTGGTGCTACCGTATTACCTCACGGTACCGGCCGCACTGTTCGCGTTTGCGTCTTCACTCAGGGCGAGTTAGCCGAGCAGGCTAAGGCCGCTGGTGCTGATTTCGTCGGTATGGACGAGTTAGCTCACGAGATCAAGCAGGGCAAGTCCGACTTTGACGTCGTGATCGCTTCCCCTGATGCTATGCGCGTCGTTGGCCAGTTAGGTCAGATCTTAGGTCCACGTGGCTTAATGCCTAACCCTAAGGTTGGTACCGTTACCCGTGATGTTGCTACCGCCGTTAAGAATGCCAAGTCCGGTCAGGTTCGTTACCGTAACGACAAGACTGGTGTCATCCAGGCTTCGATCGGTAAGGTCAACTTCACCCCAGCTCAGCTCACCGATAACTTAAACGCCTTAGTGGGCGCTATCGTTAAGGCTAAGCCAGCTGCCGCTAAGGGCACCTTCATTAAGAAGGTTTGCATCTCCACCACTATGGGTGGCGGCTTAAGCGTTGATAAGAGCACCTTAAACACCGAGCGTGCTGCTGCTCAGGCTTAGTAGCTGAGTGCCCCCTGAAGCTGGGGGAATCTTGAGATTTCGTGCCTTGGGTACAGGCACCAAGAATTTGGCCGGGAGCTTTTCTCCCACCAAAGACCGCAGGGGGAAGTATCCATTAGCCAGCGGCAAGAAGTCAGTTTAGAGCAGGGCGCTCTTTGCTGGTGGACGTTGTGCTTTTCCTTAATCATCCTGCGCAGGCGGAATGAGCTCTAATGGAATTTTCCTTTAGGCTTGATTTCCGGTATTCCCATGTGGGACTAACTGTTTGGGCCATGGTAGGTCGTAGGGCAAGTTTGAGTTAGGTGACCTAACGAAGTTGCTTGATCTACTGTGAGTAAGCCTTTGGCTTGCGTGCCCAGACTATCCAGGAGTCACTGCTAAAATGGCATTAAATATCGAAGACAAGAAGCAAATTGTTGCTGATGTTAGCGAGTACGCCAAGAAAGCATTATCAGCTGTTTGTGCTGATTCCTGTGGCATCCCAGTAGCCCAAATGACCAAGCTCCGCAAGGCTGCTCGTGACAACAACGTTTACTTACACGTTGTTCGTAACACCCTCCTTGCTCGTGCCGTTGAAGGCACCGAGTTTGAGTGCATGAAGGATAAGTTCAAGGGCCCAACCTTAATCGGTTTCTCCTTAGAGCATCCAGGTGCTGCTGCTCGTCTGTTCAAGGAATTTGCCAAGCAAAACGACAAGTTCTCGATCAAGGCTTTAGCCTTTGAAGGCGTAGTCTACGAGGGCAAGGACGTCGACGTATTAGCCACCTTACCAACTTACGAGGAGGGTGTTGCTCAGTTAATGGCCACGATGAAGGAGGCCGCAGCTGGCAAGCTGGTACGTACTTTAGCTGCTTTAGGCGACAAGTTACAGGGCGAGGCTGCTTAATAGCTGCCTAGCTTTGGTGGCTAAGCCACCGCAACTGATTTCTTAAGTCAAACCACCATTAAAACACCAGGGCGTAACACACTGCGGTTTTACCCTAGGTTCCCTAGGCTTTTCTAGGGTGGCACGGTTTGCATCCGAATTACTTTAAAGGAAGATTCAAAATGGCTTTATCCAAGGATGAAATCATTAACGCTATTGCTGAGATGAGCGTAATGGACGTTGTTGAGCTCGTTAAGGCAATGGAAGAGAAGTTCGGCGTTTCCGCTGCTGCTGCTGTTGTCGCTGGCCCAGCTGCCGGTGGTGCTGCTGCCGCTGAGGAGAAGACCGAGTTCGACGTCACCTTAAAGGAGATCGGTGCTAACAAGATCGCCGTTATTAAGGCTGTTCGTACCGCTACCGGTTTAGGCTTAAAGGAGGCTAAGGACTTAGTCGAGAGCGCTCCTGCTAAGATCAAGGAAGGCGTTTCTAAGGAAGATGCCGAGGCCCTCAAGAAGTCCTTTGAAGAGGCTGGCGCTGTTGTTGTTGTTGAGTAATAACAACAACTCCTTAAGACTTGCCCTCTGACAAGTCTGAGCAAGAGGGGCAAGCTCAGTTTGCTTTCCCTTTTTGCTCCTTTGCCCAACCCGCGCTCTCATTTTTTGAGGGCGCGGGTTCGGTGCCTTAATTGCAGGTGCTGTGCAATCCCTATTATGGGGCAGAACTTAGGGTCAGTGGTTAACACCTCAAGTTCGTCCTCATAACAAATTTTTTGGGTGATTGTGCCCCCTCCTAAGCAGCGATCAACGCTTATTTGGACCAGGCTCGGGTCAGCTCTGACCTAACTTAAGCACAAGAGCTCACTTAATGGGCGACGCTGGTAAGACCTTTGGGTCTTGTCATTTTCTTCTACTCGGTCTTAAGGCGCTGTGCCTTAAGCGTCAACACCTCGGCAGCTTGGTGCTGTCAATCATTTTCCCCTTAACTTATTTTTCTTGCCCCCATTTGTATCCTCGCCCTGCGGCTTGGGGACTTAGCGGCATGAATTAAGCTGGGGTTGGTAGTTGGAGTGTAACGCGTCGTTTGTTATTAAGTCAGCTGTGCCATGGCCCTCGCGTCCATCGGTTCATGCTCGTTGCTTTCTGGCAGGAAGTGCTCACCTAAGACACTGAAGTTTGGTGGCTGCTCTAGTTAGTGCTGCTAAGCTTTGGGCTTTGATTTGTAGCCCCAACCGCGACCAAGATCAACCTGAGGATCCCCCTTCCATGGTTTACTCGTACACTGAGCAAAAGCGCATCCGTAAGGATTTTGGTAAGAGAGTTAAGGTGCTCGACACCCCATACTTGCTTGCCGTTCAGCTTGATTCTTTTAAGCAATTCATCAGCTCTGATCCGCAAAACGAAAATGGTTTAGTGGCAGCCTTTAAGAGCGTATTCCCAATCAAGTCTTACTCGGGTAACGCTGAGCTGAGCTACAACAGCTTCAAGTTAGGTGAGCCTAAGTTCGATGTCCATGAGTGCATGATTCGTGGCACCACTTACTCGGCTCCGCTCAAGGTTAACTTAAGCTTAATCCGCTACGAGAAGGATTCTCCTAAGACGGTTCGTGAGAAGTTAGACCAGGAAGTCTATATGGGTGAAATCCCACTCATGACCGAAAACGGTACCTTTATCATCAATGGTACTGAGCGTGTCGTGGTCTCGCAGTTACACCGCTCGCCAGGTGTTTTCTTCGATAACGATCGCGGTAAGACCCACCCTGGCCGTGTGCTGTTCTCGGCCCGTATTATTCCATACCGTGGCTCGTGGCTTGATTTCGAGTTCGATCACCGCGATAACCTCTTCGTGCGTATCGACCGTCGTCGTAAGCTGCCTGCTACCGTCCTGTTACGCGCCTTAGGCTACAACACCGAGCAGATCTTAGATCTCTTCTTTAACACCGTTGAGATTGAGATCAAGGGCAATAAGCTCTTTATGGAGCTGGTGCCGGAGCGTATGCGCGGTGAAACCGCTTCCTTCGACATTATGCTCGATGGCAAGTGCTTGGTTGAGGCTGGTAAGAAGATTACCGCTCGCCATATTCGCGATCTGTCCAAGGCTGGTCAGACCTCGATCGAGATTCCACCTGAGTACCTGATCGGTAAGATTATCGCTAAGGACTATGCCGCAGCTGACGGCGAGGTACTGTTACCTGCCAATACCGAGCTGACCTTAGAGAAGCTGCCGGTTATCGCTCAGTTAGGCCTCAAGAAGTTTGAAATCCTGTTCACCTCGCAGGTGGACGAAGGCGCCTTCATCGCCGATACCCTGCGCAATGACACCACCCGTGATCTGCGCTCGGACGAAGAGGATCGCATTGCTGCCCTCTTTGAAATCTACAAGATGATGCGCCCAGGTGAGCCTCCAACCACTGAGGCCGCCGAGACCTTATTCCATAACTTATTCTTCGCTGAGGATCGCTACGACTTATCCTCGGTTGGTCGTATGAAGTTTGATACCCGCTTTGTCGAGATCAACCGCTTCAAGACTGGCCTCGAGCGTACCTTAGGCGATGAAGAATTTGCTTTAAACACCCCTGAGGGTGGTGTTTATGTGGTCGGGGGCAATGTTTACGCCTCTTACCCTGATGTCGTGAAGACGGTACGCGCCCACTTAGACGCTTCCGAGAACGCCTGCATCCCAGTACCAAGCCCAGAGCGTAATGCTGACAAGTTATTGGACTTCTTAGATGGCCTCTTATACAAGGTCAACCCAGACCCAATGATTAAGCCAGCCGAGCGCTTTGTCTTTAACAATGTGCAGTTAAAGACCGGCCGTGCTAAGAGCGACGTGATCACGATCGAGCGCTGCATTGTGCTGCCACTGTCGGCTTTAGAGGGCCGCACCGCGCACATCCCTGAGCTCAAGGCCACCGTAACTGGCTCAGATGGCAAGCCATTAGAGCTGCATCGTGAGCGCAATGAGATGTACCGTGGTACTCTCTCGCACAACGATATCATCAAGGTCATGCGTTACTTAGTACGCATCCGTAACGGTAAGGAGACCATCGACGATATCGACCACTTAGGCAACCGTCGTATCCGCAGCGTCGGTGAAATGGCTGAGAACCATTTCCGTATCGGCTTAGTCCGTGTCGAGCGTGCGGTCAAGGAGCGCCTGTCCTTAGGTGATCTCGATTCGACCACGCCACAAGAGCTGATCAACGCTAAGCCAATCTCGGCTGCGATCAAGGAGTTCTTTGGCTCCTCGCAGTTATCTCAGTTCATGGATCAAAACAATCCACTGTCTGAGGTTACCCACAAGCGTCGTATTTCGGCCTTAGGTCCTGGTGGTTTAACCCGTGAGCGTGCCGGCTTCGAAGTCCGTGACGTGCACCCAACCCACTACGGTCGTCTCTGCCCAATTGAGACCCCTGAAGGTCCAAACATTGGTCTGATTAACTCCTTGGCCGTGTTTGCTCGTTGCAACGACTATGGCTTCTTAGAGACCCCATATCGTCGCGTTAATGACAAGCATGTCTCCGAGGACTTCGAGTACTTATCGGCAATCGACGAAGGCCAGTACGTTATTGCTCAGGCTAACACTGACTTAGACGCCGACGGCAATATTATCGACGAGTACGTCCAGTGCCGTTACAAGGGTGAGTCCACGGTCCGTCGCGCCAGCGACGTCCAATATATGGACGTGTCACCACAGCAGGTTATTTCGGTCGCTGCCGCCTTGATTCCATTCTTGGAGCACGACGACGCTAACCGTGCCCTGATGGGTGCCAACATGCAACGTCAGGCCGTGCCAACCGTGCGCTCGGAGAAGCCATTTGTTGGTACTGGTATGGAGCGTGCGGTCGCAGTTGACTCCGGTGTTTCCATTATTGCCCGTCGTGGCGGTATCGTGGATCACGTGGACGGTGCCCGTATTGTGGTTCGGGTCAATGAGGAAGAAATCCAAGGTACCCACGATGCCGGTATCGACATTTACAACCTCATTAAGTACACCCGTTCCAACCAGAACACCTGCATCAATCAGCGCCCATGCGTCAATGTCAACGAAGAGGTGCGCGCAGGTGACGTGTTAGCCGACGGTAGCTCCACTGATTTAGGCGAGCTGGCCTTAGGTCAGAACTTACGCGTGGCCTTCATGCCATGGAACGGCTACAACTACGAGGACTCGATCTTAGTTTCCGAGCGTGTGGCTGCTAAGGATCGCTTAACCACGATCCACATCCAGGAAATCTCCTGCGTGGCTCGTGACACCAAGTTAGGCCCGGAGGAAATCACCGCTGATATTCCAAATGTCGGTGAGGCTGCTTTATCCAAGCTCGACGAGTCCGGTATTGTCTATATCGGTGCTGAGGTCGTCGGCGGCGATATTCTGGTAGGTAAGGTCACCCCTAAGGGCGAGACCCAGTTAACTCCAGAAGAGAAGCTGTTACGTGCGATCTTCGGTGAGAAGGCTTCCGAGGTTAAGGATAGCTCGACCCGCGTCCCTAACGGTGTCTCTGGTACGGTTGTTGACGTCCAAGTCTTCACGCGTGAGGGTGTCGAGAAGGATGCTCGCGCTAAAGAAATCGAAGAGATGCAGCTCAATAAGGCCCGCAAGGACTTAGACGAAGAGTTTGCCTTCTTGACCGCCGGTATGATGCGTCAGGCCCGCCACGTCTTAGCTAAGGCCGGTGTCCCTGAGAATGAGCTTAAGCACTTAAGCGATGCCGAGCTCTTTGACTATCGCATCGATGACGACAACGCCACCCGCGAGCTCGAGGAAATCGGTGCCCGCTTAGACGAGTATCGCCTCGAGTACAAGGACAAGTTCGAGACCATTCGCCGCAAGTTAACTGAGGGTGATGACTTAACCCCAGGCGTGCTCAAGATCGTTAAGGTCTACCTCGCCGTTAAGCGTCGCATTCAGCCTGGTGACAAGATGGCAGGTCGTCACGGTAACAAGGGTGTTATCTCCAAGATTTGCCCAATCGAGGATATGCCATTTGACGAGAATGGCCAGCCAGTTGATATCGTGCTCAACCCTCTGGGCGTGCCTTCGCGTATGAACATCGGTCAGGTGCTCGAAGTACACTTAGGCTTAGCCGCTAAGGGTATTGGCGATGTCATCAACAAGATGCTGGTGGAGCAGCGTGCTATCGCTGAGATCCGCGCGATGTTGCAGAAGATCTACGACTTAGGCGGCACCTCGCAGCACGTGGACATCAGTGCGATGTCAGACGAAGAGGTCATGACCTTAGCCCAGAATGTCCGTGGCGGTATGCCAGTTGCGACCCCAGTGTTTGACGGCGCGACCGAAGAGTCGATTAAGGAGCTCTTAGAGCTGGCAGGCCTGCCTAAGTCCGGCCAGATGACCTTATACGATGGCACCACCGGTAAGGCTTTCGAGCGTAAGGTTACCGTGGGCTATATGTATATGCTCAAGCTCAACCACTTAGTCGATGACAAGATGCACGCCCGTTCGACCGGTTCGTACAGCTTAGTCACCCAGCAGCCATTAGGCGGTAAGGCTCAGTTCGGTGGTCAGCGCTTCGGTGAAATGGAAGTGTGGGCCCTGGAGGCCTACGGTGCGGCTTACACCTTACGTGAGATGTTGACGGTCAAGTCCGACGACGTCAACGGCCGTACCAAGATGTACAAGAATATTGTTGACGGCGCCTATAAGATGGAGGCCAGCATCCCTGAATCCTTCAACGTGCTGCTGCGTGAAATCCGCTCCTTAGGCATCAACATCGACTTAGTCCGCAAGGAATAAATTGACCACGCTCCCCGGCAGCTCAAAGCTTTGAGTTCAAGCTGCCGGGGCCGCGTCAGGAACCACGGTCTCTGCCGTAAGGCCTGACGTGGACGGCATGGGGCGGGACGGGGCTAGAACAAGACTGGTCCTGACCCGTCCCCACGATCATCACATAACTGGAGAATCTGTTGTGAGCATCCAAGATAACGGCCAAGACGAAGCCCTGTTAGAGGGCTTAGCCCAGCAAGCACCGGCCGCTCCTAAGGACGACGAGTTTGCCCTCGATCTCGATATCTCCGAGTCGCTTGGTAAGCTGGCCAATCGCAGCAACAATGCCTTAAAGCAGAAGCTCGAGGATTTTGACGCGATCAAGATCGGCTTAGCTTCCCCTGAGATGATTCGCGCATGGTCGTACGGTGAGGTCAAGAAGCCTGAGACCATTAACTATCGTACCTTCAAGCCAGAGCGTGACGGCTTGTTCTGCGCCAAGATCTTCGGCCCAGTGAAGGATTACGAGTGCTTATGCGGTAAGTACAAGCGCTTAAAGCACCGTGGCACTATTTGCGATAAGTGCGGTGTTGAAGTCACTCAAGCTAAGGTCCGTCGTGAGCGTATGGGCCACATTGAGCTGGCCTCGCCTGTTGCACATATCTGGTTCTTAAAGTCGCTGCCTTCGCGTATCGGCTTAATCCTCGATATGAAGCTGCGCGATATCGAGAGCGTACTCTACTTTGAGAGCTACGTGGTGACCGATCCGGGCATGACCGATCTGCACGAGCGTCAATTACTCTCCGAAGAAGAGTATATGAACGCCCTTGAGCTCTTCGGTGATGACTTCACCGCTAAGATGGGTGCTGAGGCGATCTTAGAGATCCTGCAGCATATGGACTTAAACGAGGAGATCTCGGTCTTACGTGAGGCCTTAGAGACCACTACCTCCGAGTCCAACCGTAAGAAGTACGCCAAGCGCTTAAAGCTGATGGAAGCCTTCGTTCACTCGGGTAATAAGCCAGAGTGGATGATTATGACCGTCCTGCCAGTGCTGCCACCTGATTTACGCCCATTAGTACCGCTCGATGGCGGTCGTTTTGCCACCTCGGACTTAAACGATCTCTATCGTCGAGTCATCAACCGTAACAACCGCTTAAAGCGCCTTCTGGAGCTGGTGGCTCCTGAGATCATCGTGCGCAATGAGAAGCGCATGCTCCAAGAGTCGGTTGACGCCTTAATGGATAACGGCCGTCGCGGTCGCGCCATTTCGGGCTCGAACAAGCGTCCATTAAAGTCCCTGGCTGACATGATCAAGGGTAAGCAAGGTCGCTTCCGTCAGAACCTGTTAGGTAAGCGTGTTGACTACTCCGGTCGTTCGGTTATTACCTGCGGTCCTAACTTACGTCTGCACCAATGCGGTCTGCCAAAGAAGATGGCTCTCGAGCTGTTCAAGCCATTTATCTACGGCCGTCTTGAGATGCGCGGTCACGCTGCTACCATCAAGGCTGCGAAGAAGATGGTGGAGCGCGAGGATGCGATCGTATGGGATGTCTTAGAAGAAGTCATCCGCGAGCACCCGGTCATGTTAAACCGTGCGCCGACCCTGCACCGTTTAGGTATTCAGGCCTTCGAGCCAATCTTGATCGAAGGTAAGGCCATTCGTCTGCACCCACTGGTATGCCCAGCCTTCAACGCTGACTTCGACGGTGACCAGATGGCGGTCCACATCCCGCTGACCTTAGAGGCTCAGCTTGAGGCCCGTGCCTTAATGATGTCGACCAACAACATCTTATCGCCAGCCTCGGGTGACCCTATTATCGTGCCTGCTCAAGACGTGGTCTTAGGTCTGTACTATATGACCAAGTCGCGTGTTGGTGCCAAGGGCGAGGGCATGATCTTAACTGATGCCTACGAAGCCGAGCGCGTCTATAAGGCCGGTATTGCCGACATGCAAGCTCGTGTGGCCTGCCGTGTCGCCTTCACCGAGAAGAATCCTGAGACGGGTGAGTTCGTTGAGAAGAACGAGCTGCGCTTAACCACGATCGGCCGTGCCATCCTGTCCTTGATTCTGCCACGTGGTATGTCCTATGACCATATCGACCCACCAGTTGAGGGCGTCAACCAGGACAATATCCGCGAGATCTTAAGCCACAAAGATTGGTTCACTAAGGTCAGTAACCAGCCTTTAGGCAAGAAGCGTATTGCCGGTCTGTTAAACACCTGCTATCGCTTATTAGGCCTCAAGGACACCGTCATGTTCGCCGACCGCGTCATGTACACCGGTTTCCGCAACGCTGCGATCTCCGGTTCGTCGGTGTGCGTGGACGATATGCTCATTCCTAAGGAGAAGCAGACGATTATTGCTGCGGCTCAAAAGGAAGTGCTGTCGATTCAACAGCAATACGACAACGGTCAGATTACCCAAGGCGAGCGCTATAACAAGGTTATCGATATTTGGTCGAACGCCAACGATAAGGTTATGAAGGCTATGATGGCCAACTTATCGGTGGAGACCGCCACCAATATCTTAGGCGAAGAAGAGAAGCAAGCCTCGTTCAACAGCATCTATATGATGGCTGACTCCGGTGCTCGTGGTTCGCCAGCTCAGATTCGTCAGCTCGCCGGTATGCGTGGTCTGATGGCAACCCCAGATGGTTCCATTATTGAAACCCCAATTATCGCGAACTTCCGTGAAGGCTTAAACGTTCAGCAGTACTTCATCTCGACCCACGGTGCTCGTAAGGGTCTGGCTGATACCGCGTTAAAGACCGCTAACTCCGGTTACTTAACCCGTCGTTTAGTCGATGTCGCCCAAGACTTGGTTATCACCGAGGATGATTGCGGTACCACCGATGGTCTTGAGATCACCCCACACGTCAGTGGTGGTGATGTCATCGAGAACTTACGTGACCGCGTCTTAGGTCGTACCCTGGCCGACGATGTCTTAAAGCCAGGCTCGAAGGAAGTGCTCTTACCTGCTGGCCTCTTATTAGATGAGAAGTGCTGCAATATCTTAGAAGAGTACAAGATCGAGAAGGTTAAGGTCCGCTCGCCAATCACTTGCGCCACCAAGTACGGTGTCTGCGCTAAGTGCTATGGTCGTGACTTAGCCCGTGGCCACTTGGTCAACGCAGGTGAAGCGGTTGGTGTTATCGCTGCTCAGTCGATCGGTGAGCCTGGTACCCAGCTGACCATGCGTACCTTCCACATCGGTGGTGCCGCTTCGCGTGCGGTAGCTGAGTCTGGTGCTACGGTTAAGAACTCCGGTACGATTCGTATCTTGAACTCCAAGACCGTAACCAATACCGATGGCAAGGAGGTTGTAACCTCGCGTCAATCCGAGTTACTGGTTATGGATGAGTTTGGCGCCTCCAAGGAAAGCCACAAGATTCCATACGGTGCGATCTTTGAGGTCCAGGATGGTCAAGAGGTTAAGGCCGGTACGGTCGTCGCCCGTTGGGACCCTCACACCCACCCAATTATCTCGGAAGTACATGGTCGCATTAAGTTCATTGACATCATCGAAGGTGTAACCGTTGACCGCAAGGAAGACGAGTCCTTAGGTATCGCCTCGATCGAAGTCCGTGAATTAGCCGCTCGTCCGTCCCAGGGTCGTGACAAGCGTCCAGCCGTTAAGATTATCGACGCTGACGGCAATGACGTTATGATCCCAGGCACCACGGTTCCTGCTCAGTACATGCTCCAAGGCAAGGCGATTGTCCAGCTCTTAGACGGTGCTGAGGTTAACATCGGTGACATTATTGCCCGTATTCCACAGCAAGCTGGTGGTACCAAGGACATTACCGGTGGTCTGCCACGTGTGGCTGACCTGTTCGAGGCCCGTGCGCCGAAGGAGCCTGCGATCTTAGCTGAGATCTCCGGTACTATTTCCTTTGGTAAGGAGACCAAGTCCAAGCGTCGTCTCATTATCACCCCAGAGGCTGGTACCTTAGACGAGGCTGGCAACCCAATGGGCCCATACGAGGAGATGATTGCGCTGTCGCGTAACCTCAACGTATTCGAAGGTGAAAAGGTCCAGAAGGGCGAAATGATCGCCGACGGTCCAGAGTCGCCACACGACATCTTAAGACTGCGTGGTGTTAACGCGGTCGCCAACTACATCGTCAACGAAGTTCAAGACGTGTACCGTCTGCAAGGCGTTAAGATCAACGATAAGCACATTGAGGTTATCGTGCGTCAGATGCTGCGCAAGTGCGAGATCTTGGACCCAGGTGACAGCACCGAGTTCTTAAAGGACGAGCAAGCCGAAGTCTCGTACGTACGTACCGTCAACGAGCGCTTGCTCAAGGATGGCAAGAAGCCAGTCCGTTACCGTCATATCCTGATGGGTCTGACCAAGGCTTCCTTGTCGACCGAGTCCTTCATCTCGGCCGCATCGTTCCAAGAGACCACCCGTGTCTTAACTGAGGCTTCGGTCGCAGGTAAGGTGGACGAGTTACGTGGCCTTAAGGAGAACGTCATCGTCGGTCGCTTAATCCCAGCTGGTACGGGCTTCAAGTACCACCAGCAGCGTCGTGAGGAGATTGCCCGCTCGCGTCAACACAATGAGTCGACCGAGAACAGCATGACCAACGACCAGGTGGAAAAGCAGATTTCGGCCGCCTTAGACAGCCTGAGCTATGCATCGGCCTTAGGTGCGACTTCCTCTGACACCATCTAAGCGGCGAAAAGCCTAATAAAGAACGCTCCGCACCACGGTGTGGGGCCTGAAGGGCCAATGAGACTAACCCAACCGGGCAGTTTCATTGGCCCTTGTCATATGGGTTAACCCCAATGCCAACCATTACCAGTAAGCCTCAGAGCGCGCAATGGTTCCTGCGGGTAGCGCAATGAGGAGTGACTCAGGCCAGTGGTCGGGGCCAGGTGGCGCCCTAAGGTACAGCGACTCACTTCATTTCCTTAAGCGCGCAATTAAGGGGGCCCACCCGCCCACCCTGAGGGGGCGCGGCATCAGGTACGATGCAATCCGTACGAGCCGCGCCGCTCGGGCCGCAGTAGTGGTCTAGGTCTCAAGTGAGACCGGCTTCTCTCTTACGGACTACTGGGTCTCGAAGGGAAAAGGGCCGGTGTGGGCTTGAAGTGCGGGGGCTTGTTTCACTTCTTTGAGAGTGCAAGTGCGGAAGTGAGGGGGCGCGGCATCAGGTACGGTGCCATCCGTACGAGCCGCGCCACTCGGGCCGCAGGGTGGGGCAGTGGTCTCAAGTGAGCCCGGCTCCCCAGCCACGTACCTAGTAGGTCTCGAAGTGGAAAGGGGTCGGTGTGGGCTTGAAGTGAGGTGGCTCACTTCATTTCCTTTAGAGGCGCAATTAAGGGGGCCCACCCGCCCACCCTGAGGGGCGCGGCATCAGGTACGGTGCGATCCACTCTAGCCGCGCCACCGGGGCCGTAGTGTGGGGTAGTGGTCTCAAGTGAGCCCGGCTACCCTGCCACGGAGCGCTCGGTCTCGAAGGGGCAAGAGGCCGGTGTGGGCTTGAAGTGCGGTGGCTTGCTTCATTTCCTTTAGAGGCGCAATTAAGGGGGCCCGCCCACCCACCCTGAGGGGCGCGGCATCAGGTACGGTGCGATGCTACTAGCCGCGCTGCTCGGGCCGTAGTATTGGTCCCGGTCTCAAGTGAGACTGGCTACCCTGCCACGGATCTAGTAGGTCTCTAAAGGGGAAAGGGCCGGTGTGGGCTTGAGGTATGGGACCTCTTTTTGGTTGGCCATGGGTTAACGCTCCGGAGTTGTGACGTGAGCGCTAACAAGACAGAACAGGTGCAGTGCCCGCCGGTCACTGCGCTCGTTATTTCCTTACCGGCAGATGAGATGGCTGGGCATGAGCCTTTGCTCAATATGCTGGAGTCAGGACAATTCCCTGAGCTGAGTGCCATCATTTTAGTGGCGCGGGCTGCGCCCTTAGGGCAAAAGGTTGGGACGGGGCTGGCGGCACGCTATCAGGCCGTGGCGGCGCAGCGTGGTCTTAAGCTGATGATTTGTGGCCAAGCGGCGGACCATTACGGACTGCGTGCGCCTGAGGCGCGCGGTTGTGGGGTGGAGCTGACGGGTTTTATGGAGCTGGCGGCCGTGCTCGAGAGTGAGGCGGTGCGCGCCGGACGTGAGAGGGTGTTGGTGTGGTAGTGGTGAGCTTGGAAAGTGGCGATCCTTTTGCCTATGAGCAGGGGCTGGGCCTGGCCCTAACCATTGCAGATTTAGCCGCAGACCTTGAAGGCATCCCGCAGGTGCCGGGCGTGGCGCCGGTGGGGGTAGTGGTGCTGATGTCCGCGCTCCCGCAAGGGGCGGGCGCTGAGACCACGCTCAAGCGCTTAAAGCAGCTTGAGCTTTATGAAGTGCCGTGCTGGAGTCTGGTGGGCTCTGGGGTTAAGGCGGTGCTGCCTTTTGTTCAGCAGCATGCTGAACCGGACTTGCGTGAGCAGCTTGCAGCGCTTGAGGCTCAGCACGCGACCTTTATGGCGTATTAAGTGCGTAGCAACGCTAAGGACGAGCGGATGCTCTTGAGGTTGTCTTGATACTGCTTGCTGCGCAGCAAGGTCAAACGGGTATAGAGCACGTCGCCGATTGCCATATAGATGAGGCGCGAGGTCGCTGCCTCGGTGTTGTTCTTAAGCTCAGGGCAGACTCCCATTAACACCACATCAGCTTGCTCGGCGATCGCGGAGTTTTTGTAGCTGGTAAAGAGGATGACCTTAGCGCCCCGGCTGCGCGCCAGTTTCAGCACTTCATCTAAGTGCAAGGAGCTGCCTGAATATGAGACCGCTAAAATCACGGTCTCAGGGCCGCACACGGCCGCAATGGTCATTTGCTGGTGGAGATCGGAGACAATCTCGCAGCTGATGCCAAAGCGCGCGAAGCGGGTGCCTAAGTCATGGCAGACCACTGAGGAATTACCAAAGCCAAAGAAGAGCAAGCGTGAGCTCTGATTGATCAGCTCAGCTGCTTGTTCAATGGCGGCGTAGTCGATGAGATTGAGGGTTTGATTGAGCCCCGCGCTAATGGTGGCAAAGACCTCAGTGCAGATTTGCTGGGGGCTGTCCTCGGGGGTAAAGGCTCTCAGGCTCGCCCCTAATTGCGCGCCCAGTAAGGCAGCGGCTTGCGGAGCGACGCCAGGGGTTAAGGCGGCACTTGAGAGGGAGCTAGTGGTGAGCTCGGAGGGCAGGAAGTAGGCTAGGTTGATCTTCAGAGCGTGGATGCCTGCGAGCTCTAACTTCTTGCAAAAACGCGAAATCGTGATTTCGGAGAGTCCGGTCGCATTGGCCAAATCCAAAATCGTCATATGCATGAATTGATCGATATGGAGCGCAATGAAATTGGCCAAGGCGGTATCGGACTTGGTGAAGAGATGGACGTGGCTTGAGAACAAGGCGATAGCTTGCGCCTCGCGACACAATTGACCCTTTTTTAGTTCGTTAGTACTGTCTGGGGACACGTCCCTCTCCTCCTTTAAAATTGACCTAGAGCCTAAGTGTACTCTACATGGCGTAGGTCAATTAGGCATTACGGCCTAAAGTGTCAGGGCAGTCAGGTACGGAGTACCCTCACGGAAGGCCTTGAGATTACCGATGACTAAGCTTGCCATCTGCTCACGGGTTTCGACCGTGGCTGAAGCTATGTGCGGAGTCAGCACCACATTTTTCATGGTGAGCAGCGCAGCTGGGACATTAGGTTCATGGGCAAAGACATCAAGGCCCGCGCCGCCTAACTTACCCTCTTGCAGCACCTTAACCAAGGCGGCCTCATCGACCAAGACACCACGGGCGATGTTGATCAAAGTGCCTTGCGGCCCCAAGGCGGTGAGCACTTCCTCATTGATGAGACCATGATTTTCAGGGGTGGCAGCGGCGCACACGACCAAGTAGTCGCTGTTGCGCGCCAGCTCCACTAAGTCATCATAGCGGGTCAGCTCTGGCTCGACGCCGAGCATAGCCTTTAAGTCAGCTGCGGCCTTATCGGCACTAAGATAGCGGTCGTAGAAGGCTAAGCTCATATTAAAGCCGTGGCAGCGTTGAGCTACGGCCTTGCCGATGCGGCCTAAGCCTACGATACCGACGCGCTTACCTGAGACCTTACGGCCCAAACCTAAGGATTTGTGGCCTGCGGCCCAGGCCCCCGAGACCACCTCGTGGTGGGCAAGGCACATCTGGCGTGAGAAGGCCAGGATGTGGGCCAGAGCAAGATCGGCGACGTCGTCAGTTAAGACGCCAGGGGTGGTGCAGACGGTGATATTGCGGCGCTTGCACTCGGCGATATCCACGCCATCAAAGCCGACGCCGAAGTCATCGATCAGCTTGAGGTTAGGTAGGCGGTCCAAAAGCTCCTTTGGAGCCTGACCGGTACCATTGGTCAGCAGGACTTCAATTTGATGGGCATTCTCAGCGGTCAACTCCTCAACCGAGATGACGTCATAGAACTGGTTGACATACTCAGCCACGATCGGGTTGAGCTTAACATTACGCAAAATCAGAGGCTTCATAATCGTACCAAACAAGAAAAAGGACAGGGCTAAGCCCTAGCAAACACTAAAAGGGTACTTGGTCCGTACTCAAGCGCAGCGCTGGTCGCAACAACAGGGACCTTAACCACAAGAGCTACCAAAGTGTGGGGCTGAGCAGCGCGAACGCGCTCGGCACGGGGTACAGGGCGTGGGACACACGCTGAGTTAAGACCAAAGGCGTGGCCTGAGCACGCTCTTTGAGCGGGTGGCACGCGGGAACAAAAAGGCCGCACCTGCCCCTATTGGAGTCAGAGCAAAGAGCGGCCTTGGGTATTGGCTGTGTGTTGAATGTAGAGAGTTGAACGCTCAGAGCTTAGAGATTGCGGTCAGCTTCGATTAACTTGACCACGGTGTCGCCGTGCTCCTTGACGAACTCATCACGGACCGCCTTAGTGGCCTCAACGAAGAGATCGAGGTCGACGTCCTCGTTGATCTCAAGACCGGCGTTTTGCATCTCGGTTAAGAGCTTTTGGTCCTCGGTGTAGTTGAGCTCACGTTGGAACTTAGCGGCTTCCTTAGCGCAGTCTAAGAAGATCTGCTGGTACTCTGGGCTTAACTTATCGAACTTGCGCGAGTTCATGACCAAGGTGACGGCGGCGTAGCCGTGGTGGGTCATGCTCAGGTACTTTTGCACCTCGTAGAACTTACCGGCGTAGAGAGTCGAGGTTGGGTGATCTTGGGAGTCGATCGCGCCAGTCTCCATGGCGGTGTAGAGCTCGCCGTAGGCCATTGGTACTGGGTTAGCGCCTAAGGCCTCAAAGGTCTTAACTAAGGTCTGCGACTGTGGCACACGGATCTTTAAGCCCTTGACGTCCTCTGGGACCTTGATTGGTTGGCGCGAGTTGGTGATGTTGCGGAAGCCGTTCTCAAAGAAGGCTAAACCGGTTAAGCCGACCTTGTCGAGCTCAGCGAAGAGCTCAGCACCGGCCTTGCCATCTAAGGAGCGGTAAACGTGGGCGCTGTCCTTGAAGATAAATGGCAGGTCTAAGGCTAAGAAGCCCTCGGCTAAGCCACCTAAGTTTACGGTGCCGATCATGGCAATGTCGATATTGCCGGTGCGGGTACCCGAAACAATGGCCTGGCTGCTGCCTAAGGTGCCATCAGGGTAGAACTTGATTTGGACATCGCCATTGGTCTTCTCGGCAACGAGCCTAGCAAAGTGCTCGGCACCGACCGCCTGCGAGTTATCGCGCGAAACGTCGGTGGCCATACGTAAAATGGTCTTGGCCTCAACCGAGGTGGCAAAGACAGCGGCGATGACGGCCGAAGCTAATACAGCCAGAGTCTTTTTCTTCATAGCAAACAGCTCCTAAGGACAGATTAAGCAAAGTGAGTACAAGAAAAACTGGGTAAAGTGGGCCCAAGCTGACCCACAGCAGAGGAAAAAATTGGTGAAAAAACAGTGGTGACTTAAGCCTAGCGGGCGGTGAGGTATTCCATCGGCACGATCACGATGTCAGGGAAGATGAGCAAGATGAACATCAGCACGATGAGGATACCGGCATAAGGCAGGATGCCTAAGACCGCGCGCTCAAATGGGACCTTGGTGACCGAGGAGACCACGTTCAAGACGTTGCCGACCGGTGGCGTAATCAGGCCAATCGAGCAGCACAGGATGAACATGACACAGAAGTAAATCTCGTTGATGCCCGCCTCGCGCACTAATGGCAGCAGGACCGGAACTAAGATCAACACGATTGGGATTAAGTCGAGCACCATGCCCATGACTAAGAGCACCAGGAGAATCAGGCCCATTAACAGGCGTGGCGAGTCAGTCAGTGGGGCTAACAGCTCGGCGACCAATAATGGCAGATCGGCGATGGTCATGAGGTAGGCCGAGACCTGAGCTGAAGCCACCATCAGCATGATGACGGCAGTGGTCTTAGCGGTACCCAGCAGGGCATCGTAGATTTGCTTGAGCTTGAGCTCACGGTAGACCAGAATCGAGACGATTAAGGCATAGACCGAGGCAACGGCACCAGCTTCGGTTGGGGTGAAGACACCGGTCTTAAAGCCGCCGATGACAATGACTGGCAGCATTAAGGCCCAGATACTGGCCTTGAAGGCAGCCCAGACTTCAGCGCCGGTGGCACGCTTGGAGGTGGTGAAGTTACGCGACTTGAGCCACCAGACGATGCACAGGGCTACGCCCATTAAGAGGCCTGGCACGATACCGGCCATAAAGAGCTGGGAAATGGAGACACCAGCGGTAACACCGATCACGATGAATGGAATCGATGGTGGAATGATTGGGGCGATGATGCCACCAGCGGCAATTAAACCAGCTGAGCCTGGACCCGAGTAATTAGCCTTAACCATCATAGGGAACATGATGGCGGCAATCGCGGCGGTATCGGCAGCAGGCGAGCCCGAGAGCGAAGCCATAATCACAGCAGCGATAATGACCACATAGCCTAAGCCACCAGCCTTATGACCGACTAAACGCATCGGCAGGTCAATCAAGCGCTTGGCCAGGCCACCGACGTTCATGATTTCACCGGCAAAGACGAAGAATGGAATCGCCAAGAGGGTGAAGTTGTCCGAGCCGTTGATCAGGTTCTGCGCGACCAGCATCGGGTCGAACATGTCCAAGAAGAACATGAGCGCCAGGCCGCACATCATCAGGGCAAAGGCGATCGGGATACCAATCGCGATGCTGACCAAAAGGACGCATAAGAAAATTGCAACTTCCATGATTAGGCCTCCTTACTCATCCAAGTGCTAAAGGACTTGAGGTGCTGCACAATGCGGATGATGAGCACGATGCCCATACCAACAGCGCCGATGGCACCGGCAAAGTAGATATAGCCCATTGGGATGCCCGCAACTGGCGATTTATCAACCATGTTGTACTCGCTGAGCTCGACGCTACCCATGAGCAGTACGTAGCAGCAGTAGAGCATGCAGCATTGGACGATGAGCTGGATGACCCATTGCAGCGGGCGAGGAAAGGCCTTAGCAATGAAGTCGACGTAGATATGGCCGTTTTCTTTGAGCGCGACAATTGAGCCCAAGAAGACGATGTAGATGAATAAGAAGCGCGAGAGCTCTTCTGAGACCACGATGCTCGAGGAAAAGAAGAAGCGCAGCCCCACGTTGATGATGACCAAGATCGACATCACCGAAATGAGGGCGACGATCACCACCTCAAGGCACTTCATGATTGCGTTGCCGATGCGTTCCATGACAACTCCCCTAAGTAATTAGACAAGCTCCTATTCATTGCTTGACCATTAACTTGAAGCGAGGGCCCGAGCTGGCAGTACTAAGTGCCGCCCACGAACAGGGGCTTAATGCGTCCCAGATCGCTGGGGTAAAGCTCCAGACAGTTGGGAGCGGGCGCTAGTCAAGCAAATGAAATTTTAATGTCATTTACTTTAGCCAAAAATGAAAGATTAATTTCAGACTTACATCACAGTTTTGCCAATTTCTGACGCAAATCTATCAAATTAGCTGACAGAATCCGGGCGTAAATGTCACAAAAGGGGCTTATTTATCAGAAAATCTCACACAAGATACGGGGTGGCGGGAAGAAAGGGAATGCTGAGAACTTTGTTATATCTATCTATCATTTTGTCTAACTCTGAAAAGCCAAAGTAGGAGTGGGGCTGCTGTCAGCTCGTCTTAAATTAGACGGCCTGTGTTGGTGGGGTATAATAAAGCTACTTGATTGTTGCAGATAAGGAGTGGGACATGATAGGGGCTATTCTGGGCGATTTTGTGGGATCGCAGTTTGACTACCGTCCGATCAAGAGCAAGGATTTTGAGCTGGTGGTCAAGCGCAGCCACTTCAGTGATGACTCGGTTATGACCATTGCGGTAGCGGGCGCGTTAACCGAAGCGCTGACTAATGAGGATGGCACGCTCAAAGAGGGCCCTGTTGACTACAATTTGGTGGCGCAGCGGGCGCGTGCCTGCATGCGCAAGCTCGGGCGCACCTATCCGCAAGCAGGTTATGGCTCGAGCTTTGCGGTCTGGCTCAATCAGAATGATGACGCCGCCTATGGTAGCTACGGCAACGGCGCTGGTATGCGTGTGAGCAGCTGTGGTTTTGCCGCCCGAAGTCTCGATGAAGCGCGCGATCTGGCCTACGCCGTGACCGTGGTTTCGCACAATCACATCGAAGGCCTGCGCGGGGCGCAAGCTACCGCTGAGGCGGTCTATTTAGCCCGCGCCCAACTGACTCAAGATGAAATCAAGGCGTACTTTGAGGCCACCTACTGCGACCTGGGCTTTACCTTAGACGAGATTCGCCCAGACTTCACCTTTGACAGCTCGTGCCAAGGCACGGTGCCTTATGCTTTGCGAGGCTTTTATGAGGCTGACTCGCTCGAGGACGCGATCCGCAATGTCATCTCCTTAGGCGGCGATAGCGATACCTTAGGCGCTACGGTGGGTGGGATGGCCGCTGCGTACTTTGGGGTACCGCTGAGCTTGCGCACCATGATCTTAGAGGGCTTAGATGACACGCTGCGCTCCATCATCAAAGCAGCCGAAGAGTGCTTTACGCAGCGCGCCCAGGGCGTCGCCCCAACTCAAGAACTCAATCCACAGTTCTCGGTCTTCGAACAAGCAGTGCGCCTTGACCCAGAGAAGGTCCGTGCGGAGGTTGCTCAGGTCTTAGCAGATAGGGACGCTGCTGCCCAGCGCTACGGTCATGCCCCAGCAGGCCTTGCTTAGTGGTGTAAAACCGCGCGGCAGGAAAAAGAAGCCGATCTTATAAGCAGCAGACGCCCATTATTGTTTAGTCTGCGCACCTAACGTACAAGCTTGATCGTTGACGCCGCCACCGCTGGGCTGGGGTCAATAAACAAGCCCGGCAGGGGCGCCTGCCGGGCTTGAGATGTGATAGGTATTTAATTTTGGTTGGGGGAGCTGCTTTTTTAGGCAGCTGGAGCCCAAGGAATAGCGTTGTACAGAGCGACCGCTAAGATGCCACCGATGTATGGGGCCAAGAACGGTACCATGGCGTACTTGAAGTTAGAGCTGCCCTTACCCTTGATTGGTAATAAGAAGTGCGCAAGGCGCGGACCCATGTCACGAGCTGGGTTGATGGCGTAACCCGTCAGGCCGCCTAAGGACATACCAATCGAAACGATGATGCCCCAGACAAAGACGTAGTTTAAGCCGGTGGCAATGCCCGTTACTTGGTTGATGCCTAAGATGGCAAAGACTAAGACAAAGGTACCTACAATTTCCGAGCAGCAGTTGCGGAAGTAGTTAGGAATCGATGGGCTGGTGCAGAAGACACCGAGCTTGGTAGCTGCGCTCTCTTCTGCGTCCAAGTGATCCTTGAATAAGAGCCAAGTGATGGCACCACCGACGACACCACCTGCGATCTGGCAGACGATATAGCCTGGAACCATCGCCCATGGGAAGGTGCCATTTACGGCCAAGGCTACGGTCAAAGCTGGGTTGAAGTGAGCACCTGAGGCAGCACCAAAGATAAAGGCCGGGAGCATAACCGCAAAGCCCCACGCAATGGTGATAACGACGACGCCACCGCCTTTCATGCCCGACTTCGTGAGGTTGACGTTTGCGACCACACCGGTACCTAACAGGAGCAGTAAGGCCGTTCCAACAAATTCAGCAACATATGGAAGCATAGGATTTTTCTCCTTCCATTGGGCCGCACAGTGACCCTGGCGGCGCCTTTGGGGCGCACATGTCGAGAGCACGCGCGCGGCGCGCGCACTCAGGTGCTAAGGTTACAGGTGAGGCTGGTTTTAAATTCGCGCTGGTTGCGGCTCCGGCAGCCGTCTTTACAGGCTTGCCTCGTAGACAGGTCTCAGCTTGTCCTCCTAGGCTGGCCTCTATTGAGCTTGCGCCCACGCAGGTGGGTCTCAGTACCTGCGTTTAGAGGCTTGCTTAAGCTTGATTCCTAGCGGACTTGATTGAGCTTGCCTTGGTGGGCTGGCCTGCGTGGGCCTGCCCCTATATTTGTGGGGGCAGGCCGTGAGGCTGCCGGGCGGGGGCTTTAGGACTACTCTTCGTCCTTGGCCCAGCCGTGAGCGTAGGTTAAGGCCTTGTTCCAGCCCTTGACGCGACGTGCACGGTCCTCAGCGGTGATCTGCGGCTCAAAGGTGCGATCGATCGACCAATTGTGGATGACGTCTTCCTTGTTCTGCCAATAGCCAACGGCTAAGCCTGCCAGATAGGCCGCACCCATAGCGGTGGTCTCAACGCACTTTGGTCTTAAGACTGGAGCGCCAATGATGTCCGACTGAATCTGCATTAAGAGATTGTTGGCGCTGGCACCGCCGTCGACCTTTAAGGCCTTGAGGTCAATGCCCGAGTCCGCACGCATCGCATTTAAAACGTCGTTGGTCTGATAGGCCAGGGACTCTAAGGTGGCGCGAATGATGTGCGACTTGTTAACACCACGGGTGATGCCGACGATCGTGCCACGAGCGTATTGATCCCAGTGTGGGGCGCCCAGGCCGGTGAAGGCAGGTACCACATAGCAGCCATTGGTGTCCTTGACCTTGCCTGCCATGTACTCCGAGTCCATCGCCGAGTCGATGAGCTTCATCTCATCGCGCAGCCATTGAATCGCGGCACCAGCAACGAAGATCGAACCCTCTAAGGCATAGTTGACCTTGCCATCAATACCCCAAGCAATCGTGGTGACTAAGCCGTTCTTGGAGAAGACAGGGGTCTCACCGGTGTTCATTAATAAGAAGCAGCCGGTACCGTAGGTGTTCTTGGCCTCACCTGACTGGAAGCAGGTCTGGCCAAACAGTGCCGATTGCTGGTCACCAGCGGCGCCTGCGATCTTTACTGGAGCACCAAAGTAATCGGTGGTGCCATAGACGCAGCTTGAAGGCTTAACCTCTGGCAGCATGCAGGCTGGAATGCCCAGCTCCTTTAAGATGTCCTCGTCCCACTTGAGCTCCTTGATGTTGTAGAGCATAGTACGCGAGGCATTGGAGTAATCGGTGACGTGAACCGCACCCTTGGTTAACTTCCAGATAAGCCAAGTGTCGACCGTACCAAAGAGCAGGTCGCCCTTTTCAGCCTTTTCACGGGCGCCTGGGACGTTATCTAAGATCCACTTGATCTTAGTGCCCGAGAAGTAGGCGTCGATGACCAGTCCCGTCTTCTCACGGAAGACGTCGGTTAAGCCCTTTTCCTTTAAGCTGTCGCAGTAAGCAGAGGTACGACGGCACTGCCACACAATGGCGTTGTACACGGGCTTACCCGTGTTCTTGTCCCAGACAATGGCGGTTTCACGCTGGTTGGTGATACCGATGGCGGCGATGTCCTCGGCCTTAGCGTCGATCTTATTTAAAGCTTCGACCGCGACACCTAATTGCGAGGCCCAGATTTCGTCGGCATCGTGCTCGACCCAACCAGGCTTAGGGAAGTATTGGGTAAAGGTGCGCTGGGCCACCGAGCAAATCTCGCCCTTTTGGTTGAACAGGATGCAGCGGTTGCTGGTGGTGCCGGCATCTAACGCCATTACATACTTTGCCATAGCTAATCAATCCTCTAACACAGACAATTATGGGCTGTCCGCAGACACAAGCTGCGGTGAGCCAATTTCCATCACACAAGGGCGCTTGACTAAAAGCGTGAGCGTGCCGCAATTGGTGCGGCTTGATTGTTTTTTTGGTCCGTAGGTGTGGACCTGAGAAAGGGATGCGCGTTTTGTGTTTGTTATTGGGGTGCAAAATGCCCCGGCCAAGGCTTGCTGAGCCTTATTGCGCTGTGATCTCAAGATAGTGATCACAGGCCTTTGTCGCAAGACTTTAGGCCCTTGGGGTGCCTAATGTGGGATGTAACTCGCAAGTTAGAAATTTGTTTCTGAGTGCTTGTCGGACAAGTGCCTGACGCCCGATAAATATCGGGTTTTTACGCTGTGCCAATGCGTGCCAAGTTGTGGGCTATTGATAGGTTAGCTTGAGGTAGGTTGCAAAAGCGCTATTTTATGGGCTTTTTTGATACAAAAAGGCCGCGCTCGGGGCACGGCCTTGAAGTTCGATTGATGATTGTTTGATTCAGTCAAGCCAAGGGCTTTTTCCCTAACAAAGGGTCAGAGCCAAGCTCAGGCTTGCCCACAGTTGCTGAGCGTAGGCGCTGGTTGGTGCGCTCCTCGTCGCTACTGACCGTTTGCCTTATAGCCCGCTGTCCCGCGTTGTGGTGAGCTTGAGCGTGCCCGGTGCGGCGAGCTTTGCCAGTGCTTGGGAACGCAGCGCTATGCCTCTGGCCTTTGCTTGAGGCATCACGCTGCGTGGAGCC
>CALXOW010000102.1 GCA_944390115.1 uncultured Anaerobiospirillum sp.
TTAAAGAACCCACACAGATTGTCATTCTTATCGATTTTCAAAGAACCCCAAAGCGCTGGGCTTTGGTTTTTGTCAGCACCTCAGTGCGTGACAGCGGAAACGTATTTTAGAGATTTTTGCGTCAGGGTCAACACCCAATTTCAACTTTTTTTCTAAAAACGCAACAAAACCAGCGCAAAACCTGATTTTTACGCCATTTTAATCAAGCAACATTTTATCGTCAACCAATTTCCCAGATTAGCATTCAGGCCCATTTAGCCCTCAAATCACCCCTCCAGCCCCCAAAAACGCAGCTCTCCATCCCCGACCAGCCCTGCTGACAGACGTGAAAAAAGTAAGAGAAAAACTTGCAAGCACCTACCCAAGCTACCAACAAGCTGAAAGCAAGCTAACAACTAGCTAAACCAGCGCCAACGACTGCACCTGCTGGAATCCAAAATAGGAGAAGGTGGCAGCAAACTGCGCGCGCTGAGCCTCAGGCACGCTCCCGGTGTACCACGCGACCCAGGCCCCAGGAGTTACCGCATTAAGGAGCGGATCCTGTGCCCCATTAGGAGCGCCACGATACCCCAGCTCGACCTCCAAGCTTTCTTGCTTTTGCGCCAGCACGTAGGCCACGCGCCGTCCAATCGCAGCGCCCGAGTCCACCAAGGTGATATCAGGCCCTAAGAGCGCGGCGATATCAGCCCGCAACAGAGGAAAGTGGGTGCACCCTAACACCACCACATCAGGTTGCTCGCAATGAGGTAAATCCATGATCGGAGCCAAAATCGCTTTGAGCTCCGGCAGCTTGCTTGCTGGTAACTGCAAACGCGGCGTCTCAATGTCCTCACCCTGCGCGGCCATACGCTGGGTCGCAGTACGCTGCTCGGCGGTACCATGTGCCGCTGTGACTTCATCGAGCAAACATTGCTCGGCCAGCCAAACCAGCTCGACCGTGCCCATGCGCATGACCTCACAATCAGCGGCAAAGTTAGCAATCAAACGCTGGGTATAAGCACGCTGCACCGTACCAGGGGTAGCCAGCAAGGCAATTTTGCGCTTGCGGCTCAATTGACCGGCGGTCTTGATCGCTGGCACTACCCCCACAATCGGAATACGGCTAAAGTGCGGTCTAATTTGATCGAGTACCACAGTACTGGCGGTATTGCAGGCAATGACGATGAGGTCCGGCGCCAGCACAGCGCTCACCCGACTAAGCAAAGTCTCAACGCGCGCCACCAAATAGCTTTCACTCTTTTGGCCATAAGGAAAGCCCTCGTGATCAAACAGATAGTAGTAGGCAGCCCTAGGATTGAGCTTGCGCACCTCGCTTAAGACCGACAGTCCGCCCATCCCCGAGTCAAAGAACAAGATTTTGGGCACCTTCAAAGTCTTGAGACCATGCAAGCTCTTGTACGCCTTTACGATATCAACACCCCTTGAGGTATCAGGCTCCATTACAGTATCGAAAATCTTTGCGGTATCAGGGACCTTAGTGCTATCGGAAACCTTTGCAGTATCAGGAACCTTCGCGGTGTCAGGAACCTTATTGTGTGCCATGTGCTCTCCTTACTGGCCATTTTTTGGTACCATGCGCCAGCGCCTTTGTTTCGGCTTCTTACCCCTTTGGAGTGTTTTAGCATGCTTCCAACTTTACTTACTACCACTGACAAGGACAACTACAATGCTTACCTCAATGAGAAGATTGAGCATGTGGTCACTCTGATTAGCAGCACCCTCAACACTCCCGAGTCGGCCCAAGGCTATCAAGACTTTATGGCACAAACCCCGGCCGTCTATGCCTCCTTACCTGAGCACTATCGTATGCGGGCTGAGTTTGCGGTATTTCACCACAATCATGACAGCTTTGACTTTGGTATGTATGAGCCCGGCAGCAAGCCACGCAAGATCATCTTGCTCCAAGAGTTCCCAGGCTGCACCAAGGCCATCAACTGTGCGATGGCCTGGCTCAGAAGCTATTTGCCAAGCTATCCAGTGCTGAAAACCAAGCTTTTTGGAGCGGACTTTCTGAGCAATACCAAGGGCGATGTGGTCATTAGCCTCAACTACCACAAGAAGCTCGACGAAGAATGGGTAAGTGCCGCCCAAGCCCTACTCAATGACCATCTCAAAGATGCCGTGCCAGAGGTGGCTACAGGCCAGTGCCGCTACAGCATCGTTGCTCATGCCAAGAAGCAAAAGCTGGTGGTAGGAGACGACTTTGTCATTGAGACTATCCCCACCACTTTGCCTGATGGCACCACAAGCCAGGTCAAGCTAAAGCAAGTTGAAGGCACCTTCTCACAGCCAAACGCCACGGCCTGCAGCGCCATGCTTTCCTTTGCTTTAAGCTGCGTCAACCACGTAGGCGCAACCCCAGCCGAGCGGCGCGACTTAATCGAGCTCTACTGCGGCTCAGGCACCTTTACGGTAGCGCTGGCCCCTTACTTTGAAAAGGTCTTTGCCACCGAAGTAGCCCGCGTCCCGACTGAGACCGCTTTCTACAATATGGAGCTCAACGACATTCACAACATCAAGCTGGCACGCTTAAGCGCCTTGGAGGTAACTCAGGCCCTCAACAAGGAGCGCACCTTCAAGCGCCTTGAGCTCAATCAGATCAATCTTGATGACTACCACTTTGGCACCTTGCTCATCGATCCGCCACGAGCAGGCCTACAAGATGAAGCGGCCCTTGCATTCACCGCTCGTTTTGACCGCGTGATCTACATTTCATGCGGTCCACAGTCGCTGGCCAATGATCTCAAGTACCTAACCCGTAGCCACAAGATCACCAAGGTCGCCTTCTTCGATCAGTTCCCATACACCCAGCACTTAGAAAGCGGCATCTTACTGGAGCGCCGCTAACCGCCCCACACACGGGCTCACGCGCGAGCCCGCGCCTACCGCTTGGTATCAAGCGCACTCCCCACCACCCCCAAGCCAGGATCCGTCTCAGGCCTGGCTCTCAACTCAAATCGGCGCCAGGCTCACAAGCCTGGCCCGGCCCCAAACCAAGTGCTGCGGGCAATAAAAAAGGCCAAAGCTGCAGCTTTGACCTTTTTGATCTTTTTTCTTTTAGTGGAAAAAGCGGTCCGCCTGATGGCAGGACCTGGGCTCACCAGCAATTATGCTTAGAGCATGTAATTCTCTGGCATTGGAATCTGAGCTACGCCCGAATCAACAGCAGCCTGTGCGACAGCACGGGATACCTTCTTTAAGAGGCGTGGATCCATTGGCTTTGGAATGACGTAATCTGGACCAAACTCTAAGTGATCAACCTGAGCTGCCTTTACGACATCCTCAGGTACTGGCTCCTTAGCTAAGTCGCGAATAGCACGCATTGCAGCCAGCTTCATCTCGAGGTTGATAGCGGTAGCACGAACGTCTAAGGTGCCACGGAATAAGAATGGGAAGCACAGAACGTTGTTGATCTGGTTTGGATAATCCGAACGGCCAGTACCAACAATGATATCTGGACGGACGCGCTTTACCAGAGCTGGGTCAACTTCAGGATCTGGGTTCGAGCAAGCAAAGACTACAGCCTTAGGAGCTAAGCTCTTAACTTCCTCTTCGGTGACTAAGCCTGGGCCCGAAACGCCTAAGAGAATGTCAGCACCAGCGCAGGCCTCAGCTAAGGTCTTAGGGCCATTGTCGTTGATGTAACGTGGCTTCTCACCATTGTTGTACTGTGGACGATCCGAGCGGATAACGCCATGGCGATCAACCATGTAGAAGTTATCCTTCTTAGCGCCAGCAGCAATTAACAGATCCGAGCAAGCGATACCAGCGGCACCAGCACCGACGCAAACAACCTTGCAGTCCTCAAGCTTCTTGCCCTGGAGCTCAACGGCATTCATGATACCGGCGCAGGTTACGATTGCAGTACCGTGCTGATCGTCGTGGAATACTGGGACCTTGCAGCGCTTGATCAGCTCACGCTCGATCTCAAAGCACTCAGGAGCCTTGATATCCTCTAAGTTAATGCCACCGAAGGTATCAGCAATGCACTCAACCGTGGTGATGAACTCCTCAACGGTCTTGTGCTTAACTTCGATGTCAATCGCATTGATGTTAGCAAAGCGGTTAAATAAGAGGGCCTTGCCTTCCATTACCGGCTTGGATGCTAATGGGCCTAAGTTACCTAAGCCTAAGATCGCGGTGCCATTGGAGATAATAGCAACCGAGTTGCCCTTGCCAGTGTACTTGAATGCATCAGCTGGGTTGTTAGCGATCTCACGGACCGGCTCAGCAACACCTGGGCTATAAGCTAAAGTTAAATCATAAGCAGTCTCGGCAGGCTTGGTGATAACAACCTTAATCTTGCCAGGAGTTGGCTCCTCGTGATATTTCAGAGCGGCATCATGTAGAGCTTGATGATCCAAGGTGTCCCCCTTATTGATACAACCAGTCAATCTAGCTTGAGCAACCATAGGCTGATACCTATCACGCTAAAAGCCCTAAATGGGCCGAGCCTATGGTGCTATGAATGCAGGGCGGCGCTCAAGCGTTGACATGAGACGCTACCACCGCTTTGTCGCACCTCAGTTTAAAGCATTGCCCTCAGGTCGGAACAGTAAATTTTGCGGCTCACGTCGTAATTTTGAAAAATTGTTTAGGGCACGGGACACTATGCCCTTTTTGCGCGCCCCCAAAGGCCCGCTTTTGCCTTTAAATAGTGCGCGGCACCCAACGCTCAGCGCCATGTGCCATTTTCCGCAAACGCTTGCGATTGTCCCAAAATTCACCGCACCTAGGACCACCATTGCACGCCCCTCAGCCCCAGCACAGTTGCTGCCACTCCCAGTAGTCCACCCCAATCGGAGCCATTCCTAAGAGATCTCCTCCTCAAGACCACTCTACTAGGATTCCGCTTAACCACAGCACTCGATCATAAGCGCAAGCACAACTTGGTCGCGCACGCCCCTAACAAGCAGCCCAGGCGCACGCCGCGTGCGGCCCAAAATTAAAAAGCGCTGAGATCTTGCGATCCCAGCGCTTTTTGCCAATTATTTGCGATGTAAGGCCGTTACCTGAAGCTGACATCACGCTTCAGACTGCGCCACTTTAAGCGGCCACAGTGGCTCTAAATTCGTAGCACACGCAATTAGTGCTTTTGAGCACCCAGCATACCGAAGCGCTTCTTGAAGGCTTCTACACGGCCACCGGTGTCAACGATCTTCTGCTTGCCGGTATAGAATGGGTGGCATAAGGAGCAGACTTCGATGTCGATGTCGTGACCAGCGGTCGAGCGGATGGTGAACTTGTTGCCGCAAGAGCAACGTACATTAACTTCTTCGTATTGTGGGTGGATATTCTTTTTCATACTGGACCTCAGTGCATGTCGCCATTCAGCCACAGAGATTTAGCAGATGCGCCGAACACCACATGCCATTGTAAAAAAAGCGCTTAATGGTAAATGATTTAGCTCACAAAAACAACAACTTTTTGCGCAAAAATCACAGCTACGCGTCGCACCCGGCATTAAGCGCTCATTTTACTCAGCGGTCATTTTGCTCACAGCCCCGCTGGGCTGTGCTAGCATGAGCTCACATTTTAGTCACAATAAGGGGGTCTTATGACTGAGCGTCACAACGAGCAAGAACACCAGGCCCCAACTGTAACTGAAGCAAGTAAGGTCGGGGTTGAAGCACAAGAGGGCCAGTCCATCACTGGCTTTACCGGACTGACCTTAGACAAAGACTCAATCAATCACCGCCACAACCTGCCCTCTCATACCCGCCTGATCAAGCTCAATGGTCCGGTTCCTGAGGGCATCTTCTATCATCCTAATGATGATAAGGCCCCATCAGCCCAGCGCCCGCGCAAGAAAGTACCTAAAGAGCAAGGCTCGCTCTACTTCGCGCCGGAGTTTGACGAGGATATTCCCTTCGGGTCGGTGACCTCTGAACCAATCCCCCAGCCTCCCAAGAAAGTAAAGAAAGCTCAGCCTCAAAAGCCCGAGCTGCCTCAGAGCGCTCCTTTGTGCCCTGCTAACTACCAGCGCCCGCACCACGAGGACGCGGCAATCGATGCGCTCAATGAGGAAGCCTTTAATCAGCATTGCACCATTGTCCAAGTGGGGGTGAATCGCGCCCTTTATCGCAACTATGACTACAAGGTCGTGGGCTACTATGGCCCCGAAATTATCGGCTGCCGTATTGAGGTCAGCTTTGGACGCAGTAACAGCCAGAAAGATGTTGGCATTGTCGTAGGCTTAGGCGCGGGCAGTGCCTTTGCCTTTGCTCGGATCAAACCAGGCTTTTTGCTTGAGACCAAGCCCCTGATCTCACCTGACGTCTACGCTACCTTAGACTTTGCGGCCCGCTACTACCATTACCCCTTAGGCCAAAGCCTCCCGCTGGCCCTGCCTAAGCTCTTACGCGACGGCGCTGCGGCTCACTACAAAGAAATTCCCGGCATTAAAAGCAAGGTTGAGCCTGATAAGCTCGAAGAGAGCCTCAAAAAGCTGCGCTCACCCGGCCAGCGTGACCTCTTAACATTGCTCCAACAAGGACCGATGCGCAGCCGTGCCCTGCGTGAGCAAGGCTTTACCGCCCAACAAGAAGCCGCCTTAATTCGCCGCAATCTGGCAGCGCGCTATGACTTTGCCCAAGAACGCGAGATCCTCGACCTTAAAGCGCTCGCCCATAATGGTGAGCTCTTAGCTCATGAGCCATTGACGCTCAATGACGAACAACAAGCAGTGCTTGATGTCTTGGCGAGCAAACAAAGCTATTGCGTCTTCTTATTAAATGGCGTCACCGGCTCAGGTAAGACCGAGGTCTATCTGCAAGCCATTGAGGCGACCTTACGCCGGGGTAAAAAGGCCTTGGTGCTGGTCCCTGAAATTGCCCTGACTCCGCAGACCTTTAGGCGCTTCTATCAGCGCTTTAAGGTACCGATCGCGACCATGCACTCTAACTTGAGCAATCGTGAACGCATGGATGCCTTCTTGGATATGCACTATGGCCGGGCGGCAATCTTGATCGGCACCCGCTCCGCGCTCTTCACCTCGATTCCTGACTTAGGCCTGATTGTTATCGATGAAGAGCATGACTCGTCATTTAAGCAGGCTGACGGACTGCGCTACCACGCCCGCACCTTAGCGCTCCAGCGCGCTCAGCTCTGCAATTGCCCGGTCATCCTAGGTTCGGCGACCCCGTCCTTAGAGTCGATCTATCAGTGCATGTTAGGCAACTTTAAGCGCCTTGATTTAAGACATCGGGCCCAAAGTGCCCGTTTGCCGGACATCACCTTAATCGACTTGCGCCAAGAGCAATTGAGTGACAGCGTGATCGCAGGCTTAGGTACCGTCCTCGAGAATGCCATTGGCTTAGCCACCGCTATGCACAATCAGGCCATCTTATTCTTAAATCGTCGCGGCTTCTCGCACTCTATGGTATGCCATGAGTGTGGGCACATCATTGCCTGCGCCAGCTGCGATAACCAAATGACCGTGCACCGCGCCTTAGGCCAATTGCGTTGCCATATCTGCGATGCCACCATGCCGATCCCCAACCGTTGCCCTTATTGCCAAACTGAAGACAGTCTGGTGGAAATCGGCGTGGGTACCGAGCAAGTGGAAAGCTATCTGCAAAGCCGCTTTATGGATGTAGGCATCGAGCGCATCGACCGCGATAACATCACCTGCAAGAAGGATTTAGATCAAGCCTTAGAGCGCGTCACTACCCACAAGAGCGAAATCTTAGTGGGCACCCAAATGTTAGCTAAGGGCCACGACTTTCCTGACGTCACCTTAGTGGGCATCTTAGACGTGGACTCAGGCCTGTTCTGCGATGACTTTAGAGGCTGGGAATACACCGCCCAGCTGATTACCCAGGTGGCAGGTCGTGCTGGACGCTCCGGCAAAAAGGGTTGTGTTTACATTCAAACCCGCTTTCCCGAGCACCCCCTGCTCATCAACTTAGTGGCGCCGAACTTCGACTATGTGAAATTAGCCGAGCAGTTACTGGAACTGCGCTTTGAGACCAAGATGCCGCCTTACACCTATCAGGCTCACATCATGGCCAATTCCCGCAACCGCGAGCACGCCTTTAACTGCTTGCGCCAGATTTTCAGTGCGCTCGACCATCGCCCTGACCTCTTACACAATATCTCGATCTCGCCGATTCTGCCGGACCGCATCGAAAAGCGCTTCAACCGCTTCCACTTCCATGTCAGCCTGACTGCCGCCGACCCGCAAAGCCGTGCCATCTTGCTCAACTTTATTGTGCAGCGCTATCAAGAGCTACCGGGCCCGGCGGACCTGCGCTTTGCGATCGACGTCGACCCGATCAACAATCCGTAAGCAGATTATTTGCGCTCATCAAACTGAGACTTAAGGCCCAAGCTTGCCTCCCACAAGAAGACATACTTGAGGAAGGTGTAGATAAAGGCACTTTGGGCCGCGATGTAACCGGCCCGCCCATCTAAGAAGCCGAGCTTGATGAAGTAGAGCTTAATGAAGCTGAACACTGGACTGAAGATAATCTTAGCCAGTGATGGCTTCTTACCGCGCTTGATATAGCTTTGGGCCGACATCTTGGCATAACGAATCGTGCGCTCGAAGTGGTCATTCACATCACGATAGGAGTAGTGAATGATGTAGCCCGGCAGGCGCGCCACCGCATCATCACAGGCCAGAGATTCATGCACAATCTCGCCCACCCACTTAGGATGTGCCGCCCGGCGCACCAGACGCAAGCGGTAATTCGGCTGCCAAGCATGCTTGAGCAGCTTGCCCAAGTAGAAGGTCAGGCGGTTCATTTCATAAGCCTGCGCATTCCCTGAGGCAATGGCCTTAACAATGGCTGCCTTAAGCTCATCGTTGACCACCTCATCGGCGTCTAGGAACAAAATCCAATCTTGGGTGCACTTTGGGATCAGCGAGTTCTTTTGCTCGACGTAGCCCTTAAATTCTTCCGTGAAGACCTTAGCGCCATAAGACTGAGCCACCGCCACGGTGTTATCGGTCGAGCACGAGTTAATCAGGATAATCTCCGAGGCGATATCTTGAATCTGCTCCAAGGTCTTAGGCAGGCGGTCTTGCTCATTGTGCGCGATGATCGCCACGGTCAAACTCGGCTTGCCCGCCGTTGCCAGCACCGGCGCCGCTACTTCAGAAACAGGTGCAGGAGCCTCAGTCGGAGCCTCAGGAACCGAGGCCGCAGGCGCTTCAATAGGTGCCGAGGCCACAGGCGCCACTGACGGCGTCTTGGAGGATAACGATTCAGTAGTCATAGCTTTTCCTTGAGCAAACCAAGCAAGAGTCTGAGTCACAATCTGCGCCTCGAGCGCATCAGGTAAATCCACAATTTCCTTAGTGACCGGATCTAAGGCCTCCAATGGCAAGGTCACGGGCACCTCACGCTCATCGCCATACAGGGCCCAGCGGGTGTGGCTATTGGATTTGCGGCTTGAGTAAAAGCAAATAGTCGGCTTGCCCAAATTACCCGCAATCTGGGTAATACCGGTGCTTGGGCCAATAAAGCTGGTGCAGCGCTCCACCAACGCGGTGGCAACCATTAAGTTGCCCTGATTTAAATAGACATGAACGCGCGTCCGCGCTGTCAGGCCCGCCAGCACTTGCTCGACCTTGGCCGCCTGAGCAGGCACTGCCATCAGTACCACCTCAAGGGACTCATTGCCTGCCAACAGCTTATTAATGACCGCGCCATACTGGGCACAATTAAGGTTCGCGCCACTGCCGCCAGTGAAAGGATTGATGAGGACAAAAGGCTTGATCTCATACCCGTGCTGCAAGCCCGAAGCTTGTAAGAACGCAGTCACCGGCACAGTGTCTTCAGGCTCGTAGATCAGGCGCTGAAGCTTAACGCCGACCTGAGCAAAACGCTCAGGGTTTAAATGCTCAATAAGCTCAAGGTTATAGGCCGCCTCGCTTTTGATGCATTGCGAGCGCTGCTGACGCAGGCCGTAGTTATAGTGCACAAAGGACCAAGGCTTGGAGCGCGGGCCCACGCGCACCTTAGCTCCCGAGGCTACCGCGAGCTTAGAGATAGTGTTATTGGAGACCAAGGCCACAAAGGCATCAAGCTTTAAAGCCTGAAGCCGGGTGGCCAACCAAGCAAAGTCCAAAGCGCCCGACTCTGAAACAAAATCATCGACGCACACCCACTCATCGATCACGGGTACGTGCTGAGCCAAGATGCGATTGTGCTTGCTGACCAAGGCGACGATCTTAGCCTGTGGGAACATAGCCTTGCAGGTCGCATAGGACGGAATGGAAACGACAAAGTCACCGATCTTATCGGTACGAGCAATCAGAATGGCCGCAGGCGCCGTCAGGGGCAGTAAGCTCATGTCATAATCCTCCTATGCCACAGCACAAGCTCCGCTCCATTATACCGGCCCGCGCCCACCATAAATCACCAGCTCGCGCCTACCAGCTATCGCCCTCTGAGCCTAAGACATCGTCCCCTGACGACCAATCCTCACTCGGCTCCGACCAGTCATCATCTCCTGACCCCCAATCATCTGCGGACACATCATAAGAGGAGTAATCAGCCCCACCCTCAGCAGACGCCGCATAGGAGTCAGCCGCCAGCGCGTCAGGGTCATAAGATTCAGCATCAGCA
Source organism: uncultured Anaerobiospirillum sp. (assembly GCA_944390115.1). Classification (GTDB taxonomy): domain Bacteria; phylum Pseudomonadota; class Gammaproteobacteria; order Enterobacterales; family Succinivibrionaceae; genus Anaerobiospirillum. The sequence goes on from CALXOW010000102.1 coordinate 10,578, forward strand.
CGCGCCCCCTCATAGCCCGCATCGCGCGCTTGCAGTGCCCGCGCATCAGGATCGAGCTGGCCATCAATCAGCTGCTCGGCGCTGCACTCATCCAAGGGCCCGTACATTTCCCAATCGCGGTTGTACATGCTCCCCACGGCCATGCCCACCAGCGCGCTGGTCACCAGAGCGTCGCTCTCAGAGCCTGAGCTCCGTGCAGAACCATAGCCGTTCATTCCAAATTGCGGCGCAGTCCCCACGCCCGGAGCGCGCCGGGACGTAGCGGGCGTGGCCTTTGATGACACTGGGGTCTTGCAGACGGCACGCAGCTGACGCCAGCACCGCTTAATCAAGGTAAACATCACACTCTCCCAGAAGAAAACAACAACTTACCTCTATGCTACGCCGTAAAGACCTCCGACCTCGCAAAATAGACGCTCAAAACATCTAAGCTGCCCTCTAAGCAAACTGGACTTACCCCAAGGCTAAACTTTCAGAAAACGGCATGAGAATCGGCGCGCGTCAGCGCCGGGGGCTTATAGGGCCTATGTTATAATGAGCCATTTAGGGCTTTGGCGCGGCGCCATTTTGACCTTATGCCCAGCCCCCCGAAAAGAGGTTGGGCCCGGCGCCCAGAGCGGTTGAGCTCGACGCCCCAGAGCGTACCTAGTTTTATTTTGGGTTATGACACTAAAGTTATGAAAGATCACATTGCCTCGTTAGTACTTCAAAGTCTCGCTCAACTCGGTACTGAGTTAGCGCTGCCGAGCGATATCGCAGCAAAGATCCGCATTGACCGCACTAAAGACAAGGCACATGGTGATTTTGCAACTAATGTCGCCCTGCTCTTAGCTAAGCCTTTAGGGCAAAATCCCCGTGAGCTCGCTCAGAAGATTGTGGCCGCGCTGCCACAAGATAGCGCTATTGCTAAGACCGAGATTGCAGGCCCTGGCTTTATCAACTTCTTTGTCAATGCCGGTCACACCGCCGCCCAGCTCGAGGCGATGCTCAAAGACCCACGCTTAGGGGTAGCCAAAGTTGCTACGCCACAAAACGTGGTCGTGGACTACTCGGCTCCTAATGTCGCCAAGGAAATGGCGGTACACCACATCCGCTCGACCGTAATCGGCGATGCCGTGGTCCGTGTCTTAGAGTTCTTAGGCCACAACGTAACCCGCGCCAACCACGTGGGTGACTGGGGTACCCAATTTGGTATGCTCATCGCCTACTTAGAAAAGTGTGAGAACGAGTCGGGCTCAGGTCTTGATTTAAGCGACTTTGAGGCCTTCTATCGTGAGGCCAAACGCTGCTACGACGAAGACGAGCAATTTGCCCAAAAGGCCCGCTCCTACGTGGTCCGCCTGCAAGGTGGCGACGCCTACTGCCATGACATGTGGCAAAAGCTGGTCACCATGACGATGGAGCAAAACCAGCGTATCTACGATCGCCTCAACGTCACCTTAAGCCCTAAGGATGTTATGGGCGAGAGCCTCTACAACGACATGCTGCCGCAAATCGTAGCCGACCTCAAAGCCAAGGGGATTGCGCAAGAGGACCAAGGCGCGATGGTGGTCTATCTTGATGAGTTCAAGAATAAGGACGGCGACAAGTTAGGCATCATTATTCAAAAGAGTGATGGCGGCTACCTCTACACCACCACCGATATCGCCTGCATCAAGTACCGCGTCGAGCACTTCCACGCTAACCGCGTGATGTACTTTGTCGACTCGCGCCAGCACCAGCACTTAGAGGCGGCCTGGCAGATCGCCCGCATCGCAGGCTATGTCCCTGCCGACGTCAGCATCGAGCATGCGGCCTTTGGCATGATGTTAGGTAAGGATGGCAAGCCATTTAAGACCCGCACTGGCGGCACGGTCAAGCTCAAGGACTTATTGGACGAAGCCGAAAAGCGCGTCGACGCTATGCTCACCGAGCGCGGCACGCAATACGACGAGGCCGAGCGCCAACAGATTGTGCACGATATCGCCATCGGCGCGGTCAAGTACGCTGACCTCTCCAAGAATCGTTTAACCGACTACATCTTTGACTGGGATCAGATGTTAGCCTTTGACGGCAACACCGCCCCATATCTGCAATACGCCTACAGCCGCATCAAGTCGATGTTCCGCAAGACACAGCTTAAGCCAGGCGCCATCGTCATCGCCAGCGAGCACGAGGAGGCCTTAGCTACCAAGCTCTTAGCCTTTAATGAGGCGGTCACCAACGTCGCCAATAAGGCGATGCCGCACCTCTTGTGCACCTACTTATATGAGCTGGCGGGCACCTTTATGCGCTTCTACGAGCACTGCCCAGTGCTCAAGGAAGGGGTCGACGAGAGCACCGCACGCTCGCGCTTAGCCTTATGCGCCCTGACCGCCCAGGTCTTAAGCCAAGGCTTAGACCTCTTGGGCATCAACGTCATGGAAAAGATGTAGCAAGAACGACCAGTACGACCAGAACGCTCAGAACGCTCGCCGCAAGGCCCGCACCAGACAACAAACAAAAAGGATTGGGACATGAATCCGCTGCAAAACTTAAAGGATCTTCCGCCGCAAAAGAAAAGGGTGCTGGCCATTGGCGGCGTCGCATTTGTGGTCTTACTCTTTGTCAGCTTCTTACTTTCCTTAAGTGAAGATGAACAGCCGACCGCGCAGCAACCGACTCAGCCGACCGTAACTGAGCCGCAAGACCCACGTCAGCCTAATAATCAGCGCTACGACTTTGAGCAAGGTGCCCACGAGCAAGGTGCTCTTGAGGACTTGCTCAAGACTCCGGAGCAGCCTCAAGTAGCGCCCAGCGCCCCCTTTGCGGGGATGCCCGGCACTGGCACTGAGAACGGGAACTCCGAGAGCGCCAACGCCCAGGACTTAGACCAAGTCTTTGTCGACCCGGCCCCAGCTCCTGGCCCCGCCCCAATCCCGGAAAGTGCGCCTGCGCAAACCATCTTGATTTGCGATACCTTTAGCGACGCGGGCAGCGCCGAGTCCAAGAAGGCGATCTTAGCCTTCCAGGGCATGGCCTCGAGTGTGGTGCAAAACGATGATGGCAGCTACAGCTTAAAGCTCGGTCCTTATGAGAGCGCTGAGCGTGGCCGCAGTGTCTTTAATGACTTAAGCTCCAAGGGCTTGCTCGAGCGCTGCGCCCTCATCACCCAGTAGCCCCAAGAAAACAACAACCAAAAAGACCAAGAGCGCGCCCAGCGCCACCGTGCCTGGGGCCCTAGGGGCCAAGCCTGGGAACCTAGGGACATGGGATCAAGCCTGGGACCTTAGGGCCCCTGGCCTAGGGGCTAGACCTGGTCTTAGGGCCTAATCTAGCGCTCATTTTTCTTTACTAAACTAAGGGGAGCGGCACAACGCTTCCGCAACCGCCCCAAGGGGCGGGCTCACAGGATTTCTCAAGCTATGACAACTATTGTTTCTGTTCGCCGCAACGGCACTGTCGCGGTAGGAGGTGACGGTCAAGTCACCATGGGTCAGAGCTCGATCTTAAAGGACAATGCCCGCAAGGTACGCCGCCTGTTTAAGGGCCGCGTAATCGCAGGCTTTGCCGGCTCGACCGCCGATGCCTTTACCTTACTTGACCTCTTTGAGAAGAAGCTCGAGGCGCACCAAGGCATTTTAGAGCGCGCCTGCGTCGCCTTAGTTAAGGACTGGCGCACCGATAAGATGCTGCGCAAATTAGAGGCGATCATGATCGTGGCCGACAAGGAGCACTCCTTTTTAATCTCGGGCACGGGCGATGTGGTTAAGATGGACGACGATATCCTCGCCACGGGCTCAGGCGGCAATTACGCCTTATCGGCGGCGCGTGCCTTAGTGCGCAATACCGACTTATCGGCCGAAGAGATCGTCAAGAAGTCCTTAGAGATTGCAGGTGAGATCTGCGTCTTCACCAACCAAAATCACATCATCGAGACGATCGACGCCAACGCGCCTGAACCAGACGAAAAGAAGGCTCTGTCTAAGAGCGACACTCAGCAAGGTGCTGCCTGGAGCGCCGACTAAATCCACTAAGACCTGTACCAAATAGGATGGTCATTTCATGTCAGAATTAACTCCGCGCGAGATTGTCAGTGAACTGGATCGGCACATCATTGGCCAGACCGAGGCCAAGCGTGCTGTGGCGATCGCTATGCGTAATCGCTGGCGCCGTATGCAATTAGATCCGAAGATCCGCCAAGAGATCTTCCCTAAGAACATCCTCATGATCGGCCCGACCGGTGTCGGTAAGACCGAGATTGCCCGCCGTTTAGCCACCTTGGCTAAGGCCCCATTTATCAAGGTCGAGGCCACCAAGTACACTGAAGTGGGCTATGTGGGCAAGGAAGTCGACTCCATTATCCGTGAGTTGATGGAAGTGGCGGTCAAGCTGGTCAAGGACGATGCCTTTAAGCGCAATAAGCAACGCGCCGAAGAGGCCGCCGAAGAGCGCATCTTAGATGCGCTGTTACCAGCGCCATCGGCCAGCCCTGACGAAAAGCAGAGCAATCACACGCGCCAAATCTTCCGCAAGAAGCTGCGCGAGGGCGAGCTTGATGACCGCGAAATCGACATTCGCGTCACCGAGAAGTCGCAAGGCTTTAACATCATTGGCGGCGGCCCCTCGATGGAGGACGTCAGCAATCAAATCCAATCGCTCTTTGACACCATCTCGCAAGGCCGTCAGGTCACCCGCAAGATGAAGATCAAGGACGCCTTAAAGGACTTGACCCAAGAGGAAGCTGAGAAGCTCACCCAAATCGACGATATCCGCACCGAAGCGATCAAGCTGTGCGAGAACCAAGGCATTGTCTTCATCGACGAGATCGATAAGATTTGCGGCGGCGACAGCGGCACTTCCTCGCGCGGCGAGGTTTCGCGTCAAGGCGTGCAGCGCGACCTGCTGCCATTAATTGAGGGCTGCCAGATCAACACCAAGTATGGCATGGTCAAGACCGACCACATCCTCTTTATTGCCTCGGGCGCCTTCCAGATGAGCAAGCCATCAGACTTAATCCCAGAGCTGCAAGGTCGTTTGCCGATTCGCGTTGAGCTCACTGCCTTAAGTGCTGAGGACTTTGAGCGCATCTTAAAGGAGCCGCACGCCTCCTTAACCAAGCAGTACGAGTACTTGCTGGGCACCGAAGGGGTCAAGATCTCCTTTACCGACGATGCGATCAAGCGCATTGCCCAAGACGCCTACACGGTCAACGAGAAGACCGAGAATATCGGCGCACGTCGTCTGCACACCTTAATGGAGAAGTTGCTCGATCAACTGTCCTTTGAGGCCCCAGACTGCGCCGGGAGCGTAATTGAGATTGATGCCGACTACGTCGATAAGCATTTAAGCGATATCGTTCAAGACGAAGATCTCTCGCGCTACATCCTGTAGCGGCACGGGCCAAGAGCCCAACTAAAAAAAAAAGGGGCTTCAGCGGCCCCTTGACCAACAGAAGGCAGCATTATGGCCAATCGTGATCAACTCAGTCTGCGTGAGCTCGAGTTATTACAAGAGCTCAATGAAATTGCCGCTAAGACCGATGCTTTAAATCAAAGCATTGAGGAGAAGCTGCAATCTCTTGACAAGAAGGATATGGAAATCGAGGCCTTAAAGCGGGAGCTGGCGGCGTACAAGGAAGAAAACGAGCAGCTCAAAGAGCTGATTTCGACCTGGCGCCAGCGCATGGATAACATCCTCAAGCAATTAGGCCAGCTCAACTAAAGCCTCACCAAAAGCGGTGCCCAGCACCGCTTTTTTCATGCCCGCGCCCGCCCCAGCGCAAGCTTGAGGCACGGTAGCTCGCTTATCTCCAGGATTACGCGCAAGTTTAGCAAGGCCCACCCACCCGCCCCAATGGGGCGCGGCATCAAGCACCGCTCAATCCGAGCTGCCGCGCCGCCAGGTTCCCTACCGTGTCGGCTTTAAGCGCCGCAGCTCAAGTAAATCGGGCAAGTCAGGGCGAAAGTCCCAGCCTCAAGCCAATTGCGGCTAAAACCCCGCGCCCGCCCTAGGTCTTGACAGGGCAAAGGGCAGGGCACGCGCTCAAGCGTGGCTGGCCTCGAGCACAGGTAATGGGGCGCGCTCCGTCAACCTCATGCGCGGGGTGGCTTTGAGCTCATAGGCTCGGCAATAGCCTGAGGCGCGGTGGCTCGCTTATCTCTAGGATTACGCGCAAGTTTAGCAAGGCCCGCCCACCCGCCCCACAGGGCGCGGCATCAGGCACCGCTCAATCCGAGCCGCCGCGCCGCTAGGTTCCCTATCGTGTCGGCTTTAAGCACTGGAGCTCAAGTAAATCGGGCAGGTCAGGGCGAAAGTCCCAGCCTCAAGCCTATTGCGGCTAAAACCCCGCGCCCGCCCTAGGTCTTGACAGGGCAAAGGGCAAATGCTGCGCGCCAGCACGCGGGCTCAAGCGCGGCTTAACCAGCCGACACGTAGGCTAAGCTTGCAGCGCGGCGCCAACTAAACTCTCTTCGTTGCTGGCGTTAATGGTGATGGACTGAGCCACATCCTGCATCGGTGGGCGCCCAAAGAACTTCTTATAGTCGCGCGAGAAGTGCTGTTCACTGATATAGCCCACTTCATAGCCTGCCGCTGATGCTGACATACTCTCGGAAATCATCAGGCGCTTGGCCTCTAATAAGCGCAGGCGCTTTAAGTACTGCAAAGGCGAGAGCGAAGTGGCTTCCTTGAAATGGCGGTAGAAGGTCGGCACGGCCATATAGACCATTTGGGCCAAGTTCTCGACCTCGATATCACTGCGGCGGTAATTATCCTTGAGATAGTGGATGACCTTAGCAATCTTGTAGTCTTGCGCCCCTGAGGTGAAGATCTTGCGCAGACTCAAACCGTGCTGTGAGCTTAGGATGTAGTAATAGAGCTCACGCACCATGAGGTTGTACGGGTACTCGTTGGTGGTGCCGCGCTCAACTAACTCCATCACGCGCCGAATGGTCTTAAGCTCATCTAAGGTCGCATGATCCGAGAGCACGCTAAACTCACACTCCATCAGATTTTGCTGCTCCAATGGCTGCAGCTGGAGCATCACCTCTTGCATCGTCATCGGCTCAATCAAAAACGAGATCGCAAGCAGCGGCTGCTCCTTGGAGGCGCGCATAACACGATATTGCGCTGGCATATCAAGGCCCGCGATAAAGACGTCACCGGCGTGATACTCGATAATATGGTCATCGACTTCCGCGCGTTTTTGGCCTTGGAGCAAAAACGAGAGCATCGGATGATAGACGCACGGACAGGAGCATGGAGCTTCCGCGCTGCTACGATGCAGGCGAATCTGAGGGGTGATCTCATACAAGCCATCCTCAGGATGGACCTTAGCGACCATAGCGCTAAGTTCGCTGAGCAAAGCGCTTTTCTCACCAACTAAATCACTCATAGCAACTCCATTGTTGAGCCAATCTTCATCACAAGTGTAACAGCCTTGGTGCTGACAAAAACAGCACGCTGGATCACAATCAAGTATAAGTGGCTCGTTTCCGTTCGCGTCAACTGCTGCGAAAAAGCGTTCCATCGCAGCGGCATCATGTTCCCACTGATGCTCTGTCATGAGGCAATTAGGCTGAGGCGGCAGCTTATTTTCACGCTGAGGCGGTAGCTTAGGCTGATAAGAACAACCTAACAGCTCTTCAATTGCACGCTTCAGCTTCTGCATAGCTGCCCCCCTAACAATGCCTCTTACCCCATAATTACCCTGCTAACATAGCAAAAGAAATTGCGCTTTGGGCCTGATGCCACGATCAGGCAAGTAAATGAGAAAAATGGACAAAGGTCCCTGCCCCCACCCCGCTCAGAGCGGCTCTTACCATGCTCCGCGCGCTGTCATGCTTGCGCCCGGTGCGCCCTAAAGTGCGCACTATTGCGGGGGCGTCCTAAAATCCCTATGATGGAAGATTGTGTGTGAGATGATGCGCACGTTTTGTCAACAAAGGTGCAATGTATGGCTGTTCCAACCCCTGTTACGACTGCATTAGCCTTAGTCCTAGGCTGTTTTGGCCTAATCGGGGGCAATGTCACCTTAGCAAACACCAGTCTCGACTTAAGCAAGGTCGAACTGCATCAACCAAGCACCCAGGACGCGCCTGCGACTCCAAGTTCTAACCAAGGAGCCCCAAGCGCTGAAACAAGCGCAGCTCCTCAGGCCGTAGCCCCGGCGAGCTCAAGCACTCCCGCAAGCACCACCACCAGCCCCTCAGCTCAAGTTCAGCCTGGGGCCCAGGACAGTGCGCCTTTGGCCAGCACCACGAGCAGCGCCGCAAACAGCAGCGCAAGCAGCGCCGCAAGTAGCAGCGCAAGCAGCGCCGCGAGCAGCAGCGCCAATTCAGGCTCGCTCGTGCGTGAGCGCCCACGCTATCGCGATCCTTTTGGCAATCGCATCACGGCCCCGCTCTCCACCGTACGTAATCAAAAAGAAGAGGTCTCCGGCTCGAGCTATGGAGTAAGTCAGCACGGGCAGGATCAAGCGCAGATTAACTTCCCTAAAACTGATTTAGCGCACAGCAAGGTCGCTGTGATCTATTTTAGTGTGAGCGAAAATTTGGCGAGCAATGACGTTGATGAACTAACCGGCGCCTCGATTATCTACAACCACAACCACGAGCGGCGCGGCATCACCGAGTACGTAGCCGAGCTGATCGCCCAAGCCACTCACGCTCAAACCTACCTCATCTCCCGTTTAAGCCCTTACTCCCATGAGCATGATGAGTTGATCTACCAAGCATCGTTAGAGCTCGACGAGCGCACTCACCCCGAAATCGTGATGCTGCCGCCGTTAGATCTCAAGGCCTACGATGTGATCTTCATCGGCTATCCTATTTGGTGGTATGAGCTGCCGATGCCGCTCTACACCTTCTTTGAGCAGTACGATCTCTCAGGCAAAATCGTAATTCCGTTCTGCACCCACGGCGGCAGCCGCGCCTACAAGACCTTTGCCCTCATTGCCCAGCAAGAGCCTAATGCCTACGTCTTGTACAACGACGGCCTCATCATCGACCGCTTAGTCGTGCCGACCCATGCCACCAGCACGATTTCCTTATGGCTACAAGCGCTCAATGAGCGTTTAAGCCACAAGCTCGGCACTCCGGTCGGCTTTGACCTCGACCGCCACAGCCCAATTCTAGAACACAACGCCGCTGCTCACGGCAGTAGCGCCGCTCAAAGCAGCAATGCAGCTCTAGGTATTAGCGCAACTCAGAGCAGTAGCGCAGCTCAAGGCAGCACTGTACCTCAAGGCAGTAGCGCCGCTCAAAGCAGCACCCCTGAGGCCACGAACGCAGCCCCAACGAGCAGCTCTTCATAAATCCAAGCCCTTGCCCTGAGCGCACCACTAAGGCGCCATAACAGCGCAAGAGCGCGCACGAAGCGCAATAAAACGCCCGCCTAGCGCTAAAAGTGCTAAGCTTTCTATCTAGAATTGGCCCGTCTTTAGTCTTGGTCTTGTTATGCCGTTGCGCCGTCTTCTTGTTATAGGCTGTCTTATAGGAGCCATCTTTGCCCTCACCAGTCCCTTTTGGTACTTCTCCAGCGACCAAGAGCGGGCCGTGCAAGATGAACAAGCCAGCTTGAACCCAGAGGCGCCAAGTAATGACGACCACACCGGCCGCACCGGCACCATTATGCTCGACCCGGACGGCGCCCTAAGCGTCGGCGCTGCCCCCGACCAGACCAAGCAAGAGCGCACCATAGAGCACAATAATCTGGCCCACGAGCTGTGCGCCGACAATTCACCCGTGCAATGCGCCACCATTAGCGCCCACGCCCAGTCAAGCACCACCGGCACCATCGAGATCACGTCCGCGCCCTCAGCTCAGCCCCAATCCGGCCTGAGCGCCCCCAACACAGCAACAGAAAACCAGCCTAGTGCCCCCAAGGACACGCCGGTAATGAGCGCCGACGGAACGGCCCAAATCGCGGCCCTCTCTGATCATCACGCCTTAAGCGAAGAGGTTATGGAGACACCAGACTTGAGGCCACAAGATGCCATCAATAAGGAGCTCGACGCCCAGACTGCGGCCTTAGAGCAAGAGATTGCGGCCTTGGTCGCAAAGCAAAGTGCAGCGGACAAAAAGGCCTACCAAGAGGCCCTCAGCGCGCGCAAAGAGCAAGTGGATGCGGCCATTGCTACCATTGCGCAAAATTCCAAGCAGTACTATCCACCCCTGATGAGTCGGCGCGCCCTGGTGGTCTTTTTTAGTGTGCCCTACGACCGCCAGGTGAAAAATGACGCCGCCACGCAGGCGGCCTTAAGCCAGCTCTTACAGCAAGGCGCGGTCGGCTTGCCGCCTTTACGCAGCCTCTACTCTGATAACAGCCAAGAGCAAGCCAGCGCCAAGGCCCCTGATGCCTTAACCGGCGCTACCACCATTTACCTTCTCAATGACGCAGGAGATCGAGAGCCGCACCAAGCCCTGCGCTTTATTGCCACGACTTTAAGCGAAGAAAGCGGCGCCGGTCTCTACGAGATCAGCCCAGTTACGACTTATCCTACGGACTTAATTGAGCTCTATGAGCAGGCTTTAAACGAACAGCTGACGCGCCACTATCCGGAGCTGACCGACGACACGCCGATTAGGCTCGATGAGTTCGACACGATTTATCTGTGCTATCCCAATTGGTGGCACGACCTGCCCAGCGCCGTCTACAGCTTTTTTAACAAGTTTGACCTGAGCAACAAGCTGGTGATTCCCATTTGCCTCAGCGCAGGGGACGGCCCGGCCTTAACGGCAAGCACTTTTAGCTACTTAGCGCCCAATGCGACGCTCTCGCCGTGGCGGCTCAACCTCAGCCACGAAGATTGTGCTGACCCAGAGAAGTTAAGCCAAAAGCTGCGCAGCTTCCTCCTTAAGATCAGCCAAAGCATCAACCAACAGGCCCAGTAACAAGGCTAAGGCGCACACACCGTAGCTCAAGGCGCACACACCGTAGCTCAAGGCGCACACAGCGAGCGCACCTCAGGAGGCAGGCGCGGGCGCCTAAAAAAAACAAATTAGTCCCGTAGCACTAGGATTTGATCGACCTCATTGAGCACAAGGCCCAAGAGCTTATGGGATTGCGCGGGGCACAGCGCCGCTGGCGCTCTCAGGCTCAGCTTGTGCCGCTGGCGCTCTCAGGCTCAGCTTGTGCCGCCACCAGCTCCATAGAGGTCAGCAGCGTGACCTCCCAGAGCTCATGGAGGGTAGGGGGCGGCAGCAACATGAGGTTCAAGCGCTAGGCCGCGATTGGCGGCTCAAAAGCAGCGCCGCAATCCCGGCAATTTTGCGCTATGGCGCCACATAGGCGCAGCGCTCCGGCAAGGACAAATCCATAGTCCCCATCTCTCCCAGCGCGCTCCAGGCCCGCTGACCGCCCCAAGGGCCCCCGCGCTCAGGCCCGTGGCTACTTGCTGACCGGCTCCTGAGCCGCTGGCGTCTCAGCTGGAGCAGCCTCAGCTGCCGGCACACTGTCAGCAGCGGACTCAGCGCCCGGAGCTGTAGCTTCTGGGGCTGCAGCGGTAGCTTCCGGCGCGGCTACCGTCTCAGCAGTAGCTTCAGCGGTGCTAGCCTCAGCTGGGGCCGTCACGTCCTCAGCTGGAGTCTCAGCAGCGGCGGCTGGCGCAGCGGCAGCCGCCTTGACCTTCTTGACGCGTGGCAGCACGCCGCTCTCGACGGTCTGCGGACGCAATGCGGTAAAGCACAGGGCGCCGACGAGAGAGCCGACGACAAAGGCGCCGACGTAGTGCAGTGGGTTGATCGCAATTGGCATCAAGAAGACACCACCGTGCGGTGCAGCCACACCACAGCGGAACAGCATCGAAAAGCCACCGGCGGTCGCCGAACCTACGATACAGGCCACACGCATGCGCGGTACCACTAAGTACGGGATTACGCCCTCAGTGATAAAGAGGACGCCCTTAAACATGGCCTGCCAGCCTAAGTCGCGTTCTTTTTGCGAGAAGCGGTGCGGTGCAATGAGCTTGGAGGCAAGACCGGCGGCCATTGGCGGCACCATACCGCCTAACATAACGGCGGCCATGACCATGGAACCTGGGCCATTCTCCGGCAGGCAGTCGGCTAATAAGAGCACGCCCGTGGCATAAGAGATCTTATTGAACGGTCCACCCATATCCGCTGACATCATGCCCGCGAGCACCATACCCACAATGACCAAGGTCAGGGTGTTGGCATTATTGATAAAGCCGGTGATGAGATTGTCGAGCAAGGCCGCCGGGAGATTGGTGACAAATTGCGCGATCAAGGTCGTGAGCACGGCTCCAGCGAGCGGGTAGACCAAGAGCGCGAACATCGCGTCATGACCTTTTAGGTATTTTTGCGCCACGCGCGCCACCACAAAGGACACACCACCGCCGACAAAGCCGTTAAGCAGCGCACCAATCACGCCTGCGCTGGCCATATCGGCCATAACACCACCGGTAAAACCGGCCACCAGCGCCATACGTCCGGCCATTGAGAAGGCGATAAAGGCACTTAAAACCGGGAAGAGTAAGGTACCGATACTGTAGCCAATGGTGTCTAAGAACAGGCCTAGGCTTGAGGTCTGGACAAACTCAAGACGCGCGACCGCCGACAAAACACCAGCGGTAGCCGCCAGCGGCAGGATATAGGTTAAACCGCTCATCAAGTGGCGGTAGAGCTTCATCGGCAGATTGGACGACTCAGCCGCCATCGAGCCGATCTTGTAAACCGGGCAATTAGGGTCTAAGGCCTTTTTGATGAGCTCTTCTGGGCGGTGCACGCCATCGACCACGCCGGTGCGCACCATACGCTTGCCCACGAAGCGGTCGATATCGATGGCGCGGTCAGCGGCCACAATGACGGCCTTAGCCGAGGCAATATCCTCAGGTAAGAGGCTATTGCGATTGCCGGCGGCACCATCGGCCTCGACCTTAATCGAGATGCCCATTTCCTTAGCCTTATGCTCTAAGGCTTCGGCGGCCATATAGGTGTGCGACAGACCTGCTGGGCAGGCGGTAACCGCTACGATGTCATAGCCTTTTTTCTGGGCGGGTTGATCGGCGGACTCTTGCTGAGCCTGCTGCTCTTCAGCGGCTTCTTGGGCTTCCTTTTCGTCTTCGGCCGCTTCGGCGCGGTCGATCGCCTCTAAGTACTCATCAACCGTCTTGGCCGCAAGCAAGGACTTGCGGAAATCTTCGTTGATAAGCAAGGTCGACAGGCGCGCCAACACGTCAAGGTGGGAGTCTGAGGCCTGCAGCGGCGAGGCGATCATAAAGAGCAGATGCACCGGCTCGCCGTCGATCGAGTCAAAGTCCACGCCGTTAGGCACGACCATTGAGGCAAGACCTGGGCGCAGCACCGCATCGCTCTTGGCGTGCGGAATAGCGATACCCTCACCTAGGCCGGTTGAGCTTTTGCGCTCACGCTCAAAGACTGCTTCGCGATAACTATCGACGTCGCTGATGCAGCCTGATTTGGCCATGAAATCGGCCAGTGTCGTAATGGCCGCCTCCTTGCTCACGGGAGCAGCATTAAGACAAACCGACTGCTTATCTAATAAATCGCGAATCCGCATAGCACAACCTATGAACCGTGGACCAAAATCAGACCTAACACCTGACCCCTTGCAGCCTTTAGGCCGTAAAAGTTACGGGTCGGCGTCATTTTATCATTGCTGACGCGCTCACATTGCTGCACAGGTGCAAAAGCCCCTCCCCACCGCTCAAACCAAGCCCACCAAAAAAAAAGACACGGCCACCTTGGTTCCAACTACCCCAAGACGGCCGTGCCTCAAAAAACAGCTCAAGCCCAGTCGTTACTAGGCCTGAGCGCTAGCCTGAGCGCTAAGAAGCCGCATCGTTGTGGCCCAGGACCACATCTTCTTTATGCTGCAAATTAACCGCGCAGGCATTGCCCGCTGCCACCGCCGCAGCGGCCTGTTGAGCGTGCTCCTTTTTCTGGTAGAACTGCGGGCTAACCGCACAGTATTGGGCATCGACGAAGGTGATGTCCTCATAGGTGCTGGCAGTATCCGGCTCCATATGCAAGGTGATATCGGCATCATGGAAGTACTTACGGATCTCCGCCTCGACATGGGTGGCGATATCGTGGGCTTGGTGCAGCGGCATGTTTTCATCGAGCACAATATGGCATTGAATGTAATGCTGCGGGCCCGCCTGACGGGTACGTAAGTCGTGGAACGACTTTAAGCCGGGCACGGATAAGATCGCGCGGATGATCTTGCTATTATCAACCGGGCTCATCGAGCGATCCAATAAGGTGCTGATCGCGATATGGCCGATATGAAAGGCACTCTTCATAATATAGAGGCCTAAGAAAATGGTGATAAGACCGTCGGCCCAGTCATAGCCCATCTTCGATAAGACCAAGGACAAGATAACGCTGGCGTTAAGGCCAACATCGGACAGATAGTGGAAGCGGTCAGCAGCCACCGCCTCACTGCCGGTTAACTTGCAGACCTTGCCCTGCAAGACAGTTAAGCCAATGGTCAGGACAATCGAGGCAATGGAGACGTAGATCGCGATGTCGATATAGGCAATCGGCACCGGTTTGACCAGACGATCATAGCCATTGATGATCAGCACCAAGGCCGAACCGCAGATAAAGGCCGCCTGCGATAAGGAGGCTAAGGCCTCGGCCTTATAGTGGCCAAAGCGGTGATCTTTATCGGCCGGGGTCAGGGCAAAGCGCAGCGCCAATAAGTTGATAAAGGAGGCGCCCAAGTCGATCACCGAGTCAGTGAGCGAGGCCAAGATCGTGGTCGAGCCCGAAAAGAGCCAGACCACCAACTTCATCACAATCAAAAGCAGCGCCGTGCCCACCGAGGCAAAGCCTGCGATCATAACCAAGGTGCGATAGCGCGCCGCAATCATCGGCTTGGCTTCATTATCATGCGCCGCTGCATGGGCGGCGGCGGCCGCTTCATGGGTCACGGCCGCTCCTTGAGCATTCTCATGCATCGTATCCATCATTCACCACACCAATCAAGTCAAAAATCAACGCCTAAGCTTAGCACCATTGCCGCACCAAGCACGCAAACTGCCACTTTTGCGCAAAAAAGGATACAGCTCACAGACTGGGCGCCACAACTCAACAGCTGATTTGCAAAAATGTGACCCAATCCCTAAGACGCCAAAAAAGGGAAAAGTAAGGGCGCGATTGACGGCACAAGGTAGTAAAGTGGTATTTATGGCCACTGTCACCTGGAAGTTGCCAGGACGGAGGGGCCGCCGTGATCATAAGGAGCTTGCTATGGTCAACTATTTCTTACGCAAACTATTTTACTGGCCAATTCGCATCACAGCCACTTGTGAGCCTATTCCCTTTGAGCCCCTCAAGCACATCAAGATCGATCCTAATAAGCAGATCGTCTACATCATGGTGTCCTCGTCGGTGGGCAATATGCTCACGGTGGAGCGTTTGACCAACCAATTAGGCTGGCCGAGCCCATTTGAGAAGATTACCATCGGTGACAAGCTCCTGCCCCGCACCGCCTACCTGCGCAGCCCTTCGTTCTTTAGCTCCAACGCCCATGTGCGCGATATCAGTGAAATCATCTTCGACTGGTTTAGCGCCTGCCATGAGAGCAAGCAAGACCTGCAAATCATTCCGATCAGCGTCTTGTGGTCGCGCGATCCGTCGATTGAGGGTAAGGCCATTCGCGGCGTGGACCTCTCCACTCCAGGCTGGCGCAAGTTTTTGACCTTGACCTTTGCCGGACGCGACAACTGCACCATTATCTCCGATCCGTGCTCAGCGATGTATTTAGAGCAGCGCCTCAACGAGATCGAGAACGTCGAGCAACGTCGCATCACTTTAAATCGCCTGATTTCGCTGCACTTCATGCGCAAGGCGCGCTCGATTGTGGGCCGTCCGTTCCCGAACCGCCCGAAGCTCCTGTTGGAGCTGGTGCAACGCCATGGCACCCAAACGGCGATTGCCGAAGAGATGCAAAAAAGTGGCGCGACCAAGGAAGAGCTCGAGAAGAAAGCTTATGACATCTTCAATGTCATGGTGGCCGATACGCGCTATCCGCTGCTGCGCTTCTTCAACAGCATTATTTCCTTAGTATGGAAGCGCATCTACCACGGCCAGAGCATTGTCGGCGCCAATCAGGTGCGTGAGCTGGTGCAAAGCGGTCATGAGATCATCTATATCCCATGCCACCGCTCGCATATGGACTATGTGCTGCTCTTATTTGCCATCTTCCACGAAGGTCTGCCGATTCCGCAGGTGGCCTCGGGCGACAACCTCAATTTCTTCCCGGTAGGCCAAATCATTCGCCGCTGCGGCTCCTACTTCATTCGCCGCAAGATGAAGGGCGATACCTTCTACACCGCCTTATTCCGTGAGTATCTCTCGGTGCTCTTTGAGCGCGGCTATGCCACCGAGTTCTTTATCGAGGGTGGTCGTTCACGTACCGGCCGTACCCTGCCGCCACGTACCGGCATGGTCTCGATGACGGTGCAGGCTCAATTGCGCGGTATTGAGCGCCCGATCGCCTTTATCCCAACCTACTTAGGCTACGAGCACGTGATGGAGGTAGGCTCCTACATGCACGAGCTGGAGGGTGCGGCCAAGAAGAAGGAGAGCATCAAGGGCTTATTGGGTATCTTCAAGCGTCTGCGCTACTACGGCCGTGGCTATGTCACCTTTGGCCGCCCGCTGATCGTGCCAAGATTTTTAAATGAGCATGTCCCAGATTGGCACAAGGACTTGGATCCAAGCGGCAACGCACGCCCCGCCTGGCTTTACGACACGGTCAATTTGATGAGCCATGAGATCATCATCAACCTCAATGACTCAGCCACGATCAACGGCATCAATCTGTGTGCCCTCGCCTTGATTGGCGATGCCGACCACACCATGAGCATCAGCATGTTAAAGCGCTGCCTCAAGCTCTACCTCTTCATCGTCAGCTGCGATCCGGAGCGCCAAAAGCTGATGCCAAGTCTCGACATCGACACCTTGATTTCGCAGGCCTTAGAGCTCAACAAATTCAAGGTCTACGATGTGGGCGAGGACATGAAGTTCGTGCGCCCAAGTCACGGCCAGACCTTACAGCTGACCTACTTCCAAAACAATATCCTGCACTTATTTGCGCTGCCCGCCCTGATTGCGACTATCTTGATTCGCAACGGCCACATCAGTCGAGCCGACGTCAACGCGCACACGCGCTCGCTCTTCTACTTCTTAAAGCACGAGCTCTTTGCGCCGGTGCAAGAGAGCAAGCTCGACGATCTGATCACAAGCTATATCAACGTCTTTGTCCAAGGTGGCTATATCTTAGAACTCGACCACGGCATGTTGACCTTATCAGGCGACGGCTACGAGGAGATGTTGATCCTCTCAAGCTCGATTCGCCTCAACCTGGTGCGCTACCTAGTAGCAGTCACGGTGTTAAAGCAGCTCAACGCGGGCGACCTCAACAAGCAAGAGTTTATCGACGCTTGCGTTGAGCTGTGTCACCTGGTGCCAAGCGAGGTCACCAACAACTCCCCAGAGTTTGCTGACCCGATCATGTTCAACATCATGTGTGACACCTTCATTCGCCACCACTACTTCAGCTATCTCGAGGACGGCACGATTAGTCCAAATCCGCCGAAGATTGAGAAACTCGCGGTCGCCGCAACCCCACTCTTGGCCGCCAAGCTGGTACGCCACTTAAAGCAAGAGATCACCTCGATCAAGCTCAAGACCAAGGCCAAGCCCGAGGAGCCGAAGGCCGAGCCCTCAGCTGAGGCTCCAGCTGAAACTAAAGCCGAAGAGCCAAAGACCAAGGCCGAGGAGTCGAAGGGCGAGATCAAAGCCGTAGCTGATGCCCCAGCAGAGAGCAAGGCTGATGAGGCTAAGACTGAGGCCCTAACCGAGACCAAGGCTGAAGAGCCTAAGGCCGCCGAGTCCGCTGAACCCAAGGCTTAAGCGCCAATAGGCGGCGTCAGCGCCGCCTTAAGCGGGCCCACCTGCGCAAGCTAGAACGATTTTTGCAAGCAAGCTCAGTGGGCACGTTTGTGACGCGTTGCGCCCGACGCCCATGACCATAATTTATGGGGCATATTCCAAGTTTTGGGATATGACCGAACATCACAAAGTGAAGACTGCTATGCACCACAAGAATTTGACCGCCGCTGCATTAGTGCTTGTCAGTGCGCTGAGTGTCAGCACCGCTCCAGCATTTGCCGCACCTGATTCCTCTAAGGCTGCTGCCCTCAATGTGGCGAGCACCACTAACCCCAACGAAGTCCTAGTGCAAGCCACCGCCCCTGAGATTGGCTACTACGACATGACGCCTGATTTCACTACCAATCTGGCGAGCATGGGCCGGGGTCGTCTGCACTACGTGCGCATTCACGTGAACATCATGGTCAAGGACAATGCCGACCTGCCATTAGTCACCGAGCAAGACCCGCTGATTCGTGACGCGATCTTATCGATCATCGGCACCAAGGAGTACAACGCCATTGCCACAGCCGCCGGTCGTGAAGCCTTGCGCGCAGAGTGCCGCGCCCGTGTCGCCGAGATCTTAGCCGAGAAGAAGGGCGGCCCAGTCCTGCAAGACCTGCTCTTCACCAACTACGTCTATCAATAGGCCGATGCGGCTAAAGGCCTGAGCTCAAGCCCAAAGAAGCGGTGGCCCTCCGGCACCGCTTTTTTGTTGCCGCAATCCGTGACTGCTTGACGCCCCGTGCCTCCAGCCACTTCGGCTTAAGCTTCAATTGCGTGTGGCCCACCCGCCCGCCCATGGGGCGCGCCCTCAGGTGCAGCTCAATACGCTCTGGCGCGCTGCCCGGCTCTGATCCGTTGCCACCGGTGTCTCACCCCAAGCCCGGTGAGGCTTGGGCGCCCCGCACCTAACCGGTCTCTAAGGAACCTGGGCCGGTGCGAACTCAGGCTCAAGCCAATTTTGTCCTTGCCCCGCGCGGCAAAGATTGCTCACATTGCCCGTGCGGCAACCTAGGCTCCCTCCTTGATTGGCCCTCTTTGCTGCCACTTTGGTGGCTATGCGCATAAATGGCGCAAAATCAGGCTTTTGCACCAACTTTAGGCAAGTTGAGCTAGACCCCCTCAGATTGGCGCTAATTAGCTACAACCAAGCGCCCTGTGAGCCCCCATGCCCAGCGTCCTTTAGTTCTTAAATTTGTGACACATCCTCAAGTTTTGACATTAAAAACCGCATAAACATGGCATCTATCGCATCTATGAGATCTGAATTATTGAATCCACATCACGCTTTAGGTAGGGTGAGCGGTATGAATCATGCGACTTATGCAGCCGCAGATGCCTGCATCAGCTGAGGCCTAAGACTCAGCTGGGAGGTGAGGCCATGTGGAGAGGAGAGATGACCCATGATCTTAAACTCAGACTCCGTCAACAGTCCTAGCATGGGACGACTTGCGGCCCTGGATCAGAACGCCCGTAATCAGGCCAATCAAAACAACCTGACCCAAGATTCAGTCGCAACCGACCTTAACAGCACCCAAATTGCCGCTCAGGTTGATAAGAGCGCCCAAGAACAAGCGCAGCAACAAGCCCAACAACAATCCCAGCAGCAAACTCAGGCAACAGCGAGCGCGCAGGCGCCCGTCTCCGTCGCTACCGCCTCGAAGTTTTTAACCTACGCCAACCAGTGGTTTGCCACCCATGCCAAGGCCCTAAACGCCACCTCCAGCTACACTCAAACCAGCAACCTCAGCGCCCAGCAGACTAGCGCTGACGAGAGTGGGGCCAGCCTCAAGGTCACCCCTGACGAGCAAAAGAGTGCCACTACTTCGGTGCTCAAGAGCTTAATCTACGGTGTGCCCTTAAGCGGTGATGCCAAGCGCTTAATCAGTGATGCCTCGAGCTTTATTGGCCTCAACGGCTTATCGGCGGATATGCAGAAGCTGGCCCAAGAGAGCAGCAACTACGTTTTTGATACGCCGCTGGGCAAGATGACCCAACGCGACTTAAAGAGCCTCTCCCAGCGCATTTTTACCTTTGTCCACAACCCATCAGCGGCCTCCAGAAACCTGGTCCTAGCCGCGCTCCAAGACATCCAAGGGCGCCAGCACGAGATGCAGGCCCAAGCCATTGGCCAAGGCCCCTTTGCCAAGATCATGACCGAGATTCGTGAGAACGCAGGCAAGCCAAAGTCGCAGCAAGAAGGACAAGAGCACGAGGTCAAGTTCCAAACCCAAGCGGACAAGGCCGAGCAAACCGCCAGCGCCGCCAAGATGACGGCCGAAGAGTACAGCCAGGAGCAAGTGAGCGCCGCCTATGACAAGAAGGATGACGAGACCGAGAGCAAGCTCGACTTAGAGACGCAGATCAAGCGCCTGCAAAACCCAGATCACGAAGAGGATCAACAATTCCTCTCCAACTTCAACGCCAGCCACGAGCTGCTACGCGATAACGAGCCGACAGCCAACCAAACCGCCGCTCCAACCTCCGAGCAGGCCGCCCCTGCAGCAGCGCCCTAGGCTGAAGCCTAACGCGCCCCACCGCTCTAACCAATCCGCACCTAACCTAGGCCGAGCCCCCAAGGCTCGGCCTTGGTAGTTGGTGCTTGCCGTACAATCCACTATCACCTAAGATTGCACTACGATTGATTTAGCAACTAAAAGGATAATCTCATGTACCGCATAGGCTCCCCACGCGATATCCGTATCCGCGAAATGGCTGGATTCAAGGCCTTTATCGAGGTCGACCTGGCCGACGAAGCATCACGTAAGCCGTACCGTGAGCTGTATGACAAATACATCGAAGGCGAAATCGATGATGACGGGTTTGATGATGGCCTTAAACGCATAGCAGAACACTACCGCACTAAAAAGGCATTAGTTTCTGAAGAAACAGAAATGCAGTTAACAGCTGATGAAATGAACAAGCTTTTTGCCTAAATAGTTGAGATATGTTTTTTCAAAACATAAACGAAGATTTAGTAATTGCAGCTAACACCAGAAACATAAGAAAGCTACGCAAAGAGACCATCCCTGCAACCATAAACCGTGAGACCGTGCTGGAGCTTAACCGCCGCATCTTTGCCGGAATTGAAGTGGCAGGCTACACCCCAGGTACCTTTCGTCCGGCCTCGGATCCTGGCGCGTTCAATATCTCATCGCGCAATCTACCCTCTCAAAGCAACCGCCAGATCTTCTCGATGCGCTCGCTGGTAGACGAGGCGGCGTTAGCGCGCTTTGATCAAGCGCTCACTGAGCTTACCCCCAATAGGCTCAAGCCGCTTAGTACTTCTGAGTTTATCGCTAAAATCAGCGCTATCTATGCCCGTTTGGACTACACCCATCCTTTTTGGGACGGCAACAGCCGCACCTTCCGCACCTTAATGGAAATGGCCGCCCACGAGGCTGGTTTTGACCTCAATTGGGACCAAATAGCAGCCAGCCAAGCATTACGCGATGCGCTCTACTGCGCGCGCAGTATTGAGGCCAACCGCTTAGCCCTAAAAGACCCAGCCCAAGCCCACGTCCGAGAGAGTGTGGAAAATATGCTGGAAGCGCTGAGCGACCAGCGCAGCTTAAGTGAGCTCCTGACCCAAGAGGAGATCGTGACTCCGATCCGCGCACTCGCCCTAATCAAAGCCATTCAGGAGAGCTTTAACGCTGCAAGCCACGAGCCTATGCGCTTCAAACAGCACTTGAGCCAAGAATGCCGGAAACTTAGCCTCCAATATCCAGAAATCACAGAGGCACTCACGCAGCTGACCTGCTTTATGGAAGCCAAGATCACCAACGATCCACGTGGTTATCACACCTTGCTACACCAAGTCCTACCGGCCTTTTACCAAGTAATAGCCAGTGGTCAAACCATCATCACTCCAGAGCTGTTGAGTCAGTCCGTACCAACCTCAAACCAATGACCTTTAAGCCAAGCTGCGCGCTAATACGCCTTTAACGGCACCAAACCAGCGCCTGCCGTGCCCCAGCTCCGCCTTAAGCGGCAGCTTTTGCCAGCTGCTTAAGCCTAGGCGCTCGCGCCTCCACCACGCACAAATTTGTACCGCGCCGCATGTACAGCCGCACTCGGCGCAAATTATTGCGCACGGCCACACCTTGGCACAATCGTGGCACTAAGCAAGGCATGGGTGCGGCCTTGCCGCAGCAAGTTTGAGGGCTACTCTATGATTTTTATCTCTGATTCGGCCAACAGCCAGAGCCTAGGCTGGCTCCAAGACTTAGACCGGGACGCGCGCCGCAGTGGCGGTGATTCGCAGTTTAAGAAAACCTTGGCCGCTGAAGCCTTGCCCACCACCCAGATTAGCCTCGAGGTCGGTAATAGTTCCGAGCAACAAAGCACGCGCAATGCCTTAATGGCCCAGCAGAGCGACACAGTGCGCGGCGCGGCTAACACCTTGGCGCGCCTCCAGCAATTCCTAGCCGCCCAAGAACCAGCCACTACAGCTAATCCAACTGATCCAGCCAAGGATGGAACCTTAGGCTCAGTCAATGCTGAGTTTGAGTACCAAAACGAGGAAGGCGATTGGGTCAAAGTACCTGTTGAGCTTAAGACTGGTGGCATTGAGCCTTTTGAAGGTTTTGTCACTCCTGAAGACCAAACCAAAGCCCTGCTCTCGGTGCTCAACAGCCTAATCTACGGCGTCCCCCTCAGTGATGAGGCAAAAGAGCTCATTAAGGGCGAAGACAGCTTTATGTGGCTGTTAGGAATTGAGCAAGATGAGCTCAATTACGCCAAGGAAAATCCCGACTATGTGCTCGATACGCCGCTGGGCAAAATGACCTACAGCGACTTAGAGGAGCTCAGCAAGCGCGTCTATAATTACGTGGACAACCCAACCTTTACCACGCGCCTCGCGGCCCTAGCGACGCTCCAAGACATCGACGAGCGCCAAGACGAGCTTACTGCTCAATTTGACCAGCAAGCCCCATTCTCTGAGATTAAGGCTCAGATGCAGCAGGCTGCGGAGCAGCGCAAAGAAGTAGCCCAAGAGCAAGACATCAAGGATCAAATCAAGGAGCTCCACGATAAGGAGCATGAGGCCGACCAGAACTTCCTCACCAACCTCAAGTTCAGCTACGACCTGCTACGCAGCTAAATCCCGCGCTGCTGCGGCACCAACAGTGCTGGATCCACCAAAAAGAAGCGGAACCCGTGGGTTCCGCTTCTTTTTGGTGGGTTGGTCGACTGAGCCCAGCACTTAGCGCAATGGGCGCTTGAAGTCGACCAAGGCTAAGGCCATACCCACTAATAAGCCGCCTAAGTGGCAGATATTGGCGATGCCACTAAAGAGGAAGCCAATGCCGATGAAGATGGCACTGACTAAGAGCAAGCCTGGCGGGAGCCTCAGGTCACTGGGCAAGTCATGCCGTCTTGAGAGCACGCCCATATAACCGATCACGCCATAGACCACGCCACTTAAGCCGCCGAAGATAGCGTTACCGCCGAGACCCGATTGCAGGAAGATAAACTGCAAGATGTTCGAGACCAAGGCGATGGTCAGGATGATGTAGCCTATCTTCCAGGCGCCAAAGTGACGCTCAATCGGGCGGGCAAAGGCCTCAAACATCACCAAGTTAAACAGGATGTGGATGATGCCAAAGTGCAGGAAGATAGGCGTGAGCACGCGCCACACCTGAAAATCAGCCGTCACCTGATCCCAGTGGTACCACGAGAGCGCCCCTAAAAGCGCATTTTCGAGGCTAGGCACGAGGCTTAGCACGAAGATCAGTAGGCATATGACCTCAATGATGGAGGTCAGGCTCGCAAGACTCCAGGTATAGGTCCCCATGGAAAAAGATAGGAAGCTGGCGTTACTGCTGACCGTGCGCTCGCGCTTAGGGGTCTTACCTTGGGACCAGGCCGCTTGATTGTAGGCCTTGGCAAAAGGATTATTGCCAAAGCGCAACAGCTCGAGCTTAGCCTTGGAGACATCGGCCTCATTGGCGACGTAGATCGAGTAGTTGGCGCCAAAGCCGGGCTTGGCCGTAGCCTTAATCCCAATCGAGTTGAGATAGTCGGCAAACTTGAGCGCCGCGCCGCGATCGCGCATCACGCCAATCTCAAAGGGGAAGTTGTAGTCGTCTATTTCTTTGAATTGAGCCATTGCATGTACTCGCCTACACCCTCAGCCACCGTCTTGAACTCAACGTCACAACCGGCAGCACGCAGTTTGGTTAAGTCGGCCTGGGTAAAGCACTGGTAGTGACCCTTTAAGTGCTCTGGGAATGGGATAAACTCGACCTCACCGTGGCCATGGTAGGCAATTACGGCCTTAGCTACGTTTAAGAACGGCTCAGCGCGGCCGGTACCGCAGTTGTAGATGCCTGATGGGCCCTGATGCTCAAAGAACCAGAGGTTGACCTTGGCCACATCGCCCACATAGACGAAGTCACGGGTCTGACCGCCATCTGGGTAGCCGTCGCAGCCCTCAAAGAGCTTAGGATTCTCGCCGCGCAGCATTTGGTTGTTGAGGTGGAACGCGACCGAAGCCATGGTGCCCTTATGGCCCTCACGTGGGCCGTAGACATTGAAGTAGCGAAAGCCCACTACCTGCGACTTTAAGTGAGGCAGGCAGGCGCGGACGTATTCGTCAAATAAGAACTTGGAGTAGCCGTACACATTGAGCGGGCCTTCATTGGCGCGATCTTCGACGAACACGGTCTTATCGCCGTAGGTGGCGGCCGAGGAAGCGTACAAGAATGGAATGCGGTGAGCGGTAGCAAACTCGAACAGATCAACCGTGTACTGGTAGTTGTTCTTCATGACGTACTTGCCGTCCCACTCGGTGGTCGAGGAGCAAGCCCCCTCATGGAAAATACCATCGATGTTGGAGCAGCCGTACTTAGCCTCAAAGGCGACTTCATCGGTAAAGAGCGCGTGGAAGTCCTCTTTATCCATATAGTCGGCGATATCGAGATCGACCAAGTTGACGAACTTATGGCCATCCTTCAAATTGTCGACCACCAAGATGTCACGACGGCCATGCTCATTTAACAACTTAACGATATTACTGCCGATCATGCCGGCGCCACCAGTAACGATGATCATCCTTCACTCCTAAAGACCAATGCCTTGTTAGTCCACAAACCCAGCCCCAGCTGAGACTCACCTGCCATTGTGCGCATGCTAGCGTCATAAGGCAAGCCCAAAAGGGCCGACTTGATCGTGGCACCTAACTTTAATCGTGCCACTCCGCTTCCTTGCCCGTGCTACCGCGATAACTTGCTGGTGCTGCCCCGATAACTTACTTGTGCCGCCCCGGCTCCCTTGCTGATGCGGCACTACTAACTTGATCGTGGGGCCACCGCGCACTTGATGGTGCGGCACATACGCCAATTGCTGATAAACTAAGAGAAGTTGGATTGGATAAGGGCTTGTCATGGCACAGCGCATTTTGATTATCTCCCCGGCCTGGCTCGGCGACATCATCATGTCCCAAAGTCTGCTCAAAACCTTAAAGCAGCGTGACCCCAGCTGCGAGATCACGATGTATGCGCCACGCTATGCGCATGTCATCATTGCGCGCATGCCTGAGGTCGACCACATCCTAGAAAATCCCTTTGCCCATGGCGCCCTGCAATTAGGAGCGCGCCGCGCTGAGGGTAAGAAGCTTCAGGCCCTGAACTTTGACTGCGCCTACATCCTGCCCAATTCCTTAAAATCGGCCCTGGTGCCCTTCTTTGCCGGGATTAAGGAGCGTATTGGCTTAAAAGGCGAGAGCCGCTACTTCCTCATTAATCGCATGCGCTGCGATAAAAAGCTCTTTCCCCGCATGGTCGAGCGCTATGTCGCTCTTGCCTACGTGAATGACCCTCAGGTCAAATCAGCCCAGGACTTACCGCAATTTGCCTATCCCAAGCTCACCTTAGAGGCTCCAAGCCCTGAGCTGCTCGCGCGCTTAGGCCTGCCCCAAGATAGGCCTCTCATCGCCTTAGGCTGTGGTGCCAATTACGGCCCAGCTAAGCTCTGGCCAGTTGAGTACTTTGCTCAGGCCAGTGCCCACTTTATCCGTAAAGGTTATGGCATCTTGGCCTTGGGCTCGCCAAAAGATCAGGCCACAGTCAATGCAATCAAGAGTGCCTTGACCCAAGAAGAGCAAAGCCCTGGTGAGCTCCTGCCTTACTTCTATGACATTGCCGGGCAAACCAATCTCACCGAGGCTTTAGATTTGGTGGGCAGCTGCAGCGGCGCCATCTGCAATGACTCGGGCCTGATGCACACCGTGGCCGCCGCCCAGGTGCCGCAAGTGTGCCTCTTTGGCTCAACTAGCACCAATTACACACCGCCGCTCTCAGATAAAGCCATTTGCCTGGAGTCAACGCAGCCGTGCCATCCGTGCTTTGAGCGCACTTGTAAGATGGGCACCTATCAGTGCTTAAAGGAGCTTAGCCCAGAGCGCGCTATTGCCGCGCTGGAAAGTCTCATGCCGGAGGCGGGCTTATGAAACTACGCTCCCGTTTAATGCTCACTGCCTACAGCGGCGCGACCTTGCTCGTGGCCCCGTTAGGTGCGGCCTTTTTGTGCTACAAGAAGCGCCATGACCCACCGTACGGCACGCGTGCCTTAGAGCTTTTAGGCTGCTATCACGGTCAGCCACGACCTACTGCGCCTTGCGTTTGGTTTCATACCGTGAGCGTGGGCGAGGCTATTGCCGCGCGCCCCCTCATCAAGGAATTTATCGCCCGCCACCCCGAGCTCTATGTCGTGGTCACCACCACGACTACGACCGGCGCGCGCGAGGTGCAAAAAATCGAGGGTGCCCACCACGTCTTTGCGCCCCTTGATAGCCCGCTCGCGGTTCGAGCTTTTATTCACCGCTTCAATCCGTCCCATCTTTTTATCATGGAGACGGAGCTGTGGCCGGTGCTCTTGCACGAGGCCTACCGTCAAGGCGTGCTCACGGTGGTCTTTAACGCGCGTATGCCTGAAAAGACCTGCCTTAAGTACCTAGACCATCAGATCTTAAGCCGCGATTTAATTGCTGAGCCCCTGGACTTAGTGCTGTGCCAAACCAAGGATGACGCCGGGCGCTTCACCCGTATTGGCGTGCATAAAAATAAAGTTAAGGTCACCGGCTCGCTCAAGTACGATTTAAGCCCCAATGAAACGCTGTTCCAGCACGCGCGTAGCATCTACCGCTTCTGGCAAGCTCAAGCGGCGGCCTTAGGGCAAGAATGCCAAGTCATCGGCGCAATCTCGACCCATGAGGGCGAGGAGGAAATGGTCTTGGAGACCTACTACTCCTTAAAGCAGCTCTACCCCAACCTCAAGCTCATCTTGGTGCCGCGCCATCAGTCCGGCGTCACTCGCGCCCAAAATTTCCTAAATGAAATCAAAGGCTCCTATGCTTTAAAGACTGAGTTTGACCGCAATCTCACCGGCTTCAGCCAAGACGTGCTCCTGGGCAACACCATGGGCGAAATCGAGTTTTACTTAGGCCTGTGCGACCTCATCTTTATGGGCGGCAGCTTAGTGGAGGTAGGTGGCCACAATCCGCTTGAGCCTGCGTACTTTGCCCTGCCGCTCATCACTGGCCGCTATTACTACAACTTTACCGAGCAATACGAGAACTTGATTGAGCGCGGCGGAGCCTATGTCGCGGTGGATCACCACAGCCTCTACAATATCTGCGAGAAGCTCTTACAAGACCCTAAGCTCATGAGCACCACCGGCATGAATGCCTTTGAGGTGCAGCAAGCCGGGCGCGGCGCCATCAGCGCGACCCTGAACGCCCTCGAGGCCTTGCTCTAGGGCCGACCAAGTTCCGCCCACGGCCCACGGGCGGGCGGCAGGGCGGTCGGCCGAACGTCCTCGGGCGGCGCGCACACGAAAAAAGCCAAGCTTACGCTTGGCTTTTTCGTAATGCGCCGCGGGTGCGGACACTAGGCGTCTTGCTTAATCGTACGCAGGAACTCGACATAGCCCTTGGCGCTTTCGACCACGGTGCTCATATCAAGCTCGCCCTTGACTGGCTTGGCGTTGTAGAAGGTGTAAAGACCGGCGTACTCCGCGCCACAGCGCTTGAAAGCGCAAATATAGGAGTTTAAGAACTGCTCGACGCTAAAGCCAATGCCTTCAGCTGTGTAGTTTTCTTCCGCGCCGCCACAGGTCACAGCAAAGGCGACCTTACGGCCCTCTAAGTGCTTGCCCCCGGCATAGGCCCAGCCTGGGCTTAACACGATATCAACCCACGACTTGAGCATTGGTGGGGTGTTAAACCAGAACATTGGGAACTGGAACACGATAGAACCATTGTTATCAATAATCGAGTGCTCCAAGGCTGGATCGATTGAGCTTCGAGGGTACGAGCTCTGGAGATTGTGCACCAAGAACTCATCTGGGTACTTACGCACTTCATCCAACCAGCGACGGTTGACCACTGATTGATCATAAAAAGGATGATCGACGATAACTAATGTTTTCATATAACCTGCGGCGCTCACGCGCATGATTAAGTCCCAGGCAGCGCCAGCTGCCCTGATTTAAGGGCGATCTGCTCTTAAATCCCAAGATTCCCACACTACGCCATTCTAGCGTTTTTTCTAGATGGGCGCAAAACACTACAAGCAATTTTGGCGCCTTAGCCGTGCACGCCTTGCACCAAAATAAGCAGAGCGGGGAGCTTATTGCGCAACGTGCAAGGCTTGCACCAAAACCAAGCCTATTTCTTATGCCACGGCCCCTGGGCACGCAGCGCACTGAGCTTAGCTTGCACAGCACTTATGAGGGTGCGCACTTGCTGCCACTTGTCTTGGGGCAAATGCTTCACACTCGCTGCCACTTGGGCGCGCACCAAGGTCATAATGGCCGGGACATTGAGCCGAGCCTCTTCGTACTCCTTGAGCTCTTGCTCCTTGGTAAAGGAGCGCTCGAGGCGCGATAGCATTTGCGTCACTAAACCTTGGCTTAACTTACCCCGGCTGCACTTATCAAAGTCGATGAGATAACAAGCAGAGCTATCTTCCGTGAACAGAATATTGCGGATATTGAGATCGCTGTGATAAACCCCGGCCTTAAAAAAGCGCGCTAAGGTGTGCGCCACCAAAATAATTTCCTCGGGGGTGAGAGCGCGCTGCTCCAAGATCTCCGCCAAGTTTTGCGTATGAGGCAGCTGCTCCATCACCAAGGCATTGGTGACAAAGCAATGGTTAAAGCCCTCTCGTGCCAAAAGCGGCCGGGGCACCGGAAAGCCCTCAGCGTAGAGCTGAGAGGTCAGCTCAAACTCCGCACGGGCACGCTGCGCCGTCTTACTCCAGCGCCAAAAGCCCTCTTTGAGCACCTTGCCAATGAGGCCGCCTCGGCGATAAAAGCGCAGGCACAAAGGGAAGGTGGTTTGCAGCGGCTGCTCGGACTTGGCCGCCTCTAAGGCAAAGTCGCGCACTGGGCCATAAAGGGCACCGATGTCCTTAGGACCTAGGGTAAAGAGCATGGTCTGGCCCCGGCCGCCACAAAAGCGCACGTCGAGGGCATGCTCTTGTAAGTACGCAGGATCACAGTAGTGCTGGAGCGTCTCATAGAGGGTGCTGTCATTAAAGCCACTCTTAGGGTCGACCAAGAAGTTAACCTCGCCCACATCAAGGCGCATAAAGCTCAATTGACGATAGTTGTCAGTCATCTTGCCTCCCCCTAATTAATAATCAACTCACCGGTGACACCCGAGCCGGTGTCCACCACGCTCCCCTCAGGCGCTTCATTCTGCTGAGCCTCAGACTCAAGCTTGAGCTCCCCTGAGCTCTCCATGAGCGGCGTGCTCGACACCAGCGGCGTATCTGTTGGCTGCGGTGCAGCCGCTGACAATGGTGCAGCCGCTGGCAATGGTGCAGCCGCTGGCAATGACGCTGAACCCGCAGCCGACGTGGTCGTCACCTCAGCTCCGCTCTCTACTGCTGCGGCCGCAGCGGCAGCGCGCTCCGCGCGCTGCGCTCTAATTTGCGCTAACTGGTTGGGCTCAGGAATCTGACCTTGGAGCACGCGCGCCACCAAGCCCTCGCTGATGCTGACACTACCGGCCATATTAAGGCGCACGTCATCGGGCAAGGCCGCGCCATAGGCAAAGCAATCTTGCTCAGGGAAGGCCATGAGGCAGGTGCGATAGACCTGCTGATGAAAGCCCTCCGTGCCATTAAAGCGCTGCGAGGACAGCGCCATCACTGGTAGCGACAGTACCATAAAGACGAGACTTACCACCAAGAACGGCTTATAGCCCGGAGCGCGTACCGAGAAATACGCTAGCAGCGGCAATAAGGCAAAAGGCAGCAAGACCACCACATCCTCCGTGGTGATCACGCGGGGCATGGCCGCCGCCAGGAGCAGAGCTGAAAGCAGCGCACACAAGGTAATGGCGCGCACCAAATGCAAGCGCCCTGAGGCCGCACCCCCGCTAAAGCGAGATAAGACAAAGAATGCGCACGAAGCGGTCACCAGCAAGGACGCTAGACCCACCAGCCAATAAAGGCCGATAAAGCCATAGCCTAAGATAGTAGCAATCAGGCCCTCTTGTCCTGAGAACACCGGTAAGAGCACCTCAGGGCTGCCCCATAAGGAGCCCAGCCGCAGCACATCTAACAGGCCTAATAAGAGCGGGTAAACATGGACGATGCCATAGCCCCAGTAACCCTCCAGCTGCTCGGCATTGGTAATATTAGTTAAGCTCGGATTGGAGGCTACTTGCGCCAAGTACGGAGCTAAGGACAGTCCCGCCAAAATCAGACCTAAGATCAGGCCCACTAGGCTTAAGCTGATATCGCGGCGCAGCCATAAGAGCAGCACCATAAGCCACAAGACGGGCCAAGAGCTGTGCACTTGCAAGCACCAAGTCAGGCCCAAGAATAAGCATAAGGTACTGACCAGGCGGTGCAGGCCCGAAATCTTAAGGTCGCGGTCACGGCGCAAGACCACTAGGCTCGAGAGCACTAAGGCTGAACCTAAGGATAAAAAGCCTGCGGGGTTAAAACCGGTGGTTCCCAAGGCCCACGGGCCTAAGGTCAAGAACAGGGCCCCTAACATCACCGCACGTGGCGCAAAGAGCTGAGTGAGCGCACGCAGCATCAAAATGAGGGCCAGTACATCAAGCAGCACCTGCAAGTAGAGCGGGGCGTACGAGCTTGAGACTAACTTGAAAGGAAAGCCCACAAGCCACGAACTTAAGACGCCGGGGTTATTGCCCCACAGGCCGCCCTCGACGCCAAAGGGCAAATATTGCCCAGTAAAGGCGGCGTGCAGGCCATGGAGCAGGAACTGCACCTGGGTAAAGTCAAAGTGCTCGTTGCGTCCCAAGACTAGAGTTAAGGCAGCACTTAGGAGCAGCAAGGCTAAGAGGCATAAGTAATTACCCCAGCTTAAATGCTCTCTCATCTATTGGTCCTCGCTAAAACGCGCCTGCATCACGACGCTCGCTTCACTCGCCTCCGCCACACTGGCATCTTGCAAGAAAGCGGTCATTTGGCGAATGGCAGCAAAGAGGTTAGAGCTAGGCTCACTAGACTCAAGTGGGCGATAGTTCCAGTCCTTAAAGGACAGGCGGCCTTGGGCGTCGATCACCACGATACGCTTTTCCTCGAGCAGAGCTTGCTCCAGATACGAGCCTACTAAGAGGAATTTGCGCGGGTGCGGAGCTGGAGCTAACAAGTCACGTCCCAAGCTAAAGTCGCGCAGGCGATTTTGTACGCCTAAGACCTGGGTCATCAAGGTAGTAGGCACATCGTAGGACACGGTAACCCGATTAACCCGCTCCGGCGCCTTTTGCGGCCACTTGATCACCAGCGGCACCTGCATCTGAACCCGGCTGAAGTTGCTATTATGGCCCCAGTAATTGGCGCCATTGTCGTTAAACTCCTCGCCGTGATCTGAGGTCAAGATCACGATAGTGTTATCCCCAAGGCCGCTGACCGCCAGGGCCTCGAGCACCTTGGCCACTTGAGTATCGGCGTAATAGACTGCATTGCGATAGAGGTTAAAGACCGGCACGGGATCGGTCTTCGGGCCCAAGGCGAGCTTATTGAGGCTCTTATTAGCCGGGCTAAAGGGCTGGGCCACGGCAGAATCTAGGGCATAGGTACGCAGGCCATCTAAGGCCACCCAAGCAAAGAAACGCTTATTGGGATCATGGGAGCTGATGAAATCAGCAAAGCCAGCAATGACCGCGCTATCACGGGCCTTAACCTCTGAGGTTAAGTCCACGGGATAAAACGAGCTGGCCGGTACCCCCAAGGTGGTATCAAAGCCCAAGGCCTCATGGTCAAAGGCCATGAAAAAGCGCAGGGCATAGTCCTTGGCCTTAAGCGCGGTGATCAAGACCGGCTCTTGTCCTGCCGCCTGCACATTGGAGCCATAGGATGGGGTTAAACCATAGAGCAAACTAAAGAAAGTACCACGGGTACTATTGGAGGCGGCAAAGTTACGCTCATAGACATGCGCTCCTAAGCTCCATGCGGTCACATTAGGCATAGTCGAGGCAGCGAGCATATCGGCGCGCAGCGACGGCACGGTGATGAGCAGAACGTTATAAGGCTCACGCACATGAGCAAAGTAGGTCAAAGGCTGCTTAGGGTAATTGAGCGGGCGCTGGGCGCTCAAAGCCATTTGCTCACGGGTCACATGCTCGGGGCGCACCTCCATCAGACCATGTTCTTGCAAGAAGGTGTTCATGGTCAGCGGGTGATACCACGGCAAGCGGGAGGCGATTTCCACCAGGGGTGTGACCTGCTTGGCGTCTGCGTAGGCATGGATGAGATTGGCCATCACCCAGGACAAGAGACATAAACCGGCCAGCAAGCGGCAGCGCACCTTGTGCAGGGCCAAGAACCAGCTGACGAGCAAGACCACCGCGCTATATACGATCAAGAATAAAAGACGCCAGCCGATGCTGAGCCACACTTCAAGACTCACCGTCGACAAAGGCTCGCCGCGATGGACAAAGAGCTCAAACACCGCTGGGGTAAAGTGGAAGTGGTTTAAGGCATAGACTTGGGCATCGATCGCAAGCAAGCCATTGAACAGCACTAGGATAATCAGGGCGTAGGTAAAGCGCACCTTGGACCAATGCCGCCGACACAGCGGCGCGATCAAAATGAGCGCCACCAGGGCACTTAAGACGAAGAAATGACCCACGGCCGCCGCGTAAAAAGTGCTGGGCACAAACCAAGGCAGATTGGCCTCAGGCGCACCATAGTTATGCGCTAGATATAAGGCCAAAGGCAACTCGAGGAGGCCTAACCATCCTACCAAACGCAGCGTCATAACCCCTGCTCCCACGTCTTACTTTGAGGCCTGTACCCTACAGGCACACAAGTTCAGAATTTTAGCACAGGCCACAAGGCGCACTGCATGGGGTACAATCATGCCCAAAAAGGGACGATAAGGAGAGCCCCCATGAGTTCAGAGTATCACCCACGACTATGCGTTCTGCGCCTGACGGCCCTCGGCGACTGTATCAATGCCTTTGGTCTCTTGGGCGCGCTGGCGCGCACCTATCCGGAGCTTAAGCTCACCTGGGTGATCGATGAGCGCTTCTCCAGCCTCTTTTGCGATGAGCAAGGCCACGACCTCATCCCGATGCTCAAGGTCAAATTCAAAGAGCGCGGTTTAAAGGCGATCTTGGATCTCAAGAGCGAGCTCAAAGACAGCCTCACCTATGACGCCCTGCTCAATTTGCAAACCTCGCTTAAGGCCTCGCTCACCAGCACCGTGATCCCGGCAAGAAAAAAATACGGCTACGACGCAGAGCGCGGCCGCGAAGGCCAACGCTTTTTTATCACCGATCAGGTGCCAAGCCCCGAGAACCCGCACGTGCTGGCAGGCTTTATGGCCTTTGCTGAGGCAGCGGGCTTCCCGGTGTGCGAGCCTTACTGGGACTTTAAGCTCGACCCTTATCAAATAGATCGCGCGCGCTGCCTGGTATCCCACGAAAAGGTCTGTGCGATCGCTCCGTGCTCAGCTAAGCCGAGCAAGAACTGGACGGTTGAGGGCTATGTTGAGGTAACACGTCTAGCGCAAAGCCACAATATGCAGGTGGTACTCCTAGGCAGCCACAGCAAACTCGAGCTTGAGACCTGCCAAGCGATCGCCGAGCAGGTCAAGGGCTGCATCAATCTGTGTGGGCGCACCAACCTAAGAGAATTAGCCGCGCTCCTGAGCATCAGCAAATTAGTTGTGGCCCCCGATTCAGCCAGCATGCACCTAGCCTCGGCCCTAGGCACTCCGGTGATCGGTCTTTTTGCCATCCACGATGATGCGCGCGTGGGACCTTGGAACTTCATGGATCTCAACGTCTCGGTCTATCGCAAGCTTGCTAAGGCTGAGCTCAAGGGCAAGGAGATCCCGTGGCGCTATCGGGTGCGCACCGAGCACGCCATGGAGCGCATCACCCCCGAGATGGTAGGCAGCACCTTTGAGCAGGCGCTCGAGCGCTATCGCATCTAAGCGCGTGCGCCACTAAGCACACAGCACACGGGTGCGCCCAGCTCAGCACCAGCTAAGCGCACCGCGCATTTGTGACCCAAGTAGCCCCCAGGCTCAGGCAATTGAGGTAAGATGGTCGATGGCCCGCAGCACGCGGTCCCCAGTCCTAAAATTAGCGCCCCAGAGGCAGGGAGTTTTTTCCGATGAACATCGCGGTATTTCCGGGCACCTTTGACCCAGCCACCTTAGGCCACTTTGATATCATCCAGCGCAGCAGCAAACTCTTTGACCGCCTGATTGTGGGCGTGGCCTTTAGCCCAACCAAGAAGCCGCTCTTTAGCTTAGAAGAGCGCGTGGAGCTGATGAAGAGCTGCTGCAAGACCTTAAGCAATGTTGAGGTGATCGGCTTTACCGGCCTGATTGCCGACTTCATCAAGGCCCATGAAGCCAACATCTTAATTCGTGGCATTCGCACCGTCGCCGACTACGACTACGAGATGCAATTAACCGGCATGTACCGCGTCGCTGTGCCGCAGCTTGAAGTGGTCATGCTGCCAACCAACGGCAACCTGGCATTTATCTCCTCGTCCTTTGTACGCGAGCTCATCGTCCACGGCGGCGACATCAGCCACTTTGTGCCGCACAACGTCGCCAAGGCCATCCTGGAAAAGATGAAGGACACCCCACAGGTGCAATTTAGCGAGATCCGCTAACCTAGACCACCACGCGGCCGAGCTTCCAGCCCGGCACCATCAAGCCCCAGCAACTAGGCCACGACCCAGTGGCTGGGCGCTCATACCGTCTAAACCGCCAACAGCAGGTTCCAGCAAGCCGCCCGACTCATAAGGGCCGGGCCCATATCCCTATTTTTGGCACTTAGGGCAGAAAAAGGTCGAGCGATTGCCTTGGACAATGCGCTTGATCGGGGTACCGCACACCGAGCACGGCTCTCCGGCGTGGCCGTAGACCTTAAGATTTTGCACAAAGTAGCCGAGCTTACCGTCCGCGCCTTCAAAGTCGCGGATCGTGGTACCGCCACTGGCAATCGAGGAGGTCAAGAGCTCCTTGATGTTGGCAACCAAGGTCGTCACCTCTTCTAAACTGAGTGAGCGGCAGCTGCGCTCAGGATTAATCCCCGTCAAAAAGAGCGACTCGCAGGCGTAGATATTGCCCACCCCCACGACCACGGCTGAATTCATTAAGGCCTGCTTAATCGAGCTATTGCGCTTTTGCAGCGCGGCATAGAGCACCTCGCCGGTAAAATCAGGCTTTAAGGGCTCCGGGCCTAAGACCGCTAAGGCCGGATACTGATAAGGGTCGGCATCAGGCTCGATATAGACCACCAGACCAAAGCGGCGCGCATCGTGGTAGCGCACCGAAGTGCCGCTATCGAGCATCAGCTCAAAGTGATCATGGAGCACGCGCTCAGTAGCCGAAGGCACAATGCTCAAATGCCCAGTCATGCCCAAGTGGATGATGAGGGAACCATGGGTAGTGAAAACCACGATGTACTTACCTCGGCGCTCCAGGCGCGTTACCTTGGCGCCCACGAGCTCACGCAGGCGCGGGCTTAAGGGCTGGCGCAGCTTCTTTTCCCCGATAAAGACATCGACGATGGTGTGGTTCAGCAGCACTTGCTCCACGCCCCGCTTGGTAACTTCAACCTCAGGCAGTTCTGGCATTTGCATCTTCTCCTTGGACTAGGCGACCCGATTAAGATCGGGGCCAGCGCTCATCATAGCCGCAAAGCGCCCCCACAAAGCGCACCTTAACCCAATTTGAGAAAATTTCTAGCGCCGCCCTGAGGCGCATCCACGTAAGAGCTGTCCGCACGTGCCCCCCGCGCCCGCAGGCTGGCCACACATCCTGGTAAGCCCATGCCAGGTGCGCCGCCCTTGCCTGCGAGCTTGCGCCTCATTGCGGGAGCGAGCTCAAGTTGAGAGCAGTGAGGGGCGCGGCATCAGGTACTGCGCGATCTGATCGGCCGCGCTGCCGAGCTGAGGGTACCCGCACCGTATGCGCCGCACTTCCCTGCTGGCTTACGCCTCACTACGGTAGATAGCTCAAGTTTAAAACGGCCCACCCACCCGCCCCAAGGGGCGCGGCATCAGGTACCCAGCGATCTGATCAGCCGCGCCGCCCGGTTAGGCATACGCTGCCATCGCTATCTCCAGCAAACCCCGCAAAGCTGGGGTGCCCCACACCGCACCGATCTCGAAGAGGAAGGGGCTGGTGCCCACCTGAGGCTCCAGCCAGAGCCGAGTGGCGCGGGCGCCTTGCACCGCACCGGTCTCGAAGAGAAAGGGGCCGGGGCCACCAGCGGCTCCAGCCAGAGCCGAGCGGCGAGGGCGCCACGAACCAAACCAGTCTCGAAGGGGAAAGGGCTGGGTCCTACCTGAGGCACAAGCAGGAGCTGAGCGGCGAGGGCGCCTCGAACCGCACCGGTCTTGAAGGGAAAGGGGCTGGGTCCTACCTGAGGCACAAGCAGGAGCAGAGTGGCGCGGGCGCCTTGCACCGCACCGGTCTCAAAAGGAAAGGGCTGGGGCCCACCTGAGACTTCAGCAAGAGCCGAGCGGCGTGGGCGCCACGAACCGAATAGGTCTCGAAGGGAAGGAACTGGGGCCCACCTGAGACTCCAGCCAGAGCCGAGCGGCTGGGGTTCCACGAACCGCACCGGTCTCGAAGGGAAAGGGGCCGGTGCCCACCTGAGGCTCAAGCCAGAGCT
Organism: uncultured Anaerobiospirillum sp.; assembly: GCA_944390115.1. GTDB lineage: Bacteria > Pseudomonadota > Gammaproteobacteria > Enterobacterales > Succinivibrionaceae > Anaerobiospirillum. The sequence goes on from CALXOW010000102.1 coordinate 47,601, forward strand.
GAGCGGCGAGGGCGCCACGAACCAAACCAGTCTCAAAGGGAAAGGGGCCGGTGCCCACCTGAGGCTCAAGCCAGAGCTGAGCGGCGAGGGCGCCACGAACCAAACCAGTCTCAAAGGGAAAGGGACTGGTGCCCACCTGTGGCTCAAGCCAGAGCCGAGCGGCGAGGGCACTGAGCCGCACCGGTCTCGCAGAGGAAGGAACTGGGGCCCACTTGAGGCTCAGTTAGGGCCGGAGGCAATTACGGGCATCGCTCTGCACTGAGCCTGAATCGGGGCGGGTGCTGTGCTACATAATGGAGCATATTGGTGCAGGTAACAAAAAGGGCTGGCCCTGCGGCCAACCCTTTTTGTGCGCTGCGCGCCAAGGAGGAGATCAATTACTTGATCTTGCCTTCCTTATATAAAACGTGCTTACGTACTACTGGATCGTACTTCATGATCTCCATCTTACCTGGAGTGGTACGACGATTCTTAGTAGTAGTGTAGAAGTGACCGGTACCTGCTGAAGAATTTAAACGAATCTTCTCGCGACCGCCTTTCTTAGCCATGATAGCCTCCCTTAGATCTTAACGCCGTTAGCGCGCATATCAGCAAGAACGGCATCGATACCTAACTTGTCAATAATACGCATACCCTTAGTGGTAACACGCAGTCTGACAAAGCGGCTCTCACTCTCCACCCAGAAACGGTGATACTTTAAGTTTGGGAGGAAGCGGCGCTTGGCAGCATTCTTAGCGTGGGAACGATGGTTGCCCACTGCCGGGCGCTTGCCCGTAACTTGGCAAACTCTGGACATGTCTAGTCACACTCCAAATATACTATACGGATCACAGCACCTAACAAGAGCTGTAACCATTCAAAGGTACAACAAAACGGGCGCCATTCTAGCATAAAAGTCCCGTAAGATCGGCCTATATTAGCCTAAATAGGACATAGTAATGGCTACTAGCGGTACCTTAAACTAAATCGAGCTTCCCTGACATTTGGATGCGGTGGCTGTTGAACTGAGGCACACACGCTATAGAGCGTTGCCACGGCAAAGAACAGACGCTTAATCCATCCTCGCTCCGCTTTGACCTCTCAGTAAGCTAAGCTTCCTGAGTTAATCGCACGCTTTCCCAAGCTTGCGTGGCATGAAAACCTCGGGTTATCACGATACCAACCTTAGTACAAGGCAGCTTAAGGTCTCACTTTGACTAGCTGCAAGCCGCTTTTTTCAAGCCTGCTCACAAATCCTAACGCTTTCGCTTGTCGCAGCTCAGCTTAGGTGCTAATCGAGGCGATCCCAAAAATCATAACCGTGGGATTGTAAACGATCTCAAAGTAAAGGTCAAAGCTTTTTCCCCAACTTCCGCGCAAAATTGCCTGAAAGATGTATGACTTGGCTCATAATCATAGTGCAGCCTACGGCGCCCCAGATCCCGCTTCGCTATAATGGCCGCACCAAAAATTTAACGGTGTGGCCTCAGGCCCACCTCATTGGGAGCATTATCCATGGACTACTCGTGGCAAGTTCTCGTGACCGTCTTCACCTTCGGGGGCGTCGGCGCGGTCGTGCGTGCGGCTATTTTGCAGATTCTGATGTACCCCTCAGCCTTCTTGGTACCTCTGGGGGTCTTATTTGTTAATATCATCGCGGCCCTCACCGGAGGCTTTATCATCGCCATGGCCCTGCCGCAGGACATTCATTTAGCGCTCCTGATTGGTCTGGTGGGCGGCCTAGGCACCCTCTCGGCCTTTACCACCGATCTTATTGCGCTCTATGAAGATCGCAGCTACCACAAGCGTCTGATGATGCTCTTAATCTATATTGGCGTAACCACGCTCTTTGGCATCTTCTGCGCCCAGGGCGGTATGAGCATCGGCCACATGATCCACGGCAATGTCAGCCAAAGTGTCAATAGCCAAGAGCGCCAAGAGCTCGAGCAATACCTCAAGACCCTGAACCTCGACGCCAGCGCTGACTTAAGTGACACAGACTCCCACGACCTTATGGACGCGAGCACGCTGCTTAACACCGACCCAGCGTCCGAGAGCAATCACAGCACGGAGGCTCACTAAAATGGATCGCATCTTGTGCTTCATGTTTGTCTTCTTTGGTGGTGGCACCGGCTGCTTGACCCGCTTATTAGTAGATGGCACTGAGACCTACGCCTTTTCCCCGAGCAATGTGGCCGCCTGTATCTTAATCGGCGTGACCTACGGCACCGCGCGCTACGGCATTGCCACCAACAAGTTTTGGCTCAGCTTCTTTAATGTGGGCTTCCTAGGCGGCCTATCGACCTTTACTCCACTTGCGATCTACTCTCTAAGCTCGCAGCAAGATAACATCTTCCTGGCCATCGCTGTGATGTTAGGTCTGCTTTTAGCCTACACCGCGATGACCATTGCCAGTGCCGCCATCACCAGCACCGCCGTTAAGCTCTTCACTCACGGCAAGTACCAGCTCAAGATGCAACCACGCGCCAGCATGCGCTACATCTTCACCTATATGCAGGTGGCCCAAGCTGCCGTGAAGATCAAGTCGATCTACGAGCTGCAAGTGAAGAGCACCTTCCCTGATGGCTCGGTGATTGAGCAGCAGTTAAACGAGTGCCGCCAAGTCTTAGGCGCGATCGACCTGTTAGAAAAGCAGTACCACCAGTATGCGCAAGAGGCCAAGCTCTTCCCGCCGGACTTCCGCAGCTTTATCGAGGCCGCCTACGACAGCGGCGTGCTCGACGAGCAAAAGAGCCCGCGCCTGCTCACGGTCGAGAGTTTAAATAAGATCAAGGAGATCGTGGACTACAACCTCAAGTGCGCCAAGGTCTTAAAGCGCGCCATGGACGAGGCTAAGTAACCAAACCTCAGCGCCCGCCCCAACAGCGCAGCCCCCACGACGCTAAATCGCGCACCTCAGGCCTCACCGCACTGAGGTGCGCCCCGCCAAGCCATCTCATGGCAGCCCCACTGCCAAGCGCTGGTGCGGCCCTACCACCCAAGCTACGCTAAGACACAGCTCCACCATGCTGCGCTGAGACGTGGCACCGCTGCACCAGCTGGGCTCAAGCTCGACCCGCTCTAAAGCTTGACTGAGACACCGCCCGCCCCAAACCAAGCTTAGGCACAGCCATTCCAAATCGCACTTAAGCACTGTCCATCCAAAACAGCCACACTGAGGCATCGCCCGCTCCCAAGCCAAGCGCAAGCGCGGCCTTGCCCCAATCGCACTTAGGTACTGCTAACCCCATCGCACTAAAGTGCCGCTCCTCCAACTCAGACGGTACAGTCATCCCCCAAGCAGCACTTAAGTTAAGGCCTTTAACAGGGCCACACGCAGAGGTGGTTTGCACCTCGTTACAGCCCAGGCTCGCGCTAATAAGATGGGGATTAATGCTTGAAAAATGGCATTTAGCCACCATGTTATCAAGTGGCAGCTCCCTGCTTGAGGCAAAAGGTAGCATGCAGATCTCAAAGGTGCAGGCCAAAAGCACGCCCGGTGTACTCACACCCAGGGCGTGTAACGCCTGTGACTTCTCAGATCTCCGAAGAAATGATGCCACTCAAGGCACAAGTGCCTTAAGATAGGTTAAGCGCATGGCTTTGCGCCATGCAAACACAAGTTAGAGCAAGTACCGATTTCAGGTGCCGAGCCCCAGCAAACATGAGGGCAAGACACCGCCCATTGCTACTTGTCTCAAGCAGGACTCAGTAAGGAGAATTTTCATGAGCCAATTACTTCTTCAAAATCGCAAGATAGTGCTCGGAATTACAGGTGGAATTGCCGCTTACAAGGCCTGCGAACTATGCCGTAAGCTCGTCAAGAATGGCGCGGAAGTACGCGTGGTTATGACCGAGGCCGCCACTCGTTTTGTTACCCCCGCCACCTTTGCCGCCTTAAGCCACCATCAGGTCTTGACCGATGTCTTTGACAGCGCCGAAGGCATTGACCACATCGGCATCACCCGTGACGCTGACCTCTATGTCATTGCCCCAGCTACCGCTAACACCTTAGCCAAGATGGTAGCCGGTATGGCCGACAATGCCGTCACCACGAGCGTCTTAGCCTCGGCTTGCCCGGTTGTGGTCGCCCCTGCGATGAACACCCGCATGCTCATCAATGAGGCCACCAAGGAAAACTTAAAGACGCTGCAACAGCGTGGCATCTTTATCATTGCTCCAGAAGAAGGCGATCTGGCCTGTGGCGATAGCGGCATGGGCCGCATGCGCAATGTCGATGACATCTTCTCGTACATCTGCGCCCTGTTAAACGAGCACATTGCGCTGCCGTACGACCCAACCAAGTTCACCGCCCTACCAGCTCCACAAGAGCCGATAGCACTCACCCAAACCAAGCTCTTACCTAAGTCGCATGGCGCTGGCCTTAAGATCGTGGTTACCGCCGGTCCAACCGAAGAGAGCATCGATCCAGCCCGCGTGATCACCAATCGCAGCTCGGGCAAGATGGGCTATGCCTTAGCGCAAATGGCCGCCACGATGGGCGCGGACGTCACCTTGATTTCGGGACCTACTAACCTGGCCACGCCAAACAACGTCAAGCGCATTGATGTCACCACCGCCAGCCAGATGCTCGATGCAGTCAAGTCGCAGATGGGCCAGGCCAATATCTTTATTGGCTGTGCCGCCGTCGCCGACTATCGCTTGATTGAGCCAATGAACACCAAGCTCAAGAAGGAAGAGCACGGTGAGTTCCTGACCTTACAGCTGGTCAAGAACGAGGACATCATCTCCTACGTCGGCCACTTAGACGAAGGTCGTCCGTTCACGGTAGGCTTTGCTGCTGAGACCGAGAACTTCCAGAAGAATGCCGAGGATAAGATCCAACGCAAGAAGCTCGACCTTATCGTGGTCAACAACGTCGCCGACCGTGACATTGGCTTTAACTCCAATGACAACGCCGCTTCGGTTTATTCGCCAAAGGGCATCGTCACCGAGTTTGGCAAGATGAGCAAGATCAAGCTTGCTGACCTCTTAATGGAGCTCATCATCAGCCAATACAAGGAAAACAAGCACAATAAGGACTAACGCAAAAACAAAAAAAGAGCAGAGGGCCAGCTGAGCATCCCTAACCACGGACCGCGCCCAGAGCCCATAGGCTAAGCCCCAGCGGCGCGCATCACGCTCCAAGCTGAGGACTAAGCCATTGGGTCAGCTGAGCGCTCCTAACCATGGACTGCGTCCCAAGCTAAGCCCGTACCTCAAGCAACGGGCTCGGCCGACCAAGCGCGCTCACCGGCTGAGCTCATGGGCGCAGCCAAGTGCCCTCTTTCGCGTGTATCGATCCTAGCGCCATCGCCTCTGCGACGATGGCGTTCTTTTTTGTTAAAAAAGCCCTACCCATGGCGTTAACTTCCCTTTTTTGCCCATATAATGGCCCTGTGTTCGAAAGTATAAGCGCAGTGGGCCTCAGGCCCCTATTGAGTCCAGAAGGAGTTTGCCCCTATGCCGGTACCAAAGGCCAAGAAAGTAGCTTCTACTAACAAGGTTCAAGCAGCGAAAACTGCGGTACAAAATGAAGCGGCACAGAGCGCTGCTCCAGCCATTTCTGCCGCCAGCATCCTCGAAGAGGTGACCGCCATCACCGCCGCCCAGCGCGCCAAGCTGGAAGGCACGACCTTACGCCCTAAGAAGGAAGCCACGCCGATCCCTGAGATCGACAGCACTCCGGCTGAGCCGCAGGTAAAGAAGCGGCGCGCTCGCAAAACGGTCATCGAGCAAGTGGCAGCCCCTGAGGCCAGCACCGCGACCACCCCAGCAGAGCCACCTAAGTACAAGGGCCCGAGCGCACGGCGCAAGCGTGAGCTTGACCTCTCGCAACACAACACCAACGCCAATCAGAACTTGACCGCAGTGAAGGCCGGTCCGCGCCGCAGCAGCAGCGCCGAGCGCTCCCAGGTCGAGCTCTCGGCGACCAACTTAGGCTATTTAGATGGCTTTATCTCGCAGCAACCTCTGCCTAAGGGCTATCGCAGTGCCAACACCTTAAGCGCGGGCTACTCGCTTGATGACCGCAGGCAGGCCACCGCCGCCATGTCGCCGTCGAGCCGCCGCAATGACTACGATAACTGGGATGACCAGTGGGAAGAGCCTGACTTCGACGCCGAGCCTGACTTTGGCGGACCAATCATGGGCTCACCGCTGGCTGCCCCTGAGCCGATGCTCGCTTATGCCATGCCTGAGCCGGTAATTATTGGATCCTCAATGATGGGCGCTCCAATCATGGACTCAGCTCCAGCTCCGAAGCGTCGTGCTCCTAAGGCCAAACGCGCCGCCGGCCCAACACGCGCTCCGATTGCTGCGGCCATGCCGCCAAGCGCCGCCATGCCAGGCGCTGCTACCACCAATGAGCGCTCGTTCTTAGATAATCCACTCAGCCCTGAGATCGAGCTCATGGTCATCGACGAGCGTTTCAAGGACGGTGAATTTCCGCTCCCAACGTACGAATCAGACATGGCCGCAGGCATTGACCTGAGAGCCATGGTCGAAGAAGAGGTGGAAATCGCCGCAGGTGGCACCTATATGGTTCCGACCGGCATTGCGCTCCATATGGGCAAAAGTGGCATGTGCGCCACGGTGCTCCCGCGCTCGGGCTTGGGCTACAACAACGGCATTGTCCTGGGCAATTTAGTGGGCCTGATCGACGCGGACTACCAGGGCGAGCTGATGGTACCGCTGTGGAACCGCTCCAAGAAGAAGTTCACGATCACGGTCGGTATGCGCATCGCTCAGCTGGTGTTTCTGCCGATTATTCGCCCACGCTTCAAGCAGGTGGAGCACTTCACCCCAACCAAGCGCGGCACCAAAGGCTTTGGTTCCACTGACAGCGACTAACTACAGCCTCCCATAAAAACAACAAGCGGCCGGTAGGACGAGCCTTAACAAGGCCCCGCCCTACCGGCCGCATTGCAATAGCCTTATGCCAGCTAAGCTTAATGACTACAGTTCGCCCTTAATCTGAGCGCAAGCCTGCTTAAAGGCATCTGTTACTTCGACCTGAGCAGCGGAAGCTTCTGGTTCATCGTTGGTAATGATAGAAACTTTTCCTAATATTCCAATTGCAACCCCAACCACTCCTCTTGCCCCGAATGGGAATCTTGGATTCATCAATCCACTAGTTGCACCAAGCTTAATGCTATCACCACTGGTAGAAACTACGGAATCGGTTTGCTTTACTAGCTCGGCCTCTGAACCAAAGCTACGAACCCACGATAACAACTCAGGCTCGGCGGTCGTAGTAATCTGAAGCTCCAGATCTCCGTTATCTAACGTCCGCATAACTTGGTTCTTGGACCAGACTCGCTCTTGTACCCACTCAGCGGTCTTACCGGCCTTAAAGTGGATTACATAGGTGCGTGGCTCATGCCATGGCAAGCCATATTGATCAAACTCAATCTGAGGCATCTCAAAGCGGTACTGCTTGCCAGTTGAGGTCACCTTCGTGATGCGATGAATGGCAAAGAAGCAGATATCACCTGCACTCTTATCCTTGGAATTAACCTCAACGGTTCTTTGTGATTAGTGGTGAAATGCCCCAATTGTGATCAACGCTTGATAGTTAGCTTTTATCAATTTTGCTGTCA
>CALXOW010000103.1 GCA_944390115.1 uncultured Anaerobiospirillum sp.
AGGTCTATAGGGTACTTCGATGTACGTCGACTTGATGGGACGCGCATTCATGCAAGCGCTAACTATAAGAAGCTGCGCTTGTTGCAAAAGCGCAAAAGTTATTTAACCGAACTGAGAACAGGAGGCGGCGCTTCCTCCCCCGAGTTACCTCGGGGGTATCCGCGCCGATTTTAGATGAAGTTCAGCAAGATTGAGTTTGGTGTGGGCATCTTTATGGTGCTGGGCATTGTCGCTGCCGTAGTGATGTCCTTGAAGGTAGCAGGTTTAGTCTTGGACTCTTCCTCGGACACTTACACCGTGCACGCCAAGTTTGACAATATTGGTTCGCTTAAGTTGCGCGCTCCAGTGCGCATCGGTGGCGTCGCCATTGGCCGGGTGGAGAATATCACCTTAGACCCAACCGATATGGTGCCGGTGGTCGATCTCGCGATTGAAAGCCTCTACAGCGAGCTCTCGAGCGAGTCCAAGGCCTCGATTTTAACCGCCGGTATTATCGGCGAGCAGTACATCTCGATCACCCCTGGCTTTTACGATGAAGAGATGGGCTCGACCTACTTAAAGGATGGTGATTACATCAACGATACTGGTTCGGCCATTGTCCTTGAGGATTTAATCTCGAAGTTCCTGTACTCAAGCTCGGTGGGCGATGCGGCTAATGCCGAAGACGCCTCGTAGTTCCTATTCCTCAGAAAATAAGGAGTACCTTGTTATGAAGAAGTTTTGGGCTGCCTTAGCTTTATTTAGTGCCGCGCTGTTCGGCTTTAATGCGGCCAGCGCCGCGACGGTCGATATGACCGACCCTTACAAGATGGTGACCGAGGTTGCCGCCAGCACCTTCGATAAGATCAAGGCCAATAAGGACAAGATGAGCGATGCGACCTTCCGCAAGGACTTAGTGCGCACCGACCTGATGCCTTACGTTGACACCCGCTATACCGGCTTTAAGGTTATGGGCACCAACTTAAAGAGCATTAGCAAGGAAGATCGCGATGCCTTCTGCGATGTCTTTGCTGAGTACATCGTCGCCTCCTTTGCCGATGCCTTAGCCTTGTACAACAACCAAGAGCTGGTACTGCCTGACTACAAGAGCGTCTCGGCTGATGCTACCCAAGTCAATGTTAAGTTCTTGATTCGCGAGCCAGGTAAGCAGGACTTAGAGCTTATCTTCAAGCTGCGCAAGAACTCCAAGACCGGTGAGTGGCGCGCCTTTGATATGGTAGCTGAGGGCATTAGCTTACTGACCTCCAAGGAAAATGAGCTTTCGCCATTAATCCGTGAGCGCGGCATCAAGGCGGTGATCGACTTGATCGACCAGCACAACAAGTCCGGCAGCAGAGCTCCTTTAGTTGAGCAAAAGAAGTAGGAGCGCCGATGGCTGATTTCACGCGCTTAACCCACGTGGAGGTTGAGGCTTTGTGGCCGCAGCGTGAGCAGGTCTTTGCTCAAGATGAGCTTGATTTGGCACCCAATCAAGTGATCGACTCTTCAGGCATTGCCTTCTTGGTGCAATGGGCCAAGCACACACCCAATAAGCGCTTGACGCTGCACCACGCCTCGCACAATGTGCGCTCGCTCATCTCCACCTTCCATTTAGAACCGCTCTTTGTCTTAGCTGACTAGCGCTGAGGCTAGCGCTTACCAACAAGCGCTGAGACAGCTCACTAGTGCTAAGGTAACTAGCGCTGAGACAAGTAGCATTCAGGCGGCCGTAGGCCGCCTTTTCTTTGGCTCTGACATACCAGTTGTGGGCGCGGTGGTATGATGGAAGCCCATGAGGTTTGTCGGAGAAAAGAGATATGAAGGTACCACCCCAGCCGCAGAGCAAGGCTGAGCTCAAAGAGAAGCTGGAGCAGGTCATGGTGGAAAAGGCCAGTACCCGCAGGCTCCAGCGCCTATTGCGCCTGATCCGGCTTAACATCTTGGTCATTGCCATCTCAGTGGGCGTGGGCACGTACTTTCTCTTCCACTACGTGACCTTTTTGGCGCCGATCAAGTATCCCATCAAAAACTTTGTCGATGGCTTGGTGCCGTGGCTGATTTTCACCATGCTCTTTATCGCCTTCTGCAAGGTTGAATTGCGCAAGATGCGTCCGCGCCGCTGGCACTTTGTCTTGGTAGGCATTCAGTTTGCCGTGCCCCTGGTCTTAGTGCTTATGCTGCGCTATTTCCCCGAGCAAGTGGGCTCCATCGATCTGGAGTTAGAAGGCGTGATCGCGTGCTTTGTCACCCCGACTGCGGCGGCCGCCTCGGTGATCACAGGTAAGCTCGGCGGCGATGAGAACTCGCTGACCACCTACACCATTTTGAGCAATTTAGGCGCGGCGATCTGCATTCCACTCTTATTCCCGCTCATTTCGACCCAAGCGCACGAAGGCTTTTGGGATGAGTTCATCCTGATTATGGGCAAGGTATTCCCGATGATTGTGCTGCCGCTCATCTTAGCCCAGCTCATCCGCCTCTTTATCAAGCCGGTGCACCGCTTTATTGTGACCTATCTGAAAGGCGTGTCCTTTTACCTCTGGGCCTTTACCTTGACCACGGTCTCGGCTACCGCCTGCTCGAATATGGTGAACTCCGACCAAGGTGCCATCACCTTGATTAACTTAGCCTTAGTGGGGCTAGTCGCCACGGCGCTGCAATTTGGTTTGGGCAAATTCATTGGCCACTTAGAGGGCCAGCGTATCAGCGCAGGTCAAGGTCTAGGTCAAAAGAACATGGTCTTTGGCATCTGGGTGACCTCAACCTATCTTTCGCCTGCCGCCTCCATCGCCCCAGGCTGCTACATGCTATGGCAAAACGTGGTCAACTCGTGGCAAATCTACTACCGCGAGACGCGCCATCTCACCTACACCGACAAGATGTAGCAGGCGCCTGCAATTGGGCTACTTACAACCAAGCCACCTATAACAAGGCCGCCTCGCGGCGGCCTGTTAATGCGCTCAAGGATGGGGCGCTTGCGCTTGCTTCTACTTGCGCTTGGTCCTACTTGGCCTGGCCCTTTAAGGCGGCCTTGTCGGCCTCGGTGAGCTGGTCGCTTTGCTTGGCCTCAGCGGCAGCGGTCTTGGCGGCGTCGGGCTCAGAGAAAATGGTGGCGCGGCACAGGGTGAAGTTCTTGTCAGCATCCAGCGGCATTAAGGCGAGCACAATGCCGTTTTGGGCTAAGGATGGGGCCCACTTGTCACGGAACAAGTCGAGCTTGAGCTCTAAGAGCTCATAGTTCTTAACATCCTGATTGGCGGCATGCTCTTGGTAGTAGGTGACAAACTGCGGATGGCACCAGATCGGCAGGAAGGTATGACTAATCGTCTCGTCATCGCCCTCTTCCGGCTCATCGCTGAGCATCAGGGGCATGCCCTCGGCCCCCGGCTCCTTTAACAGGTAGAGTGAGCCTTGCTCTTGGCACTTTTGCAAACAAAAGAACTGGCGGTAGTCATCGTCTAGGGTTAACACCGCTTGGTAAATCTGGTCGGTCAGCTCAAACATCGCATTTTCCTCACAATAAAATTGGGCTCATTATAGCGGCCTTGGGCCCATGGCCGCACTCTGAGATTGGGCCCCAAGCCGGGATTTAGGCCGGTTCTGGGGCGGGCGCAGTGTCCTTAGTCTTCTTGGTCCGAGTGGTCTTCTTCACCGCAGCTGCTTTTGCGGCGGGCTTAGTGGCAGTGTCCTTAACTGCGGGGGCCTTAGCGGCAGTGGTCTTGGGGCGCGGGCGCTTGGTTGGTGCCGGGGCCTCGGTGGCCGTGAGGGTGCCCGCGCGCTCTAAGATCGGACGCAAGAACTCGCCGGTAAAGGAGCCCGGTGTTTGCGCGATTTGCTCAGGGGTACCCGTGGCGATAATGGTGCCGCCGCCACTGCCACCTTCAGGGCCTAAGTCGATAATGTAGTCGGCGCACTTGATCACATCGAGGTTATGCTCGATCACGATCACGGTGTTGCCCTCGTCGCGTAGGCGCAGCAGCATGTCCAAAAGCTGCTTGACGTCGTGGAAGTGTAGACCGGTGGTCGGCTCATCTAGGACGTAGAGCGTGTTGTGGGTGGCAACCTTGGACAGCTCCTTGGCCAGCTTAATGCGCTGGGCCTCGCCGCCTGAGAAGGTCAGGGCCGACTGGCCTAGGGTGATATAGGACAGACCCACATCCATCAGGGCTTGGAGCTTGCGCTTGATGCGCGGAATGGCGTTAAAGAAGCTGTAGGCCTCCTCCACCGTCATATTGAGCACTTCGCTGATGTTCTTGCCCTTGTACTTGATGTCCAAGGTCTCGCGGTTGTAGCGCTGGCCGTGGCAGTGCTCGCATTGGACGTACACGTCCGGCAGGAAGTGCATCTCCACCTTGATGGTGCCATCGCCTTGGCACGCCTCGCAGCGGCCGCCCTTGACGTTAAAGGAGAAGCGTCCCGCGCTATAGCCACGGGCGCGCGCCTCTTCGGTCTGGGCAAAGAGCTCACGAATACTGGTGAAGAGGTCGATGTAGGTGGCAGGGTTGGAGCGCGGGGTACGGCCAATCGGGCTTTGGTCAATGCAGATGAGTTTGTCGATCTGCTCTAAGCCTGTGCACTGGGCGCAATCAAACTCCGGATTGACGTTGCTCGAGGCGACATATTCCCCGTCTAAGGTCAGGCGCTGACCACTGACGCCTTGCTTGCGGGCAAAGCGCTCGCTGACAATCGGCACTAAGGTGTCGTTGACCAAGGTCGACTTGCCTGAGCCCGAGACGCCCGTGACCACGACAAAGCAGCCCAATGGGAAGCTCGCTGTTACGTGCTTTAAATTGTTGCCATGGCAGTCGGTCAAGGTCAAAAAGCCCTTAGGGGCGTGGCGCTTGGTCGGCACCGCAATAGTCTTGCGCCCGTTTAAGTAATCGGCAGTTAAGGATTCAGGGCAGGCCATAATCTCCTTGGGGGTACCACAGGTGACGACCTCACCGCCGTGGACACCGGCACGTGGACCGATATCGACGATGTAATCGGCTTGGCGAATCGCGTCCTCATCGTGCTCGACCACGATTACGCTGTTGCCTAAGTCGCGTAGGTGCTTTAAGGCATCCAAAAGCTTTTGGTTATCGCGCTGGTGCAGGCCGATGCTCGGCTCATCTAGGATATACATGACGCCCACTAAGCCCGCGCCGATTTGGCTTGCTAGGCGAATGCGCTGTGCTTCACCGCCGGACAAGGTATCGGCCGCACGTGACAGGGACAGATAGCCTAGGCCGACGTTCTTTAAGAACATCAGGCGCTCGCGCACTTCCTTTAAGATACGCTCGGCAATCTTGCCCTCTTGCACTCCCAGTTCCAGCTGAGAAAAGAAGTCATAGCAGTCGTTGATCGCCAGATCTGAGATCTCAGGCAGGCTCTTATTGCCGACAAAGACATGGCAGTACTCATGCTTTAAGCGCGCGCCGTGGCACTCGGGGCAAGTTTGGGCCACCATTAGGCTTTGCAGCAGCGCTTGGTAGCTCTCGGAGTCATTTTCTTTGGCTTGGCGCTCAAAGTAGCCGATTACGCCCAAAAAGTCGGTGCCGTCGGGGTCGGCTTTGAGCTCAGGATGCTTAATGTTGCCGTAGAACAAAAGTTTCTTTTGCTCGGGGGTCAGGGTATAGAACGGGACGGTAATGTCGATGCCGTTTTCCTCGCACACCGGCACTAAGAGGCGATAGAAGCTCCACGAGCGCTTATCCCATAAGGAGATCGCACCTTCGGCAATCGACTTACTTGGGTCCGGCACAATCTTGTCTTCGCTAAAGACCAAGAGGCGGCCTAAACCGTCGCAGCGTGGGCAGGCGCCATGCGGATTGTTAAAGGAGAAATTGCGCGGCTCGAGCTCCGGAATGGAATAGCCGCAGATCGGGCACGAATAGCGCGCCGAGTGCATGATTTCTTCTTCGCTCTTGTGCTCATCCATCGGCACGACCAAGGCCAAGCCATCGGCCACCTTTAAGGCGGTTTCAAAGGATTCGGCCAGGCGCTGCTTGAGTTCAGGCTTGACCTTGAAGCGGTCGACTACCACCTCAATGGTGTGCTTGATGCGCAGCTTGAGCTCCGGGGGATCGCTCAGATCGCAGATCTCACCATCGATACGCGCGCGCACAAAGCCTTGTTGTGCCAGCTCCCCTAAGAGTTGCTTGTACTCACCTTTACGGCCGCGCACCACCGGGGCCATGATCATGAGCTTGGTGCCCTCAGGGTAGGCTAAGGTCTGATCGACCATCTGCGAGATAGTCTGGGCCTTGAGCACGGTGCCGTGCTCGGGGCAGCGTGCCTCACCGATGCGGGCAAAGAGTAAGCGCAGATAGTCGTGGATCTCAGTGATCGTACCCACAGTCGAGCGCGGATTGTGCGAGGTCGACTTCTGCTCGATCGAGATCGCTGGGGACAGGCCTTCGATGCTATCGACGTCCGGCTTATCCATCAGCTGTAAGAATTGGCGTGCGTAGGAAGAGAGCGATTCAACGTAGCGGCGCTGGCCCTCGGCGTAGAGCGTATCAAAGGCAAGCGAGGACTTGCCCGAGCCCGACAGACCCGTGACCACGACCAATTGGTCGCGGGGGATGGTCACGGTGATGTTTTTGAGATTGTGAGTGCGCGCCCCACGTACAACGATCTGGTCCATGCGATGCCCCTATGAATTAACCTGCGCAGCGGTGCCCTATCAGCTGGAAGTCAACTGAAGTCAGCTGAAGTCCGCTGACGGCTTGAGCGGCTAATTTACACCATTTAGCCCAGCCGTGCATCGGGGCATACGCGGTCGCGCAGCGGGCAGTTACAAAGGTGTGGGGGCAGGTGCGGTTGGGCAGTGGGCAGTTCCTAAGGTGTGGGGACGGGCACGGGTGCGTGGTAGGGCAGGTGCGGGCGCGCTCTGGTAAAATCGCGCGGCGCGCAACGGCCTTTTTGCGCACTTGCTTAAGTTCTTAGGTTAAGATGCAAGGGCGCGAGGGCACTTTTGCTCTAGCGTAAAGTAACTAGTGTGATTTTGCTTTCTTTGGTGTATAATGTATACAGTTTGAGGGCAAATCGTTATGAGGCGCGGTTGCAGCCACTAATGCGTGGTCAGCCCCAGCCCCTGATTGGTAATAGGAGTTTAGGAATGGCACGCAGCCTTAATAAGGTGATTTTAATCGGCTATGCCGCCGATGAACCTGTGGTCAAAACCTTCGACAACGGGGGCAAGGTCGCCAATCTTACCGTGGTAACCAACGAGTTTGTACGCCACCAAGATGGCACCTCCGAAGAAATTCCGGAGTGGAACCGCATCGTGTTCTGGAACAACACGGCCAACGTCGTCGATACCTACGTCCATAAGGGCATGCGCCTTTATGTCGAGGGCAAGCTCAGAACGCGCTCCTACACCGATAAAAACGGGGTTAAGCGCTACACCACCGAGATCTATGCGGACAATATGATCATGCTTGATAGCCGCAATGGCGATGGTGCTGCTCCACGCGAGGCTTATCGCCCTCCTTACGACAATCAAGGCGCCAACCCAACGGGCAGCTTCACTCCCAATGGTTGGGGTAATCAGGGTGGTGGCTATGGCAATCAAGCCAATAACTATGGCGCTCAGCGTAGAGGCTATGGCAACCAATATGGTAACCCAGGCGGTGGTTATGGCAACCAGGGTGGTAACCCAGGCGGTGGTTATGGCAACCAGGGTGGTAACCCAGGCGGTACCTATGGCAACCCAGGCGGTGCCTATGGTGGCGCCAACCTCAACCCGCAATCCAACTTTGGGGGTAATCCAGGGGCTTATGGCAATCAGCCAGCTTACCCAAGCCAATCTGCCAGCCAGCCTAATAGCTTCGCAGGTCAAGGTGGCGCCTACCAAAAAACTTCTTGGGACAATCAAGCGCCTAGCGCGAGCGCAACCCCATTTGATGTTCCGGCCGTACAGCCTGCTGCGCCAGCTGCACCTGCTGCGGCTTCGCAGCCTGCACCTTCCTACCCACAATTTGATAACAGCCCATATGGCGGCTTAGGTGGTACTGCGACGGCCACCACGGCTCCGGGCTCGTTTGGGGCTGCCACCACAGGCGCCTATAGCAATGCCAGCGTTAATATGGACAGCACGCCAGCGGCAGGCGATGACAGTGCCGCTGCGGGCAGCCCTGCACCAGCTGCGGCACCAGCAGCTCCAGCCGTAACCCCAACGGCCGCTCCAGTTACTGACAACAGCAACGACGACGATATTCCGTTCTAGCTGATTAAGAGCCTAAGGCTCGGGCCGCGCGATCTTGAGGTCACGCGGCCTTTTTTATCGCGGCAGCAAGACGGGCTAAGGCGCTGTAGAGCCCAGGCCTGGGTTAAGATAGGTCTTGGGTGCAAGCAAGAGAGGAGTGAGGGTATGTCACGCAGCTTAAACAAGGTCATGCTGATCGGCTACACCGCCGATGAGCCTGCCATCCGCGTGTTAAGTAACGGCAGCAAGCTTGCTCAGGTCACGGTGGTGACCAATGAGGCGCTCAAGCGCTCTGACGGCAAGCTCGAGGAAGAGCCCGAGTGGAACCGCGTGGTCTTCTGGGGCCAAATGGCCGATATCGTGGACAAGTACGTCCATAAGGGCATGCGCCTCTACGTTGAGGGCAAGCTTAAAACGCGCTCTTACCTCGATCAAAATGGGAACAAGTGCTACCTCACTGAGATCATGGGCGACAATCTGATCATGCTCGATAGCAAGAGCGACCCAGGGAGCCGGGCAGCGCCGCCTTTTAACCGGACTAACGCTTTCAACCAAAAGCCTACCTTCAACCAAAAAGCTGCCCTCAATCCCGCTACCGCCTTGAAATCTGCGCCAGCCCCTAACCCAGCTCCAGACTGGGGAGCTGACGATGAGCCCCCGTTCTAACCAAGCCACAATGCGCCAAGCCACTAGAACATAGTCAGCTGGTTAAATTCGTCTATCTTTGTGATTGATGGTTAAATTAGCTTGATGTGGATAAGTGCGCTCATCAGGCGCGCCTGCACCGCTTTTGGGCTGATTGAACCCGTTTGAGTGGGGTGCAGGGCAGTTTGAACTGGGGTTCTGGGTCATGGCACCGGGCTGTTAGGGCTGAGCGCGGGGGCCTTGGGCGTGGTGATTTCGGGCTCTTTGGGTAGAGGCCTAGACCGAGGTGGGGTGGATTTTGCGGAAAAAGCGCGATTATAACCCATGCGCCCAATACGGCCTTAAGTATAGTGTGCTATACTTTGCATTTGATTCGCATGCGTTGTTGCCTAGGGCTAACCCCCTTAGCCGCACCCCGGTGCGTGAGTTTGCCCAGACGTGATTGCGCCTAGGGTTAAGCCCGCTGTAGGGGCCTGTTTGCGCGGCACCGCCATGCTGTATTACCAGCATAATTGCTAAATTGATTTTGTAATTATGTTGTTTGGGCACGCCCAAGCCCTCCGAATTTTTTCTTCGGTCAATCTACGGGCGTAGGTGCCGACGCTCTGACGTGGGCCGGATTTTTGGGCTGAGCTTAGGCTTGGTCCGGCGCTAAGCCTCGCCTCCATCTGGGGGCCTTGTCGTGCCTTGAGGTGCTGTCTTCTGAGTCAAGGATGGACCTGAGGTGGGGTTTAGGTTAACCGCTTGATTGTTATTGGCTCAAGGTTTACGCAAATGTTTAAAAAACTTCGCGCCATGTTCTCGAACGACCTCTCGATTGATTTGGGAACAGCTAACACCCTGGTGTACGTCAAGAATAAGGGCATTGTCTTAAACGAGCCATCTGTTGTTGCCGTCAGACTCGATAAGAATGGTGGCGCCCAGCGTAAAGTTGATGCTGTTGGTAAGGCCGCTAAGGTGATGCTGGGTAAGAACCCAGATAACATCGAGGTTATCCGTCCAATGAAGGACGGCGTCATTGCTGACTTCCAGTACACCGAGAAGATGCTGCAGTACTTTATCGATAAGGTACTGACCGGCTCGCACTTTTTCCCATTTAAGCCTTCGCCACGCGTCTTAGTCTGCGTTCCTTGCGGTGCGACCCAAGTTGAGCGCCGTGCTATTCGTGAATCGGTCGAAGGCGCAGGTGCCTCTGAGGTATTCCTCATCACCGAGCCAATGGCCGCAGCTATCGGCGCAGGTTTACCAGTCTCTGAGGCCGCCGGTTCCATGATCGTCGATATCGGTGGTGGTACCACTGAGGTTGCGATTATCTCGTTAAACGGCGTAGTTTACTCAAGCTCGGTACGTATCGGTGGTGACCGCTTTGACCAAGCTATCATCAACTACGTGCGCAATACCAAGCGCTATGAGATCGGTGAGGCTACCGCTGAGCAAGTTAAGATCGAGATCGGTTCGGCTTACGCTGAGCAGGAAATGCACGAGAAGGAAGTTCGTGGCCGCTCGGTAGTTGAGGGTGTACCGCGCTCCTTTACCTTAAACACCAACGAGATCTTAGAGGCGCTGTCCGATCCAATTAAGGGTATCGTCGCAGCCGTACGTGTCGCCTTAGAGAAGTCGCCTCCAGAGCTGGCTGCCGATATCGCTGAGCGTGGCATGATGCTCTCGGGCGGTGGTGCCCTGCTGCACAACTTAGACAAGCTCTTACGCGAAGAAACCGGCATCCCGGTCATCGTGGCTGATGACCCACTGACCTGCGTCGCACGCGGTGGTGGTCGTGCCCTTGAGATGTACGATGCTCAAGAAAACGAAATCTTCGATTAGCTTGGGGCTCCGTGCCCTACGGAACCTTTAGCACAAAATAAGGCCTAACCTGGGGACAGCTCAGCTGTTCAGCTGGGTTAGGCATTTTAGTTTTTTAGGAAGCCAGAACGGTGTTGGAGTGACCTGTTGAACCGAGTAGATCCTTCAAATTTCTTTATCACACTGCGCTTTGTTCTGGTGTTGATCTTATCGCTCGTCCTGATGCTGGTCGACGTGAGATTCAAGCTCTTAAGCGATTTTCGCTATTACGTCGAAACGGCTCTGTACCCGGTCTTGGTCTTTGCCGATGCGCCCCATGCGCTCTCGCAGGCGGTATCGAGCCAATTTAAGAGCCGCGCCGAGCTGATGGAAGAAAATGAGCGCCTCTCGACCGAGAACTATCTCCAGCGCGTGGACGTGATGCGCTTGCAGTCCTTAGAGCAAGAAAACGCTGCGATGCGCAAGCTCTTAAACTCACCGTTGCGCGTATCCTCACGCCGCATGTTCGCCGAGGTCATCGGGGTGGATAGTGACCCTTATCGCCAGCGCATCGTGGTCAATCGCGGCTCGAGCTCAGGCGTGTATGAGGGCATGCCGGTCATCACCGATGAGGGCTTGGTGGGCCAAGTGGTCTCGGTGGCCTACAGCAGCAGCCGCATCTTGCTCTTCTCCGATCCATCGAGCGCCATTCCGGTGCTCAATACGCGCAATCAAGTGCGCGCCATTGTCTCGGGTACGGGGCTGCACGATGAGCTTTCGATCGATAACGTGCCGCGTTCTACCGATATCAAGGAAGGCGACCTCTTAGTGACCTCCGGCTTAGGCGGCGTGTACCCAGAGGGCTACCCGGTCGCGATTGTCAGCTCGGTGGGCTTCTCTGAGGATCAGCCTTTTGCTGAGGTTAAGGCCAAGCCATTGGTGGACACCGATAAGATTCGTTACGTGCTGATGTTCTGGTACCAGCCTAACGGCATTACCAAGACCAAGAGTTTAGAGCCTAAAGAGCAAACCGACGGCAAGCGCCGCTTGCGCCAGGAGCATATTCGCAAGCTGATTGATTCGCTCACCGACTCATCGCGCACCTCTAATGCTCCAACCCAGGATGAGGTAAAGGCGCAAGAGGGGGCGCCGCAAGCTTATGTCGCACCGGCCCAGCCTGGGTTCACAGGGCAATATGGGTTCGGGCCACAACTTGAGTTAAAGCCACAGCTGCGTGCGGAGGTGGTCTATGCCTAATCCTAAAAATGACCAGCGCCGCTCCTCGTATCTGCTCTTTTTCCCGCTGCTCTTTGTCTCCTTGATCTTGGAGATCGTGCATTTACCAGCGGTGATTGCGCCCTTTCGCCCGGATTTTGCCGCGCTGTTGTTGATTTTCTTTGCCAGCTCCGACCCGAAGCGCATCAATGTGGGCGTGGCCTGGGTTACCGGGTTGGTGCTGGATTTGCTCTCGGGAGCTCCATTTGGCTTTAATGCCTTGATCTTGGCCTTCCAGGTCTTCGTCATTTTGTCGCAGTTTAAGAGTTTTATTAACTTTATGCTGTGGCAGCAGATTGTCATCATCGGCATTGTTAATGTGATTGGCCATATCGGCGTCTATTGGCTGGGCCACCTCATTGCTCAAGGCACCTACTCGGGCAATTTCGGCTGGCCGACCGTGGTTACTATGGTGCTGTGGCCGATTATGCTGATGCTCTACGTGACCTTATGGAAGGTCTTTAACGTGACCAGTGCTTCGGTCAAGGTCGAAAAAGAGATTTAGCCCATTTTTGTGAGGATTTGATGGCTCAGGATTACGATTTAATTTTGGCCTCCAGTTCACCGCGCCGCCGCGATTATTTGGAAAAGATGGGCGTGCGCTTTGTCATTATGAAACCGGACGCAGACGAGACCATTATGGTCGGGGAAAGCCCTAGTGATTACGTCGCGCGGATGGCCGCCGAAAAGGCCCAGATTATCGCCGATTTGCACCCAGGTGAGGTGGTCTTAGCCGCAGATACCATCGTGGTTTGTCATGATATGATCATCGGCAAACCGACCGACCGTGAGGATGCCAAGCGCATCTTGCGCCTGCTCTCGGGGCGTACTCACGAGGTGATGAGCGCGGTCTGCATCATTAAGGATGAAGTGGAAAAGAACTTCACCGTCACCACCGAGGTGACCTTTGCTCCTTTAACCGAAGAGCTGATTGACACCTATGTCGCTTCTGGCGAGTGTGATGACAAATCAGGTGCCTATGCCGTTCAAGGCATTGCCTCGATGTTTGTGGCCAAGGTTTCAGGCTCAGTCAGTGCCGTGGTCGGCCTGCCAATTTGCCAAGTCCGTGAGGCCTTAGCTGAATTTGGCATCAAGCCCCGCACCGTTCAAGCCCAAGGCTAGCGGTAAGACGCACTGCTCAGGCAAAGGCTTAGAGCCAGCGCTAGGCCACGCTAGGGTAGTGCTAGGCAAGGGCCTAGGTCAGTGCCCAGGGCAGCGTCCCGGCTAGCCGTTCCCATCCGTTTTGGTTCCCTTTTTCATCATGGATAACTTAAGCTACGTCAAGGAGCATCTGCTCCATCCAGCAGGTATCGACGATACCTTTTTAATGCAGAGCTTGGCTTTGCTCCAAGAGCGCAAGCTTGATTTTGGTGATATCTTCTTTGAGCACGAGGTCAGCGAGTCCTTTCGCTTGTCTGAGGGCATTATTAAGCACGGCAATTACAATATCTTAGCCGGTGTCGGCGTGCGCGCTCAGATCGGCGATAAGACCGGCTTTGCTTTTGCCGATGCCATCGACCAAAACGCGATCTTAGATGCGTGCCGCGCCGCACGCTCGATTAGCCGGGGCCACGACTGCCTCAAGGTTAATGTCACCCCTGAGCACCTCAAGGCTTTACAGGTCAAGCCGCTCTACGTCCAGGACAATCCATTGGATTCCCTGACGCGTGAGGCCAAGATTGCCCTGATGCAGAAAGCCAATGAGGTGGCGCGTGCCGCCGATCCGCGCGTCGATCAAGTTGATATTAGCTTAGGCCAAGTGCACCACCAAATGCTGGTGCTCAATACCGACGGTACCATCGGCGCGGATGTTAAGCCGATTGTCCAATTCAATGTCAGCGTGGTAATGAAGAACGGCAGCCGGACTGAGTCGGGTTCGTCGGCGATGGGCGGCTCGTATCTGTTAGATGAGCTGCTCAAGGACGATGCCTACCTCAAGGTAGCCTTAGATGCGGTGCGCATGGCCTCGGTCAACTTAGAGTCGATTCCTGCTCCAGCCGGCACGATGCCGGTGGTGTTAGGCGCCGGTTGGCCTGCGGTGCTGATTCACGAAGCGGTGGGCCATGGCTTAGAGGGCGATTGCAATTACCTCAAGACCTCGGTTTACCACGACAAGATGGGGCAGCAAGTGGCCTCGCCTTTGTGCACCATCGTCGATGATGGCACGATTGAGCGCCGTCGCGGCTCCCAAAGCTGCGATGATGAGGGCACCCCAGCTCAGCACAATGTGCTGATTGAAAAGGGCATCTTGAAGTCCTATATGCACGATCGCCGCAGCGCCCGCCTGATGGGGATGAAGCCGAGCGGCAATGGTCGCCGCCAAAGCTACAGCGATATGACTATTCCGCGCATGACCAATACTTACTTGATGCCAGGTGAGTACCACAAGGACGAGCTCATCGCTTCCTTAGATCGCGGCATTTACGCCGTGAACTTTGCTGGTGGTCAAGTCGACCCAACTTCGGGCCGCTTTGTCTTCTCGGCCTCGGAGGCCTACTTAGTCGAAAAGGGCAAGGTAGTAGCTCCGATTAAGGGCGCGACCTTAATTGGTACCGGTGCTGAGACTATGAGCAAGGTCTGCATGGTCGCCGACGATCTCGAGTTTGATCGCGGTATCGGCTGGTGCGGCAAGGCCGGACAATCAGTACGCGTGGGCATTGGCCAGCCGACGGTCAAGATCAGCTCCATTATTGTCGGTGGCTCTAAGACCGAGGAGGACTAAATGGCAGTTCAAGAGCATTTTGAAGGTTTCGATACCGCCCCGGACGAGCAAAGCCGCAGCGCCCATAAGCGTGAGGCCCAAGCGATTCGCAAGCTGGCCGATAAGCTCGCCGATTTAGGCGACACCGCCTTTGCCCGCCTGAGCTTTGAGGATGAGGACATCAAGGAGGCCTTGGTTAAGGCTCGCTCCTTAAAGCGCAATAGCGATGAGCGCCGCCGTCAGCTCCAATATGTGGCCAAGCTCCTGCGCAATTACGGCCATGAAGATCTTGAGGCTCAGGTCAATGGCATGGGCGCGACCGCCAAGGAAGATCCTAATGCGATGCGCTTAGAGCAGCTGCGTGAGTTCCTGATTCACGGCGGCATCAAGGGCGTCAACGCCATGGTGGAGCTCATTCCTACCATCGACCGCAACAAGCTGCGCACCTTGGTCAAGCGCGCGCACGATGAGCTGAGCTCGACCTTGCCCGATCGCCCTGCGGCGCGTGCCCTCTACCAGTACATCAAGGCAGCGGTCAACCAAAGTGGCGTGACCATCCCTGACACGATGCTGCGCGCTAAGAGCAATGGCTCATAGTGAGAGCTATAGCTCAGAGCAAGAGCTCAAAGCAAAAGCAATGGCGCATAGCCCAGAGTAACCAGATTCATTAATTCAGGCCATCGGCCTGACAAGGCAAAACGATGTCATTTTTCTCCGAGATTGAGCAGCGCCGCGCCCAGTACGAAGACCTCGCCGCAAAGACGGTGGAGCAGGCGCTCAAGAAGGGAGCCCACCAGGTCAAGATTAAGATTGGTGCCGGTAAGGGCATCAATGTTTCCGCCCGTGAGGGTGAGATTGAGAACCTTGAGTTCAACCAAATGCTGGGCATGGCGGTGCGCGTCTATCGTGACCACCACAGTGCTTCGGTCAGCACCAATGACTTCTCGCCAGAAAGTATTGAGCGCGCCATCGACTCAGCACTGAGCTTAAGCCAGTACACCTCGCCGGATGACTTTGCCGGGCTCTGTGATGAGGCCGATCTGTACCAAGGCGGCGTCGAGATCAAGAACTGCTATGCCTTAGAAGAAGACCCGGACGCCGTGGTCAAGCGCGCGATCGAGTTTGAGCAGCTGGGCATTGCCAAGATCCCAGCCTTTAAGGACCAGGGCTTAGTTAAGTCCGATGGCTCGCTCTACTCGATTGAGTACGATTTAGAGATCTTGGCCACCAGCCACGGCTTTTGCCGCTCTAAGGCTGAGTCCACGGTTTCCAAGTACATCGGCTTTGTCGGTGCGCGCGATGGGGTGATGCAGACCAGCTCCAGCGGTCAGACGATGACCAATCCAGAGCAGGAGTGGAGCGATGAGCGCTTAGTGGATGAGGCCATTGAGCGCACCTTAGGTAAGCTTGGCGCACGCAAGGTCAAGACCGGCAAGTACAACGTGATTTTCCGCCGCGCGGGCTCAGGCTTTATCGCCTCGTGCTTAAGTGGCCTGACCGGCAATCTCATCTACCACAACTCGTCCTACTTAAAGGATAAGTTAGGGGAGCAGATTTACCCGAACTTCATCTCCATTAAAGAGGATCCATGGCGTGCCGATGGCCTGTGCTCGAGCGCCTTTGATAGCGATGGTGTCGCGACCCGGCCTTTGACCTTGGTCGAAAACGGCGTGCTCAAGGAGTACCTGCTCGATACCTACAGTGCGCGCAAGCTCAAGATGCGCTGCAATGGCCATAACGACTCGCTCTACAACACTTGGGTCACCGCCGATAGTGCGCACACCTGCAGCTTAGAGGAGATGATGCGTCAGGCCGGGAGCGGCATCGTGATCGACGGGCTGATGGGCCAGGGCGTCAATGTGGTCAATGGCAACTACAGTCGTGGCCTTTCGGGCTTCTACTTTGAAAATGGCGAGCGCGTACACGCCGTGGACGAAGTCACGGTCGCAGGCAATATGCTCGACATGACCCGCAACATTGCCTTACTGGGCTCAGATGTCGATGAGCGCCGCTTCCTGCAAGTGGGCTCGATCTTGATCCCAGAGATCACCATTTCCGGTGACTAAATCTAATTTCACCTCAAAAATAAGGGCCGCACTGCGGCCCTTTCTGCTGTGTTTTGTGTTGAGAGAAATGTAGGAGTTACTTGGCTAGCTTGTAAGAGCCTAAGGCTGAGGCGCCCATGCCGCAGAAGCTCTCAGGGAAAGAGGTGACCTTGAGGCGGCGCTTGGTGCGCAGTTCAACGATGAGCGGATCTTCACCCTCACCGGCATCACACACGATCTTATCGTCCTCAGTGACGATGCATTGCTCGGCCTCAAAGTCGCAAGTGGCTAAGTTATTAGGGTTGATGGTGTTGATCACGACCACAGGCAAGCCCGTCTCAAAAGAAAGATAAAGCTTGAGGGTGCCTTCACCGTCGCGGTAGTTGAAGGTCGTGGCATGGCAAGTGGCAAGAAGGGCGCTGCCTAAGACCAAGGCGCCCAGCACAGACTTAATAAGTTTCATAGACCGCTCCTCATGTTTGAGAGCAGCGGCAGCAGTGGAACTTAATCCAGCGCTGCCGTGCCCTGTGGCTTGAGGCCATGATACGGCGCCAACCTTCCAGCTTTCGGCAGCCAAAAATTTAGCTGTACAAAATGTTAAGCCACCAAGTGCGGGCAGGCTCACGGTACCGTGCGCGTCACCGCTAGCGGCGGTACACACCCAGCATCGTGGCGCGCAGACCGCACATGCCCGAAGGTTCGGCGGTGACTTCGACCGTGCCTTCACCTAAGAACTTGAGCTCCAGAGTGCCATCCTCGGTCGGGCAGCTCAGGCCTTCATCGGTGAGATTGCAGACCTCCGACTCAAAGGAGCAGGTGTGGCCGCTGTTAGGGTTGACCGTCTCGATTGCGACCGAGACATCGCCGCTTTCCTCAGAGACCGCAATGCTTAAGGTGCCATCACCGTTATCAGGACGGTACACGGTGGCGCCAGAGCTCTGGCTGGCACTCTGCTCGGAGACATAGGTGCCGATCATGGTGGCGCGCAGACCACACATGCCGGAAGGCTCAGCGGTGACTTCGATCGTGCCCTGATCTACGAACTTGAGCTCAAGGGCGCCATCCTCGGATGGGCAGCTCAGGCCGCTCTCGGTGAGATTGCAGACCTCTGACTCAAAGGAGCAGGTGTGGCCACTGTTAGGATTGACGGTCTCGACTGCCACCGAGATATCGCCGCTCTCTTCAGAAACCGTAAGGCTTAAGCTGCCATCACTAAATGTTGGGCGGTACACGGTAGCAGCTGAGCTTGGCTCTGAGCTCTGGGCAGAACCTGCGCTCTGAGCTGGGACGTAGGTGCCGAGCATCGTGGCATTGAGGCCGCACATGCCCATCGGCTCTTGCGTAACCTCGATGACGTCATTTTCGCGATACTTGAGCACGAGGTCGCCCGACTCGCTAAAGCAGGTGAGGCCGTCCTCGTCGAAGCGGCAGCCCTCCGACTCAAAGGAGCAGGTGCTGCCATTGTTAGGGTTCACGGTCTCGATCGTGACGATCGGATCACCGCTGTCCTCAGAGAACTCCAGCTGTAAGCTGCCCTCACCGGAGGTTGGACGGTAGAGCGAAGGGGCGGAGCTTTCCTCACGTGGGGTGTAATAGCCCAGCATCGTGGCATTGAGACCGCACATACCATCAGGCTCAGCTGTAACCTCGATCAGATCATCGTCGCGGTACTTCAGCACCAGATCGCCCGACTCGCTAAAGCAGGTGAGGCCGTCCTCGTCGAAGCGGCAGCCCTCGGACTCAAAGGAGCAGGTGCTGCCATTGTTGGGGTTCACGGTCTCGATCGTGACGATCGGATCGCCGCTTTCCTCAGATAACTCCAGCTCCAAGCTGCCCATAGCCTGGGTGTAGTCGTAGGTGGCCGCGTGGCAGGTGACGCCATAGCCGGAAGCCAGGGCGCTCAGGAGCAGCGCCGCGAATGTAGCTTGTTTCATCAAAAAATTTCTCCTAATGCTTGAGCTGATAGACCCCGGTGGCGGTGCCATGGAGGCCGCACAGATGGGCCGGGACCGAGGTGACCTTGAGGGTGTGGTTGAAGCCGTACTTGATGACCACAGGGTAGCCATCGGCGGTAAAGCAGGTGATGCCATCCTCGCTTAAGGCGCAGCCTTCAGTGACTAATTCACAGGCTCCTGGGTTCTAGGTGCGAATGGTGACGAAGGGATCGCCGGTCTCTTCGGATACGGAAAGCTCCAAGTAGCCTGAACCGTCTTGATAAGTATAGAGGCTGGCTTGGCAGGTCGCTCCTACTAAGGCGCAAATGATGCCAGCCAAAATTGCAATCGATTTCATACGCGCTCCATAAAATTCGTGGAGCAGCACCCCTTGTGCTTGCTCGCTATAGCTGCATGGTAGCGGGCAATCGTTCCATAAATCGGAAGCAATCAAAAAATTGCAATATTTTTTGCGGTTTAGTTCACAGTTGAGACTGATTTTGCTGCAAGCTGCTGGAGCGTGAGGGCGAGGAAGGCGGGCGAAGAGTGCAGGCGGGTATGCGGGCGCTGGATGAGGGGAATAGGTGGAGTCCAAAAGTTAAAGGGCCGCAAGTGCGACCCTTTAGCTTAATGCTGCGGCTATGATTGCCATGAGCTTAATTCCTTAGTAAGGACGGTAGGCGATTTCGTGGTTCCCGGCGCACAGTAGCTCGATGGTGCCGCAGCTCAGGCGGCGGAAGATCAGGCGGAATTTGTGGCTCAGGCGCACGCTGTAGACTTGATCGCTGGGCACCTTAAGCTTCTCCATTTGCAGCTCCTGGGCGTTGGGATCGCGCGCCATAGTTTCAATGACCTGGGTCAGCTTGCGCTTGATTTCAGCCGGGATGTGTCGGACGCTCTTGCGAAAAGCGCCGCTAATCTTCATTGCGGTTTTAGGCTTGCGCATCTTAACCTCCTAAAGCTGGTGATGGGCGTGACCTTTGAGATAGAAACATCTAGTTTCTGCTCTCTATAACCGCATGGTAATGGTTATCTGTTCCACAAGATGGAAGAAAACTAAAAATTACAATATTTTTTGTGATTTAGCTCATAGTTAAGATTTATTTTACTGCAATGTGTTGAAGGTGGGCTTAGGAATGCTGGCTTACTGTGGGCGAGGGTGAGAAGTTTTCGACGGGGGCGGACGTGGGTGTCTGCTGGTGTGGGGCGTTGGGAGTGGAGATTTGGTAGGGCGCAAAAACTAAAGGGCCGCAGCTGCGGCCCTTAGTCAATATTCGGTGACAGGTTTTACTGCCTGATGCTTGGGGGAGTGCTCTGTGAGCTACTAGCCGTCGGCTAAGTGCTGCGCTCGTGGCGCGATCAACACTTGCTTATGGGCGGTATTAATCCAAATCATCTTGGTCAAAGTAAGAAGACCTTGATGCTCCAAGCTGACGGGGTTGACCCGTGTGCGTGTCCTTATGCGTCTGTGTTCGTTTGAGTTTTGCTTGGGCGTAGGCTCGCAAACGTTGCCCTTACGTACGACGGGCGCACGCAAGTATGGCGTTGGTGAGGACTACTTGGCTAGCGCAAATCTGAAGTTAACGCGCTCGCTTTGAGCACGGTCATCGACGTGACGACGCTTCAGGAAGTTGAAAGCCTTGAAGTTGTTCTTTACGCCAAAGGCGGTGATAGGTGCGAACCCGCGCTTCTTTTGCGGATACATACTGCTATCTCCTAAAAAACAAACGACAACCTATTACGGTTGCAACAGATCCTGACGTCTCTCCTGAGCTTGAGGCAAGCTCCGAGGGCGCCTACCTTACTTTAGTTACGCTTCCCGCGTGATGTGCACGCACCCACTAAAGTGAACGCTGGAGCTTGGTGCACTCTTTTGAGTCACGGTGCTTTCAGCTTCTGCTTTAGCCACGGAGGGGTTAAACATCACGTTTCGACCAGGAACCGTTATTAATACAACGGCAGCGTAGCTCTTTTTTGAGCACTTTACCTTGATCGTTAGCGTTTGCAAATGGTCAAAATTGACTTTTTCATAACACAAATTTGATGGTGGTAGAACCAATGGTGCGGCCTAGCACGATACAACAATCAGATGTTACAAAAATTTAGATTGAGGGCGAATTTATGCTCTTCCTAGATAGAACGCCCCCTAGTGCCAACAGCACTGAGCGGTTCGTAACATTGTGCCGTCTGAGAAACGCGTTTCAATTTAAGGAATAATTTCTCTGAGACTTTGAGCTTAGGCCCTAGTTGTGAAAAGTAGCCTGCATGAAAAAGTGATTTGGATCACATTTAAAGCGCTTGCGGCGCACCAGGTAAAGGCGTAGATCACCCCTTTGACCTAACACTTCCCCAAAAGTGTGCACTAAAAGTAGGGGGCTAGGGCTAGCCCCCTTAGCCCTAGCCCCCTAGGCTGCGGGGCTCCATGAACTCAACTTCTGAGGTAGGACGCCGCAAACCAACAAAAAAGCCTGGCTCCCAGGGGAGTCAGGCTTTTTATTGCTACCAGCCGAGGCTGGCTTGCTTGGTCTTAGTCTAAGGTGACGATGGACTTGCCGGTCATCTCAGCTGGGATTTCCATACCCATCAGGTACAGCATGGTAGGAGCGATGTCGCTTAAGCGGCCGCCCTCACGCATGTGGGCCTTGCGACCAACATAGATGAATGGAACTGGCAGATTGGTGTGAGCGGTGTAAGGCTGGCCGGTGGTCATGTCCTTCATGCGCTCGCAGTTGCCGTGGTCAGCAGTGATTAAGCACTCGCCACCAACCTTCTCTAAGGAGGCAACGACGCGGCCGATGCAGTGGTCAACTGCCTCAACGGCCTTAACTGCGGCATCGTAAACGCCGGTGTGGCCAACCATGTCGCCGTTAGGGTAGTTGCAGATGATCACGTCATACTTGCCCGACTCAATGGCAGCGCACAGCTTATCGGTCAGCTCGGTCGAACTCATCTCAGGCTGGAGATCGTAGGTGGCAACCTTAGGGCTTTGGATTAAGGTGCGATCCTCGCCTGGGAATACGGTCTCAACACCACCGTTGAAGAAGAAGGTGACGTGAGCGTACTTCTCGGTCTCGGAGATACGCAGCTGGGTCTTGCCGTGGGACGATAACCACTCACCTAAGGTGTTGGTGAGATCAGCTGGAGGGAAGGCGCAAGCGGTCTTAATGTCAGCAGCGTACTGGGTCAGCATGACGAAGTCAGCCAGCTGTGGTACGACCTTGCGGGCAAAGCCGTCGAAGTCTGGGTTGACGAAAGCACGGGTGATCTGACGGGCACGGTCAGCACGGAAGTTCATGAAAATGAGGCTGTCGCCATCTTCCATTGGAGCCTTCTCGCCGACAACCGAAGCCTTGACGAACTCGTCGTTCTCGTCACGGGCGTAAGCAGCCTCGATGGCATCCTTGATCGAAGGATAAGCAGGGAATTGGCTGATACCCTGGGTTAACAGGTCATAAGCCTGCTCGACGCGATCCCAGCGATTGTCACGGTCCATAGCGTAGTAACGGCCTACGACCGAGGCAAAGCGACCAACGCCTAACTCCTTAAACAGGTCCTCGAACTTACCGATGTACTCTAAAGCCGAGCGAGGTGGTACGTCACGACCGTCTAAGAATGGGTGGAAGTAGATCTTCTTGGCGCCACGTTGAGCGGCCAGCTTGATCATAGCCAGGATGTGGTCTTCGTGGCTGTGAACGCCGCCTGGGGACATTAAGCCCATAATGTGGACGGCCTTGTCAGCCTTAACGGCCTTGTCCACGGCCTCGCATAAGACCTTGTTGTTGAAGAAGTCGCCGTCAGCAATAGCCTTGGTGACGCGGGTGAGCTCTTGGTACACGATACGACCGGCACCAATATTGGTGTGACCAACCTCGGAATTACCCATCTGGCCATCAGGCAGACCAACGTCGATGCCAGAAGCCGAGATGTCGGTGTGAGCGTACTTGGCACACAGACCATCTAAAACCGGAGTCTTAGCATTAGCAACAGCGTTGAATTCCTTAACTGGGTTGTCACCCCAACCATCCATGATAATAAGGGCAAGAGTTTTCTTTTGTGCCATCTGCGTTCAAATCTCAAAAAATTTCGTGATTTTGGGCCGAGTTGCGCTGTCTTTGGGACTGAGCGCGTCGCGTCGTCTTGAGGCGCGTTGCGCGGTCTGGGCTGACTCGGCGGCGCGGCAGCGAGGTGACTCACCTTCTGGGCGCACACACAACCTACCATGTTAGCACGATCGCAAGCGCTATGACTTGCGCAAAGATCACAGAGCTCAGAACGTGCTACGTTTGGGGGCGAATTTTGGGCTTCAGCGCGCATAAACAGCCAAGAGGGGCGGAGCGATGGGATTTCTCATTCGCAAAAGTGGCGCAGTTGCGGGACCGCACTATCTAGGCGCAGTGCTCAAACTGTGATGCCGGTTGGCAAAGGGGCCGAAAAGACGCACGCTTTGTGCTAAAATAGCCCACTATTTGAGTGACCGGTACCCCATCGGCCTGCTTGAGGTTTCAAATCGTGGATTTCAATTTTTCTGAGCTCGTTTCTGAATTTCCCGACTTCTTCATGCGCCACTACTTCATGGTAGGTGCATGGATCGTCGTCGTGGTCATGTTGATTGTGGTCCAGTTCAAGCTGATGATGACCCGCATTCCTAAGGCCACTACTAATAACGCGGTCGCCTTGGTCAACCGCGAGGACGGCGTCTTTGTCGATATCCGCAATGCTGAAAGCTTCTCTAAGGGACATATCGCTAATGCCCTTAACATCAGCGCCGCTGATATTAAAGGTGGTAAGGTCAACCGCATCGAAAATCGCCGCGACAAGCCTGTAGTGCTGGTGGGCAAGGACAAGTTTGATAGCGAGTGCTTCAACAGCGGTCGCTTCTTAAAGAAGCAAGGTTTCACCAAAGTATTTATCTTAGATGGCGGCATCATGGAGTGGTCAAACGCCAATTTGCCACTGTCATATAAGAAATAGCGCACCAATACTGCTCAGGACTAGCCATCAGGCCCAGCCTCAGGGCTAGCCTTCAGGCCCAGCCATAGCAGCGCCATCTGGATTCACCCTATAGTTTTACAGGACAACTACAATGTCTGAGAACGCAAAAGAGCAACAGCCTCAACTGGATTCCAATCGTCCAATCTTCGATTTACACCGTGTCTATGCTAAGAACTCGTCCTTAGAGACCCCACACAGCCCAGATATCTTCCGTGCTAAGTGGGAGCCAGAGCTCAAGGTTAACTTCGACACCAAGACCTCCAAGATTGCAGACGACATGTACGAAGTTGCCTTACGCATCACCATTACCTGCAAGAATGACGAGCAAACCGCTTTCATCTGCGAGGTAACTCAGGCTGGTCTGTTCCAGATGCGTAATATTCCAAACGAGGCTGGTGAGTTCTTATTAGGCGGCACCGCTCCTAATATCCTCTTCCCATATGCTCGTGAGTTCATCTCCAATTTAGTTGCTCGCGCTACCTTCCCTCAGCTCAACTTAGCCCCAATCAACTTTGAGGCTCTGTTCCGCGCTCGCAAGGCTCAGCAAGAGGCTCAAGCCGCTGCTGCCAACAAGGACGAGAAGGCTGAGGAGCCAAAGGCTGAGTAAGCCTAGGTGGCAAGCCTTAAGGTAACAGCTTATCCTTAAGAGCGAGCCCACGATTTCAAGGTCCATTGACCTTCAGTATTCTTGGCTTGCTTCTTGGGCTATGGGATAGGGCCCGAGAAGCGCCAAGAACCCATGCTAAACGACGTGGCTGGCAACAGCGCGTCGTTTTTACTTTTTAGGGGCAAAGATGGCGCAACAGGCGATGGCTCAGGCTCAAGCGGCTCAGGCTGCGATGTCTCAAGCGGTGATGACTCAAGGGACTGCGGCAGAGCAGACTCAGACCCAACAGACTTTGGCCGTAATCGGTGCGGGCTCATATGGTACGGCGTTGGCCCTGGCGGTAGCCTCCAAGGGGGCTGCGTTTAAAGTGTGTCTGTGGGCGCGCTCTCAGGAACAGGCGGTGCTGATGCAGCGCGAGCGGCAAAACGCCAAGTACCTGCCGGGCATTGTGCTGCCGCCTAACTTAGCGATCACCTCCGATCTGGCGGCCACCGTCGCCTTTAGCCGCAACTTACTCTTGGTCGTACCCTCGAGCGCCTTTACTCAGACGCTGCAAGCAATCAAGCCTTATCTCACCTCGGAGCATCGTATCGCCTTTGCCACCAAGGGCTTAGAGCACAGCAGCGGTGCCTTCTTATCGCAAGTCGTGGCCCGTGAGCTGGAGCCACTTGAGCTCCCGGTCGCAGCCTTATCAGGACCGACCTTTGCCTCGGAGTTAGCGCGCGGCTTACCGACCGCCATTGCCTGTGCTGGTACTGACCCCGACTTTGTCGCGGATTTCTGCCATCTCATGCACACTCCGACCTTCCGCGTCTATCAGAGCTCTGATTTGATTGCTTTGCAATTAGGAGGCGCGGTCAAAAACGTGATTGCCATTGGCGCGGGTATGTCCGACGGCTTGGGCTATGGTGCTAATGCGCGTACCGCCTTGATCTCGCGCGGACTAGCCGAAATGATTCGCTTGGGCGTGGCCTTAGGCGCCAGTGAGCGCGGCTTTATGGGCCTGTCTGGTTTGGGCGATCTCATGCTCACCTGTACCGACAATCAGTCGCGCAATCGTAGATTAGGCGTGATGTTAGGCCAAGGCATGTCCGCCGCCGAGGCCTTAATGCAGATTGGCCAAGTGGTCGAGGGCTATCACATGGTGCAGGTGGTACGCACTCTGGCCTTGCGCCACCAGATCGAGATGCCGATCTGCCATGAGCTCTACGAGGTCCTGGTCAACCACAAAAACGGCGCGCAGGCCGCACGTGACCTGTTAAGCCGCGAGCTCACTGCCGAATAAAGCAAAAGCCCACCGAGAAGGTGGGCTTTTTTTAGGGCCGTTAGGCCAATGCCGCGTTAGGCCAATGCTTGGGCCGATGGCTCGATCTTGGCTTGCAGCTTAATGTTGAGGGCTTGGCTCAGCGCCCAAAACTGTTCCCAGGAGGGGTTGCCGGTCTCTGAGAGCATTTGCTCGAGCTCACTGCGCTCAAGATGCGCCCTCTGAGCCACTTGATTTAAGCCTTGACGCTTGGCCATGAGGCTTAGAACTGATAGCACATACTTTTGATTTGCGCAGGCCAGAGCGTCGTTTAGCAGAGCAATCAGATCATCATCGGATCTGATCCAGTCTTCGAGTTTGAATTTCTCGAAACGCGACTTCATTGAACTGAAAGCCTCTGTGTTGCCAAAGGTTAGGCGTAAGGGTTTTCGCCGGTAGCGTGGTCGGTGACGTCCTTGACGCCGGTGACCTTGCCTGGGAAGGCGTTTAGGAGCTGTTGCTCTAAGCCATTGTGCAGGGTGTAGCTGGCCTGCGAGCAGCCTTGGCAGCCGCCTGAGAACTCAACCTCGGCCACGCCGTCGTCGGTTAAGTTAATCAGACGAACCGCACCGCCGTGACCTGCTAAGTCCTTGCTTAAGAAGTGCTCGACGAAGTAAGCCACTTGCTCCTTTAATGGGGCGTCGTCGCCGACTGGATTCTTCTTGAGGTTCGGGCAGTGCATCGTGAGCAGATCTTCGCCCTCGTCGTTCTTGCCTAGATCCAGCACGGTGTCCTCTAAGAATGGAGCTACGTCCTGGGAGATCACGATCTCAAAGCCTTCCATCTTGAAGTGGAGATCGTCTAAGTTGATGTACTCCTTAGGGCAGTACAAGATGCCGCTCTCGACGGCTGGCGTGCATGGGTTGTTGACCGTAAGACGGATCGCAAGACCTGGCATCTTCTGCTTTTCAA
Source organism: uncultured Anaerobiospirillum sp. (assembly GCA_944390115.1). Lineage (GTDB taxonomy): Bacteria > Pseudomonadota > Gammaproteobacteria > Enterobacterales > Succinivibrionaceae > Anaerobiospirillum. The sequence continues at coordinate 26,367 of CALXOW010000103.1, forward strand.
TAATGCTAAAGAGATACTTTTGGGCCTCTGGGGTTACCGTAATCTTGCTCATGAAAGTTCCAAATCTACTTGGTTGACGAAACTTCGGACCAGACCTGATGACGTAAGGCCCAGACCCGCGCTCGGGCTTGAGCCCAAGCGCCCTAAGTATAAGGCAGTTATGCTTAGTGGGGCGGCCCCTTGCTCAAAATTATCCCGTGCAAAATCGTGCCAAGTCGCATTTAGGCCGAAAGCCTGTCGGACAGGTTCGGCGCGGCCACTTTTTTCTGATTTTGCGATTTGCCTTCAACTTTGGGAAAAGCTGCCATACTAGGTAGCACGGGACATAACGCCGGACGGCACGGGGCGCAACGCCGGGCGGGACAGTCTTTTCATTCTGGGGATCTTAATTTGTGCGCAGAAGTCGCAAGTGCGATCACAGCCCAATGTTTTAGGCTACAATAGCTTTGGTTTGAAAAGAACGGCGAGGTTCGCTTCGCCGCTTAGTGGAGAAAAAAATGAGCTTACAAGAAAGTTTAGCTAAGTACGGTATCTCCGGCGTTACCGAGATTGTCCACAATCCATCTTACGAGCAGCTGTTCGCTGAGGAGACCAAGACCTCCTTAGAAGGCTTCGAGAAGGGCACTGTTACTGAGATGGGTGCAGTCAACGTAATGACTGGTATCTATACTGGCCGCTCTCCAAAGGATAAGTTCATCGTTAAGAATGACGCCGCCAAGGAAGTATGGTGGACTTCTGACGAGTTCAAGAACGACAACAAGCCAGTTACCGAGGAAACTTGGGCTGTGTTAAAGGACTTAGCTGGCAAGGAGCTCTCCAACAAGCGTTTATTTGTTGTTGACCTCTTCTGCGGTGCTAATGCCGATACCCGCCTCAAGATCCGCTTCGTAATGGAAGTTGCTTGGCAGGCTCACTTCGTAACCAATATGTTCATTCGCCCAACCGAGGAAGAGTTAAAGGACTTCGAGCCAGACTTCGTAGTTCTGAATGCTTCCAAGGCTAAGGTTGAGAACTACAAGGAGTTAGGCCTCAACTCTGAGACCGCTGTAGTCTTCAACTTACGTGAGAAGATGCAAGTCATCATCAACACCTGGTACGGTGGTGAGATGAAGAAGGGCATGTTCTCGATGATGAACTACTACCTCCCATTAAAGGGCATTGCTGCAATGCACTGCTCGGCTAACACCGACTTAAATGGCGAGAACACCGCTATCTTCTTCGGTCTGTCGGGCACTGGTAAGACCACCTTATCCACCGATCCAAAGCGCTTATTAATCGGTGACGACGAGCACGGTTGGGACGACGACGGCGTCTTCAACTTTGAGGGTGGCTGCTACGCTAAGGTTATCAACCTCTCTAAGGAAAACGAGCCAGACATCTGGAACGCTATCAAGCGTGACGCTTTATTAGAGAACGTAACCGTTGATGCTAACGGCAAGATTGACTTCGCTGACAAGTCCGTAACCGAGAACACTCGTGTTTCGTACCCAATCTACCACATCAACAACATCGTAAAGCCAGTCTCCAAGGCTCCAGCTGCTAAGCGTGTAATCTTCTTATCGGCTGACGCTTTCGGCGTATTACCACCAGTCTCGATCCTCTCCCCAGAGCAGACCCAGTACTACTTCCTCTCCGGCTTCACCGCTAAGTTAGCTGGTACTGAGCGTGGCATCACCGAGCCAACCCCAACCTTCTCCTCTTGCTTCGGCGCTGCTTTCTTAACCTTACCTCCAACCAAGTATGCTGAGGTTCTGGTTGAGCGCATGAACAAGTCTGGTGCTAAGGCTTACTTAGTCAACACCGGTTGGAATGGCACTGGCAAGCGTATCTCCATTAAGGATACCCGTGGCATCATCGACGCTATCTTAGACGGCTCGATCGATACCGCTCCTACCTCCACTGTTCCATACTTCAACTTCACCGTACCTGCTGAGTTAAAGGGTGTTGACACCAACATCTTAGACCCACGCAACACCTACGCTGATCCTGCTGAGTGGGACAAGAAGGCTAAGGACTTAGCTGAGCGCTTCCAAAAGAACTTCAAGAAGTTCGAGGGCTTAGGCGGCGATTTAGTTAAGGCTGGTCCACAGTTATAATTTCCCTAAGCTTCGCACCTAAGCTGTGAAGCTTTAAGGTGCCACCTGTTTAGGTTGATTGAGGGCCCGAGGTGCTTGCATCTCGGGCCCTCCCATTACTAGCCCGCTTGAGAACTTGCTTCGAGCAACCGCTTGAGGCTTTGCTTTAAGCTGCCGTTTGGGGCGGACTGCTAGTCTGCTCTTGGGTAGCCTGCAAGCGGGCGCACTGCCAGCATGAGGCTGGTTGGGAGGATCAGTGGCCAAGCCTTACATCACGCCGCAAGGTTATGAGCTGTTAAAAAAGGAGCTGGACTATCTGTGGCTGGAAAAGCGCCCAGATGTCACGGCTAAGGTGTCGTGGGCGGCCAGCTTAGGCGATCGCTCTGAGAACGCCGATTACCAATACAACAAGCGCTTGCTCGCGCAAATCGACCGTCGCATCCGCTATCTGCGCAAGGTCTTAAACCAGCTGCAAGTGATCGAGTTCAACGTCCAGCAAGAAGGACGCGTCTTCTTTGGCGCTTATGTTGAGATCGAGGCCGATGACGACGAGTCCATTATGCAGCTGCGCATTGTGGGCTCGGAGGAAATCTTTGGGCGCGACAACTATATCTCGGTTGATGCCCCGATGGCCCGTGCCTTATTAGGCAAGAGCGAGGGCGATGACGCAGTAGTGCACACCCCCAAGGGCGATCGCATCTGGTACGTCAATAAGATTTCCTATAAGTGCCCGTCGTGGTTTACCGAACTTGAGCCGCACCAAATCGACCATGAGAATATGGACGAGGAGGCCCCTAAGGAAGAGGCTCAAGAGTTAAGCCCGGAAGAGCTCAAAAAGCTCGAGCAAAGCTACCTGAGCACCTTGGTCAAGTAGCGCTCACTCCATTCTCTTTTCTTTTTTTTTTTTCTTCACTTCCAGACGGTCGCGCCTTCAGGACTCAAACCACCTGAGACGCGGCGCGGCTGTCTCCTTGCGGCGCTGCCCTTATTTCCTGGGCGCCTGCCCGCATCTCTTGGGCATTTTCGGCCCACGTCTTGTGCTTTTATGGCCCACATCTGAGGGCGTTTTTTGCCCGTTTCTTGGGGCTTTATGGCCTCACTTCCCTTTGAATTTACTGAGCTGAGCTCAGGCTGCCTGTGTTAGGCGCGGCGCTCGACCACTTGGCCTAGGCGGCTGTGCGGGATAATGCTGCCGTAGTGGCGGCATAGGGCAAAGTTAATGAGGCCCACTGCGGTGGTCTTATCGCTAAAGCGCTCCAGAAAGTGCACGTTTTGCTCGCGAAAGCGCAGCAGGACCTTGCGCGCCTTGTGAAAGCGCGTGGCCGGAATGATATAGAAACCGGTGATCGGATCGTAGCCGGATTTGATCGGCTCGGAATCTCCTTCGCTGACACCATCGAGGTCTTGGGCGTACTCGCGCTCGGCAAAGCCGTAGTTGTCACCCTGATCTTGGTTGTTGTCCTGCTCGTCCGCGCTGTCTTCTTGCTCGCGGCGACGGCGCCCACGCCTTTTGCGCTGCCCATTTTCGTCGACGTAGATCTCGTCTTCGGCGTCAAGCCGTCCGTGCTGCTGTGCCACCAAGAGCGAGTTCTCGCCGTCGGTATTGCCTCGGCGATCGCCAATATGAGTCTGGCCCTTGGAGGAGTGCGACTCATTGAGCTGCGGAATGCTGACGCGGTTTTGGGTGTCACGGCGGGCTTCATCCACCTCTTTTTGGAAAGGAGGTGGGGCCACGCTGACCGCAAAGGTCGATGCTACGTCCATACGGAGCTCCTTGGATGGCTGAGCCACCAGCTTGAGGTGAATGTGTTATTAATCTAACGGCCAATTGGGCAATTAGTGCACACTTTGCGCCAACCAAAAGCCCGGATCTGGCTTGCTTTCTTGCCAAAATCGATCTTGGATCATGCTTTTGCGCTGAGAGATTTGCGCAACTTCCGGTCCGTGCCTAATCTGAGTTCTATCATGCTTAACCTGCTTTTGTGATGACCTGGTCGCGTGAGTTAGTGCGCTTTTACATGGCGCGGCTGCTGGAGCAGGGTGCGCCTTGGTTCTATTGAGGCTCATCTGAGCATTTAGGATGGCTCATCTGAGCATCTAGGATGCGCTTTTGGCACGCTGGTCGCACCGAAGGCCTAGTCAAGCCTTGAGTGGTTGCAAGTTAGAGGAGTCTTGCCCGTGAAGATTGTTATTATTGGTGGCACCGCAGGCGGTGCAGGTATCGCCGCACGCTTACGCCGTTTGGATGAACAGGCGGAGATCATCATTGTTGAAAAGAATCCGTACATCTCGTGGTCGGGCTGCGCGCTGCCATACTTCACTGGTGGCATTATCAGCGAGCGCAACAACCTCTTCTTAGCCAATAAGGAGATGTTTGACCACCGCTTCAACATCAAGGTCTTAGATAGTACCAAGGCGGTGGGCCTTGACCGTGCGGCCAAGCAGGTTTCGGTTATTGCGGTGAACCAGCCACACGCTAAGGTGACGACGATCAGCTACGATAAGCTCGTGATCGCAACCGGCGCGGGTGCCATTATGCCGGGCTTTGCTCAGAACAAGGACGGCGTCTATGCCATGCGCTGCATCGAGGACGCCGACCAGATTAAGGCCTACGTCGCCGCCCATGACGTCAAGCACGCAGTCGTGGTCGGCGGTGGCTTTATTGGCCTTGAGGCCTGCGAGAACTTAAAGCATCGCGGTATTGACGTCACCTTGGTGGAAAAAGCCCCACAGGTCTTAGCTCCAGTCGATCCTGATATCGCCCAGTACTTACACCGCGAGCTTGATCAACACGGCGTCAGCTTGAAGCTGGGAGTCGGTATTGCTGATATTGCTAAGACCGAGTCGGGCTTAACCGTGTCCTTAGATAACGGTGAGTCGGTTGAGACTCAATTGGTCATTATGGCCTTGGGCATTGTGCCGCAGACCGACTTTATCAAGGACAGTGGCTTAAAGCTCAACAGTCGCGGCTATATCGAGGTCGCTGACACCATGCAGACCAATGATCCGGACATCTATGCCTTAGGTGACGTGGTCGCGGTCCAAGGTGTACCTGAAGATCGCTTAGGCACGATTGCCTTGGCAGGTCCTGCCTCCAAGCAAAGCCGTATCGCCGCCCATAACCTCTTAGGCATTGGCTTAGGCCCACAGGGCCAGCTGCACTTTAAGGGCTCCTTGGGCGTCAGCATCGTACGCGTAATGGGCTTGACCGCAGGTGCCGTCGGTATGAATCGCCGCGCTTTGGCCGGACAGCCGGACGTCGCCGAAGTCACGGTCCACACCCCACACCACGTCTCATGGTTTGAACAGGCTAAGCCAGTGCACTTAAAGCTTATCTTCAATCAGAAGACGGGCTTAGTCTTAGGCGCTCAGGCGGTCGGCGAGGTCAGCATCGACAAGAACCTCGAGGTCATTTCGGCCTTGATGCAGATGCATGCCACGGTCTATGACTTGGTCGACTTTGAGAGCGCTTACGCACCACCGTTCAGCGCTCCACGCTCGCCGGTTAATATGGCGGGCTCGACTGCTGCCAACGTGGTCGATGGCTTAGAGGAAATGATTACGGTTGAGCAGTTTGATGAGCTGCGTAAGAACGATCCGGACTTAGTCTGCATCGACGTGCGTGCCCCAGATGAGATTGAGATCTGCAAGCTGCCAGGCTTTACCAACATCCCAGTGGATGCCTTACGCGCTCACCACAAGAAGCAGCCATTTGACCCGAACAAGACCTACGTGGTCTCTTGCCAGGTCGGTGTCCGTGGTCATACCGCCGCCTGCATGCTGCGTCACTTCGGCGTCAAGAAGGTCTATAACTTAAGCGGCGGCTACGTTTCTTGGTGTACTGCCCACTACCAGCTTAAGAACTAAGACCGCTCTCTTAGGCCTTGTTGTATAGGTCTCTGCCCTTTGAGCCAAAAGCCCCGCTGTGCGGGGCTTTTGCATTGGGGCGCGCGCGATTTGGGCGCTAGGCGCTGGCGGCGGAGTGGTGCAGGGCGGCGTTGAAGCTGGCGTAGTTAAAGCTCTTGCCGGCGGCCACATGGTCAAAGAAGGTGCGCACCACCTGCTCAAAGAGCTCAGGCTCGCTTAAGTACGGATTGTGTCCCGAGTTTTGGAACACATAGGCGTGGTGGAGCGGGTCGCCGTCAAATTGCTGCGCCAGCTCGTAGGGGACGAGGCGATCTTTGGCCCCAAAGAGGTGGAGCGAAGGGATGGTGAGGTGCTCTAGGGCCGGACGCTCGTCTAAGAAGGTCACGTGCTTAATGCCCGCCATTAGGACCTCAGGATTGACGTCTGGGGTGTTGTTGATGAGCTTGTGGATGTACTCGCTCTCCTTACGGCAGGCCGAGCGCTCATCGATCATGATGCGATAGAACAGGTGCACCAGGCGCTTTAAGCGCTTGGGGGTCAGCTCGGTATTGCACTTTAAGATCTTAACTGGACTTAAGCCGCGCCAGTTAGGGTCAGACGGGAAGCGCGGCGAACCGCAGATCGTCACTAAACTGCGGATATACGGGAAGTCCGTTTGATGGCACAGCTGATGGGCCAATAGGCTGGTGCGCTCAATGGCTTGGTCCTCGAGCGTACTCAGGGGCGGACTGAGGTTAGCGTGCGGGGTCTCATTGAGGTTGGAGCTTAGGCCCTTGCCATAGTCTTCGATGCGATAGTGGGTCAGGGTCGGTTCAGCGTGCGGCTGGTCCTTGAGCTCTTTGACCAGGGGATTGGCCAGCACCGTGGGTCCTAAGGACTCCAGGTTCATGCAAGGATTGTTGATGATGCTGATGGCGCGCAGGGCATAGAGCGTCCCAAAGGACCACGAGATCACGTCCGCGCCATGCGGAATCGTGTTGATGAGGTAGTAGATGGTGGCGCTGAAGTCATCTGCCAGCGGCGCGAGCGTGGCGCTGGTGCCGTAGCCGGGTAAGTCAATGAGGTAGATGTCGCGTTCTGGAAACATCTTGGTAAGAGGCAACAAAAAGGAGCCATCGCAGCCCCAGCCATGGATAATGGCGAGGGGATAGCCTTGGCTATTGCCCAAACGGGTAAAACCCAGGTGTTGCATGACCAACCTCACTTAAGAGCCTAAGGCCCCACTAATCCTATGATCGAGGTACTGCTTCGATTTTAGCAAAAGTCATGACCGCGACCCCCACAGATCGGGCGCCAATGTCAGCAAAATGGGCTCTAATGTCGGCAAAATGGGTTAAAGCGCTCAAATTTATCTATGACCTAATAAACGACAACACCCCAGAGCTGGAGCCAACTCTGGGGTGTTGGAGGGGACCTGGACTGGTATGCGGCTGAACGGCCTACCTGCGCTGAGCTGCAGCGCAGCGGTCTTAGCTTGGGATTAGCAACCCTTGTGCTTAGCAGCCCTTGGTCTTGCGGTAGGTGATGATGTCCGCAATCGAGACCACGGTCAGGTCATGCAGCTGGGCAAAGGCGCAGACGCGTGGCAGGCGGGCCATCTCGCCGTCGGGAGCGCACAGCTCGCATAAGACTCCGGCTGGCTTGAAACCAGCTAAGCGGGCTAAGTCGACCGAAGCCTCGGTGTGGCCATCACGCTCTAAGACGCCACCTGGACGGGCAATCAGTGGGAAGGTGTGGCCTGGACGGGCTAAATCCTCTGGCTTGGCGTTGTCATCTAAGACCACCTTGATCGCCTTAATACGATCGGAGGCCGAGACACCGGTGGTGACGCCCTCGGCGGCATCGATCGAGATGGTGAAGGCGGTGCCGTAGGTCGAGGTGTTGTGGGCGACCATCATCGGCAGACCTAATTCCTGAGCACGTGGGCCCTCGATGCACAGGCAGACAATGCCCGAGCACTCGCGGATCATAAAGGCCATCTGCTCTGGGGTCATGGTCTCAGCGGCGAAAATTAAGTCGCCTTCGTTCTCGCGGTCGGCATTGTCGACCACTAAGACGCCACGGCCCTTACGCAGGGCGGCTAATGCGGCTTCAACGCGCTCAATGGCGTCCTTACCAAAGGTCTCAAGTAAATTAATAGACATGTTTCGCCTTTTCTCGCAATTTGGATGGGTTAGAGCTCGTAGGTGCAAGGGAAGCGTCGTGCCTCTTGCATGATTTTCTTCATCTCTTGCACGGCCGTTGGTAAACCCACAAAGATAGCACGGGCAATAATGCTGTGTCCAATATTGAGCTCTTCCATCTCTGGGATCGCTGCGATTGGCGCGACGTTCTCGTAGGTTAAGCCGTGACCGGAGTTAACGTGCAGGCCCTTGGAGCTGGCGTAGCTGGCCATCTCGGCAAGCTGCAGCAGGCGCTCGCGGCGCTCCTTGTGATCCTTAGAGTTGGCATAAGCACCGGTGTGGAACTCGATGTAAGGGGCACCAACGCGCACGGCGGCGTCGATCTGCTCCTTAACTGGATCGATAAATAAGGACACGACCGTGCCGACCTTGGTCAGGCGCTCGACCGCAGCACCGACCTTGGCCTCGTCGTGGGCGACCTCAAGACCACCCTCGGTGGTGACCTCTTGGCGGCGCTCAGGTACTAAGCAGGCGGCCTGTGGGGCTAAGGCGACGGCGATGCCCATGACATCGTCGTTGATCGCCATCTCTAAATTGAGCTTGGTTTGGACCGTCTCGCGGATAATCCGCACGTCGCGATCGGTGATGTGGCGGCGGTCTTCACGCAAGTGGGTGGTAATGCTATCGGCACCGCCCAGCTCGGCTAAAGCGCAGGCAGTAACCGGATCGGGGTAGCTGACGCCACGAGCATTGCGCACGGTGGCCACATGGTCAATATTGACGCCTAAGTAGATATTACGCATTTTAATTTCCAATTTTGCCTGACTGAGGGCCATTGTAGTCCACTAGGGCAGGGCCGGTTTTATTAGGTGATTGTTATTTTTATTTTGGGGCGCTCTCAAGCTCGCTTTTGGCTTGTTCGACATGCTCACTGAGATCGACCTTAGGTGGCTCCTTTAACAGCAAGAGCAGCACGGTGGCTAAGGTCATAGTGACGGCGGTGCAGTAGAACAGCGCCTGCTGCAAGCCAATTAAGTCACCTAACATACCGGTGAGCACCGACTCGACGTAGCCCGCACCAAAGGTAAAGCCCAGCATCATCGAGGCGGCAAAGGCGGCGTTGTTCGGCATCAGGCGCTGGGCCCAGACAATGGCATTTGGGGTTGAGCCGTAGACACCGGCGCCGCAGATAAAGAGTGCAACCAAGGAAATCGGGCTTAAGTCGGCGTAGCTTAAGAAGATAAGACCTGAGATTAAGGCGAGGATAAAGGAGCCGATGGTGACCTTCTTGGGGCCAAACTTATCGGTGAGGGCACCGCCCACGAGGCCGCCTGCGACCGCGCCGAACAACATCACCACTAGGCTGGTGGCGCCTTCCATGCCGCTAAAGCCTTTGGCAGCAAAGAGCAGCGGAATAAAGGTGACTAAGGAGCAATAGGTCCAAGAGCGCAGCGCAATCGAGGTATTGAGCACGATAAATTGCTTGGTGCAGATTAAGGAGGAAAGCTTGACCTCGTGCCCGGAGCTATCTTCAGTCTTAAACTTGCGCGGGGCGGGCGCCTGCAAGTGGCGGATATAGATTAAGGCCGTGGTGATGATGGCAGGCAGGGCCATCGCAACCAGGGAGCTCTCACCAAAGTGCTCAATGAAGGCCGCCACAATGATCGGAGCGAGGGCAAAGCCTAAATTGCCGCCTGCGATGTAGATACTGGTGCCAAAGCCCTTGCTCTTAGGGGGTAAGACCGTGGTCAAAATCGAGGCGCTGACCGGGTGAAAGCCCGAGGAGCAAATGCCGCAGAGGAGTACTACGCCCAAGAGGATATAGAGGCTTGGACTTAAGATCACGGCCGAGGCAAAGATACCACCGGTTAAGACCGACAGCGGCATGAGGTAATTGAGATTACGCTTATCGGCCAGAATGCCAATTGGCGGCTGGACAAAGTTCATCGCCACCGAGAACACCATGTAAATCGCGGCGCTTTGGGTGTACGAGATATCGTAGCGCGTGGCCAAAATTGGCAGGAGCACCGGTAAGAAGGCAGTGTAATAGTCGCTCATGAAATGAGCTAAGGCCATGACACCCACATTGAACCACGAGCGGGTTGGGGAGCGCACAGCAACGGCGGTTGCAACTTCAGACATGGCACAACCTAAACAAAAAACAAGAACCAGTGGAGCGGGCGTTGAAAGCGCCCGGATCATAGGGGCGGCCGCGACAATCCGGCCGCGTAAGCGTGGCCGGATGGAGCGCGTCTGCGTGAGCCGCGTCTTGGTCGTACGCGGCGCCACGCGCCGGGCGAGCCTGAGCCCCTAGGCTTTACGGCCGGACCTTGCGGTCCGGCGCGCAACTTAAGCGCGACCGCGCTGGGGCGCGGTCACGTGAACCGGGGGCTCAAGGCTTTGAGGGCTTTGCCGACTGGAGCGGATTAGGCCTCGATGGTTGGGCCCTTGGCCTCTGGCTTTGGGGCCTCAGGCTTGGTCTCAGGCTTTGGCTCTTCTGGCTTTTTGCCTTCGGCTTGGGCGGCGCTTTGCTGCTTGGCCGTTAAGAGGTCCTTTAACTCGTCCACGGTGACATGATAGACCTTGCCGCAGCTTTGGCATGACATATCGATGCCCTTGTTCTCGGCAATCATGTCGCTGAGCTCGTCGTTGCTTAAGGCTGCTAGGACGCGGAAGATGCGCTCTTTGGAGCAAATGCAGCGGTAGGTGACGGTCTCCGGGTCAAAGACGCGGACCTGATCATTCCAGAAGAGTCGGCGTAAGCTCTCATGTAAGCTCAGCTCAAAGAGCTCTTGCGGCTGTAAGGTCGCAGCTAAGGTGGTGAGGTGCTGGAGCGACTCCAAATTGTTCTCGATGTTCGGGACAATTTGCAGCATCATGCCGCCCGCGTAGCCAGTGGCGACGTCCGATTGGATGAGGAAGCTGGTGGCCAGCTGCTCGGACTCTCTAAAGTAGTCCTCTAAGGCCTCGGCCATCGTGTCCTTGTCTAAGGAGACAATGCCTTGGTAGCGGGTGCCGCCCTCTGGGAAGGCCGAGATCACCATAATGCCGCCTTGGCCGACCATTTCACGGAAGCTCGCCTCGGTGAACTTGATCTCATCGCTTAAGACGTTGCCGTAGAAGTTGAGGTCCTTATCGATATTGATAAAGGCAAAGTTCAAGGCCTTGGGGCCCTTGCCACATTGGATTTGGACCGTGACCGTGCCATTGGCCTTTAAGGTCGCGGCAATTAAGACTGCCGCTGCGGCCAGCTCTAAGAGCAAGCCCTTAACGCATGGTGGGTAGGCGCGCACGCACTCTAAGAGCTTTTGCACCGGCTCGTGTAAGTGCACGATTTCGCCGCGTACGCCGTGATCATCAAATAAGAAGCGCACCACGCTGTTTTGCTGGGTGTCTTCGTTCACCACGACGCTCGGGGTAGAAGTTAAGTTTTGCTCACTCATGGCGTTCTCGACAAAAAACAAAAAAGAAATGGGGAAATTAGGCCATATGCTGCTTGAGGTTCTCAAGCTCACGGCGCTCTTTCTTATTGGGTTTGCTCTCAGGGCGTGGGTTCATCAGGGCCGCCAGCTTATTGAGGCGGGCCTCTTCCTCACGCCGGGCAATCGACTCAGGCGTTTCTTCGTACAAGGTCGCCGCCACCGCCGCCGGGCCGCGTACGTCGCTTAGGGCCTTGACCACTACTTCTTTGCGGCTAAAGCCTTGGAGCAGACGAATAGTGGCGCCCACCTCCACCGAGCGTGAGGGCTTGGCTTTGGCGCCGTTGTAGTCGACCTTGCCGCCTTCAACCATCGCGCGCGCCAGCGAGCGCGTCTTGTAAAAGCGCGCGGCCCAGAGCCATTTGTCGATGCGCACCGCCGTACTTGCGGTCTCAGTTTCTTTCTTGGCCACAGCTCACCTAGGTAAAAGATCCAAAAGAAAAATCAGTCAGGAAAGGCTAGGACATGGGCTGCCTCAGCGGCTCGAACCGTGCCGCCCAGCGGCTAAACATGAATCGTCTCAGCAGCTGAGGTCGGTGCCGTAAAAGGCATAAACATGCGCCTGGCCGGTGCGCATTATAGCATCAGGCAGCCAGGGCGCTGGGCCTTGGGCGGCAATGGCGCCGCGCCGCTGGGATCGCGCCCAAAAGGGCGCAAAACTCAGGCCGGGTGCCCCACGGTGCTAAGATGGGTTTATCTGTGTTTTCTTGGGAGGAGTCGTCATGGATGTGCGTGCGTTGCTCAATAAGAAGCTGCCTGCAGTGGCCAATCGGCGTGAGCATCAGGCCTCGCGCTTATTTCGCATCGAGACCATGGATTTGACCTTCTCCAATGGCACGCAAGCGACCTATGAGCGTATCTGCGGCGGGCGCGGTGCGGTCATGGCGGTGCCCTTTGATGGCACGCACTTCTATCTCACGGTCGAGTACTGCGGCGGCACCATGAACTACGGCCTGGGCCTAGTGAAGGGCAAGATTGACGCGGGCGAGACGCCCGAGCAAGCGGTAGTGCGCGAGCTGGAAGAAGAAATCGGCTTTGGCACGCGCAAGGTCCAGCTGTTAAAGCACGAAATGACGGTCGCCCCAGGGATGTTATCGCTCAAGATGTACCCTTTCTTGTGCGAGGAACTATTTGAATGCGTGCAAGAGGGTGATGAGCCTGAGCCGATCGATCTGGTTAAGCTCACTGTGCCCGAGCTCAAGGAGCTCATTTTTGACCCAGATTCGGTCTTAGTCGAGGGGCGTACCATCGCCGCCTTGACCTTGGCACTGCACAAGATTGGTGCTTTAAATTAAGCTTTGCGCGAAAATAGCGCACCTATCCTTAGCTTAGTCCAATCATTAGATAATACGTTTTTACAAAAGACGCGGGAGAAATCCGGCTTTTGCGGACGAATTTTCGCGTTTGGTTTGTTCTTAGACTGGAAGAAAACAGTGCAGCTGCGTGAGCAGGGACACGAGCAGAGTCTAAGGTTTAGCGATTCATGCCTCAGCGTGGGGCGCGCGGTCACGCCGTAACGCGCTAGGAACAATCACGCCCCAGGGTAGGTTTTGGGGGCATAAGGAAAAGTTGGCGATGGAGCATTTGTTAACTGGTTTTGAGCTCAACCAAGATGGGTACCACAAGCTGATCGAGCTAGCACAAGCTATGAAGGCTGATCCTAAGTCCTATCGTCGTACCTTAGATGGTATGAGTGCGGCCTTAATGTTTGAGAAGCCATCGTTGCGTACTCGTACCACCTTTGAGCTGGCCATGTTTAACTTAGGTGGCCATGGCGTGTACTTAGACTTAGGCAAGGGCGACTTAGGCGTACGTGAGACCGTACCTGACTATGCCCGTAACCTCTCGCGTTGGGTTGATTGCTTAGTGGGCCGTGTCTTCAAGCAGACCACCTTAGAAGAGTTAGCCGCCACCGGTTCGGTACCGGTAGTCAATGCTTTATCTGATCTCTACCACCCAGCTCAGGTCATGGCTGACTTCATGACCATCAAGGAGCACTTAGGTAAGATGGCTCAGGTCAAGCTGGCCTACTTAGGTGATGGCAACAATGTCGCTAATTCCTTACTGGTCGCCGGTGCAATCTTAGGTGCCCACGTCACCTGCTTCTGTCCATTAAACTGCGGTCCAGATGTCCAGATCTTCAACAAGGCCGCCGAGCAGGCCAAGCTCTACGGTGGTTCGGTCAATGTCACCGATGACCTGAGCTCTTTAAAGGACTACGACGTGCTCTACACCGACACTTGGGTTTCGATGGGCGATGACACCCCATTAGAGCAAGTCAAGAAGCGCTTCTTGCCATATCAGATCAACGAGCAATTAGTGGCTTCTTCAGGCGCCAAGATCGTAATGCACTGCCTGCCAGCCCACCGTGGCTATGAGATCACCGACGAGGTCATGGATGGCCCATTGAGCGTGGTCTTTGATGAGGCTGAGAACCGCTTACACATCCACATGGCATTACTTGCCACTTTATTAAACCCATCTGCGGTAAACTAGCAGATTTGGTCGAGCCCAAACCCTAAGGTAAGCAAACACCCTAGAGTGTGGACCCACAACTGATTTTTAGAAAAGAAAAATTTGTGGCAGGGATTCCTGCCCCGGTGCTGAGGCGCTCATCCCCTGTTTCTGAGTGCTTTGGCCGTAGCCTGAGCGCAGCGCGCTTAATTTGAGGGTAAATAAATGCAACCAAAGAAGCAGTACAAGAAGGTTCTGTTGGCTTACTCCGGTGGCCTTGATACCTCGACCATCGTGCCATGGTTAAAGGAAAATTACGGCTGCGAGGTCGTCTGCTTTGTCGCCGACGTCGGTCAAGAGCGCGAGGACTTAGACGGCATTGAAGAGAAGGCCAAGAACTCGGGCGCTTCCAAGTGCATCGTCCAGGATCTGCGTGAAGAGTTTGTACGCGATTACGTCTTTGAGACCTACAAGACCGGTGCTCTTTATGAGGAGTCCTACCTCTTAGGTACCGCTATTGCTCGTCCTGTTATCGGCAAGGCCATGGTTGAGGCCGCTTTAGCTGAGGGCTGCGACGCTATCGCTCACGGTGCTACCGGTAAGGGCAACGACCAGGTTCGTTTTGAGAGCGCCGTTGCTGCCTTAGCCCCACACTTAGACGTAATTGTGCCATGGCGTGAGTGGAACTTACGCAGCCGTGAGGACTGCTTAGCTTACTTAGCTGAGCGCAATATTCCTTGCAAGGCTACCTTAAAGAAGATCTACAGCCGCGACGCCAACGCTTTACACATCTCCACCGAGGGTGGCGAGTTAGAGCACACCTGGAATCCAGCCTCCGAGGCCGTTTGGACCTGGACTGTTGACCCACAAAAGGCTCCTGATACCCCAGAGACCTTTGAGCTCACCATCGAGAACGGTATCGTTACCGAGATCGACGGCAAGAAGGTTTCGGCCTTTGAGTGCTTAAACGAGTTAAATGAGCGTGGTGCCCGCAACGGCGTTGGTCGTATCGACATCGTTGAGAACCGCTTAGTGGGCATGAAGTCCCGTGGCTGCTATGAGACCCCAGGCGGCACCATTATCCACAAGGCCTTACGTGCCATTGAGCAATTAGTCTTAGACAAGACCACCCGCATTTGGCGTGACCACCTTGCCATTGAGTTTGCTCAATTAGTTTACGATGGCCGCTGGTTCACCCGCTTACGTGAGGTCTTACAGGCTGCCGCTGACGAGGTTGCCAAGGACGTCAATGGTAAGGTTGTAGTACGCCTGTACAAGGGCAACTGCGACATTATCCAAAAGGACAGCCCAAATAGCCTCTTCAACTTCGACTTCGTCACCTTCGGTGCCGATAACGTTTATGACCAGGCTGACGGTAAGGGCTTCATCCAGCTGTACTCGTTACCAGCACGTATTCGTGCCTTAAACGCTGAGCACCGCAAGCAGCAAGGCAAGTAAGATTGCCCTGGCTCAGGTAGGCCTTAAGGCCTAGGTGCCACCAAGCCCGAGCGCTCACGTGAGTGGACGCGCGGGCTTGTCATTTTTAGCAAGCGGGGCACACAGCCCCCAAGTGGGCCGCCCACCGCCTATGGTGGTCAGTCCACCGTTTCGTGGGTATGTTCCACCACAGGGGCGGCCCACTGACTGTGGGTACGTTCCACCACAGGTGGCGGCCCACTGATTGTGGGCTAGGCCCACCTATTCGTGGGCGTGACCCACCAAAGGACAGCATTATGGCTTTATGGGGCGGCAGATTTACCCAAGATAGCGATGTGCGTTTTAAGCACTTTAACGATTCCCTGCGCTTTGATTATCGTCTCTTCCACGAGGACGTCGAGGGCTCCCGTGCTTGGGCTCAGGCCTTAGCTCAGGTCAAGGTTTTAAGTGAGCAGGAGTGCGCCAGCTTAATCCAGGCTTTAAATGAGCTCGAGCAAGAGATGACCGGTCGTGAGCTCGAGATTGCCGCAGCCGGTGACGAGGATATCCACTCTTACGTTGAGCGCCGTTTAATTGAGAAGGTTGGTGCCTTAGGCAAGAAGCTGCACACCGGCCGCTCGCGCAATGACCAAGTAGCCCTCGATTTAAAACTCTTCTGCCGTGGTGCCTGCGACGATTTAATGCAGGCAGTGCGTCACTTACAGCGTGAGCTCTTAAAGGTAGCAGATGAGAACCAAGGCGTGATCTTCCCAGGCTACACCCACTTACAGCGCGCGCAGCCGGTCACCTTTGCCCACTTCTGCTTGGCTTATCTTCAGATGTTAGACCGCGACTTTGTCCGTCTCAACAACGTCCGTGACCTCTTGAACATCTGCCCATTAGGCAGTGCTGCGCTGGCTGGTACCGCCTACCCAATCGACCGTGAAGCCTTAGCTAAGAACTTAGGCTTTAAGGGCGCCACCCACAACAGCTTAGATGCCGTCTCTGACCGCGACCACGTAATGGAGCTGTTAAGCTGCGCTTCGATCAGCATGGTGCACTTATCGCGCTTAGCTGAGGACCTCATTATCTACAACTCCGGTGAAGCTAACTTCTTAGAGCTCTCGGACAAGGTCACCTCCGGCTCGTCCTTAATGCCACAAAAGAAGAATCCGGATGCCTGCGAGTTAATCCGTGGTAAGGCCGGTCGTGTCGTCGGGTCCTTAATGGGTATCTTAACCACGGTTAAGGCTCTGCCACTTGCTTACGACAAGGACTTACAAGAGGACAAGGAAGGCTTATTTGATGCCTTAGACACTTGGCATGAGTGCTTAGACATGATGGCCTTAGTCTTTGAGGGCATCAAGCTCAACAAGGCCAAGATCGAGGCAGCTGCGAAGGGCGGCTACTCCAACGCCACTGAGCTGGCCGACTACTTAGTCAGCAAGGGCGTCCCATTCCGCGAGGCCCACGACATCGTAGGTCAGGTTGTACTCTACGCCATTGCCCAAAACAAGGCCTTAGAGGAGCTCTCGGTTGAGGAGTTCAAGCGCTTCAAGGACGTAATCGCTGAGGACGTTTACCCAATCCTGTCCTTAGAGAGCATTCTGGCCAAGCGCGACGTCTTAGGCGGTGTTGCAGTCAACCAGACCAAGGCCGAAATCGAAGCCTTAAAGCAGCAGCTGCTGGCCTAATAGCCCTGCGCTGAAGCCCTGCTGGTGTCCAGTAGCTTACGTCGAGCTGCTTGCTCTTAGACAAAACAGCTGGTCGGCGCCGTTGGGCTGAAATTAATCGCACAAGCCCTGTTCAGCATCCATGCTAACGGGGCTTGTCGTAAGTGGAGGATATGCCATGGCAGAGCAAGATCAGGATACCCACAAGGCCTGTGGCCACTTTGAGTGTAGTAAGTGCGGAGCGTGCTGCTCGCATTTAGAGGCCTTTGGTTGGCTCTATGCCGACCTCGATAACGGTAACGGCGTGTGCCGCTACTACGATCCGCTCACGCATCTGTGCACCTGCTATGAGACTCGGCCGCTCAAGTGCCGCGTCGATGACAGCTATGAGCAGCTGTTCAAGCACCAGATGTCCTACGAAGAGTTCATCAAGCTCACCGCGCAAGGCTGCGCTCAGCTGCAACAGCTCCCGGACAAATTCACCTACCATTAAGTCCCGTGCCCCCATTGGGGGTGCGGGCGCCTTCCCTTATTCCATCCTTCCGCTCTGTGTCCTGAGCACAAGTCTATAGTATTGGGGAGCTTCTCTGAGGTAAAGATAAAGCTCTATCTCATTGCAGCTCAACTAAGTGCTCCCATTACGACATCCCAGTAATCCGCTTCAACAATGGTCAATATAAGCCGATTGTTGGCTCAAACACTGGCCAGCCTGGCACGGTTAGTGTCAAGGGATTTTGGACTACAGAATTGATGATGCCGTAAGATTCACTCTCAGATTCCGGAATTATGGTGCGCTACCATGCTGGCAGATTCTGAAATTTGTCGGCTAAGGAGATGCGTCTATGCCAACCAAATTAGATCCCGATAAGACTGCGGTGGACAAAGCCCTAGAGATGATGATACTGTTGATGGGCTCCAATCATGCCTGGAGCACCAGTCAGCTCAAAGATCGACTCAACTGCTCGACCCAGACGATAAGTCGCGTGGCTGAAGCTATTGAACGCCGTGTGGGTGCACAGCTCCTCATCGAAAAGAACGGTAAGGAAAATACCTATCGCTTGGAGCCTAAGGCTAAGAAGGGACGCTTGTATCGCAATAATATGGAGCTGCGCTATCTCCAGTTATGCCGCGACTTAGCCGAACCTTACTTGCCTAAGCAAATCTTGGAGTCCACGGATCGTGATTTGCGTCGGCTTGAGCAGTTCTTAGGGGATGAGAGCAATGAGCCCCAGCATAATCGCCCTTTTGCCTTCTTAAGCCAAGGTTATATCGATTACACGCCCCATTACGACACCATTGATCTCATTTCCGAGGCGATCGAGGAGAAGGAGATCTTAGAGCTTGAGTGCAAGGTTCTAGGCCAAAAGAAAAAAGAGCAGTACCTCTTTGCTCCGAGCGTCATCGCGGGCATGAACGGCGCTTTGTACGTGCTGGGCGTTGAGGGGTTCTTTGTGATTAGTGGTGAAACGACTTCTTTCAACATATAAATGCACACTTATAGTGCATTTCATTTTTATTAT
>CALXOW010000104.1 GCA_944390115.1 uncultured Anaerobiospirillum sp.
ATTATAACATCAAGCCAGCAACAATAGATTACTAGCGCCAACTGGCGAATTTTCCAACAATTTATAGACACACCCCTCAAGAATTGGCCAGTTGCAGCGGATATAAATCCCAATTTGATTTATGTTAAATTGAGCGTGGGCTATGCGTTTTTGGGCTCAAAACCAGCTTGGGCAAAGATATGGGGCTTAGTGTTAGCGCATCCTGAGGTCGGCTGATCTTGGCCTCAAGATGCGTTGGGGGCGCTCAATCCTAGTTGCGGCGGGCTTCGTTAGCGGCCGCTGTTGCTGCGGCGCAGATGCACGAGCTGCTCGCTGACGCTATCGTCGTAGGCCTCAAAGCTTGGTGGCGCGACGCCCGCAAACTCAAAGAGCGAGCGATAGTGCATCTTAAGATCTGGGTAGAACAGACCTTCGTCACGGCGCGCGGCACTGACATGATTGAGCGCTTGTAGGAGGTCACAGACCTCGTACAGCCCCATTTGGTGGCGTAAGGCGCGGCCACCTTGCTCGGCGTCTTTGCGCTCAAAGATATGCTTGAGCATCAGGTGCAGGCTTAAGGCATAGAACAGCACCAAGTTCTTGCCGCGCAGTAATTGCGCCAAGCGTGGCTTGAGCGCCAGTGCCATTGGATTTAATAAGGCGCGCTCGACCTTGTACACGTCGTAGCACATCAAATCCAGGTAATCCGTCGCCACATCAAGGCTCTTGACCGTGCTGTAGGCTTCGTTGACGTCCGTGACTTGATTGGAAACCATAATCTTAAGGCAACCTAATGCCTGGCTTAGGTCCAAATCAACCAGTGCCTTTAAGTCGCGCTGTAAGCGTCTCTTTTGGCCGTCAGTGAGTACGCGCGCGGCGCGCTGGGTGCGCCGCTCCTCGGCGGCCGCCGCCAAGGTCGCTAACGCCCCCAAAGCCTTAGGCTTAGCCCGCACTAATGGGGCGTTGGTGCCTTCGAGCTGCTCACTTGGTACCTCAAAAGAGGCTCCACTTGCGCTCCCAGTTTCACTTAGCTCAAAGAGCTCATTAGGTTCCAGCTCCTGATGCAGCATGCGCTCTAAAGCAGCGCGTTCGTCTTCAGCTAAAGGCTTGCTCTGAGAGCTGGTCTCCGCACTTTGGTTGGCGCGTTGCTTCGTGCTGTGACCTACCTCCTCATGCTCCTCTTCTTCAAAATCAAAGAACTGATCGAGCTTGCGGCGCTGGGCTTCACGGCGGGCTTGCAGTAGTTCCTCGAGGCTTTGAGCCTTGCCCGCTGGATTATCAGCGCTAGAAGCCGGGGCATCGCTGCTGCTGCCACTCTGGGCCGGTGTTTCCTGTTCATCCTCTAAGTCAAAGAAATCTTCAGCACTGATGGCCTGGCGCTTTGGACGCGGCTGAGTCTCATCAAAGTCCAAAAAGTCGAGATCATCTTCAGCGGCATCAGATCTTGGCGTTGCTGCTGAAGACGAGGCATCACTGGCGCTTCCGTCTTGGAGCTCAGAGCTTGCGGCTGGGGACTCGCTTGGCGCGTCGATTTGCTTATCCCGGCCAGTGCTGGCCGCACCTTGAGCGTGGTTCACTACCGGCTCATCGTACAAGTCAAAGAAATTGTCCACTGTGATGTGGGCACGCTGACGGCGCGGTTTCGTCTCATCCCAGTTTAAGAAGTCGAGCTCAGTGTCCTCAGCGGTGCTGTGGTCAGTGCGCGTGCCTTGAACTGCGCTTTCCTCTGGGGTCGGGCCCTTTGGGGCAGTACTTTCCGTAGGTTCATGGGCTTGATCCGCCGCATCAAGCATGGCAGCCGCAAGCGCTTCAGCCCGCCGTTCCTCTTCTGGGTCGTAGGTCTCAGCTTGCGCTTCAGCACGAGCTTCGGCTGTATCCTCAGTTGGCAGCTCAGCAGCGGGCTCGGCTATGGTGCTTTCTTGGCCCGGAATAAACGGTTCAGTACCGATTTGCTCAATGGTCACATCCGTGGCGCCAGTCTCGGGCTCGGCCTCGTTTAGGGGCAGCCAGTCGTTAGTCGGTTGGGTACTTGGCTGCGTGGAGGCTTGGCCGGGCAGGCTG
This sequence comes from uncultured Anaerobiospirillum sp., assembly GCA_944390115.1. GTDB lineage: Bacteria > Pseudomonadota > Gammaproteobacteria > Enterobacterales > Succinivibrionaceae > Anaerobiospirillum. Next base: position 2,041 of record CALXOW010000104.1, read on the forward strand.
GCCATGAGTAGCTTGAGGCGTTCCTCGTCGCTGGCCTGATTAGCCGCTACGTTGCTGCGACCTGCGGCCTTGAGGCGCTCAGCCTCACGGGCAAAGAAGGTTGGCTTCTTGCCTTGTGCCTCTGGTTGAGCTTCTTGCTTGGTTTGAGCTGCCGGTGCTGGCTCGGGTTCAGGTAGGTTTTGGCCTTCAAGCGGCTGGACCGTCGTAGGGGTGGTCAGGCGCGTATTGGTGCGGTGCACGTTCGCTGGTGCAGGCGCTGGGGTCGCTTCTGGTTCTTGGGTTGGTTCCTCGGTAAAGGCAAAAGGATCGAGCGGGTCAAAGCTGGAGTTGCGCCAGGCGTTGACCACTGAGTTGCCCATGGAGGTGGTGCGCTTGCTGTCTGTGCTCTCCTCGCCTAAGCGCGCTAAGGCCTCGCCCACATCGTCGATGAGGTCGAGATCGTCTTGGTTTAACTCTCTGAGTGGAGGATAGGTGTGGGTCTTGATGCTGTCCTGACCTTGCCAGAAGGACGCTTGCGGCAGCTCCTCTAACAGGGCGTCCGGATCTAAATCGATCGCGGCCAGCTTCTTAGCTTGGCTCGCGCTCAGACGCACCGTGCCTTGCTTGGTTTCTTGCTCAAAGACCGTATCCTCAAAGCCTTCCTCTTCTTCGGCTAAGGCCTCTTCTTCGGCCTTGCGCTGTTCCTTGGTGTGGGCGCTGGCGGCTAAGAGTGGCTCTAAGTCGAGCACGAGGTGAATGACCAGCTCGTAGGTGAGCTGTTGCGGGCGCTCGACGCTGGCTTTGGCTACGGGATCGTTTCCGCAGAGCGCGTACTTGGCGCTGAGGTCATACTCAGGGAAGCGATGCGGCAACCTAATGGTTAGGGTAAAGCGCTGGCGCTCATAGTCGTAGTGGCCCAGCTCTAACAGCTGCTCTAAGGCGTGCTTTTTAAGGTAGCGGGCAACGTGATGCTCTAAGGGCAGGTCAAAGAGCACGGGCTGACTTTGCTGATTGTAGTGACGTAACGTCGCGATTAAATCTTGCGGGGCGCGGCTGACCAAGACCACGGGGGCAGGCTCGTCGCTGCGCTGTGCTATGCCTTGATTGCTTTTCTCTTGGGCGATGCGCACTAAAGGCGGTTTGGAGATTAAGCCAGCGGCCGTGATGATATTGGTAGATGCCGGTTCGGGTACGGTGAGGTCGTGGCTGCGCACGGCGCCTAACATGGCGCTGCGGCGCGCGGTTGGGTCGCTGTGGCTAAGCGTGGCTAGGTTCGAGAGGGCCTGGGCTTCCTGACCGGTCGGGCTTAAGGCGCCGATGAGCTCAATGGACTGGTTGAGAGCGCGGGTGCGCGCTAAGCGGTCAGGCTTACTTAAGTCGACATATCCGGTCTTTTGCTCGAGCTCGCGGGTGTTCTTTAAGGCTTGGGCAAACTCGCTTTGCTCCGGGCTTAAAGTGCGCTCGTACGCAGGGCGCTGGGGGCGGGCGCTGCTGGTTAAGAACTCACTTAGTTCTCGTAAACTAAAGTCATGGCTCTTGAAAGTATGAAAGCCCCAGGTCTGGCCGGTACTGCCATTGAATAGAATCAGAGCGCGGTCGTCTTGGCTCACGCTAAAACGCTTCAGGCGCGCGACTTGGTCGCTCAGGCGCCAGCGGTGGTCGTGCACGTCGCGCGCAATCACTTGGTCTAAGTCCGCTTGGTTGCTGTAGAGCTTAACTTTGCCATCACTGAGCTTAGTCAGCATATTATGGGGCAGGCTGACCTCAAGGGCGTAGAGCCGACTTTTGCGATTTAAGCGGCGCGCACTGCGGGTGGCGAGCTCATGATTGAAGTTTGCTAGGTCGACGTCGCTGACCGCGCTTAGCATGTTGTTGATGTCGCGCTCGGTTAAGGCGTCAGGGTAGGGCAGGCGCGTGTCAGCTTGGAAAAAGAGAAAGTCGTTGAACGCAAGCGAGCCCGTCATCAGGCTGAAATAAGCTAAGGACAGGAGCTTGTCACCAGTATAGTTGGGGGCAAAGGTGTGATTGAGGGCGCTGAGCAGCGGACTTGCCTGCTGGATCTGGTCGAGGCTGTAGGTGGCGCCTGCTTGATAGTATTGCTGGGTCTGAAAAGAATTGACCTCAGCCTCGCCCTCGCGGGGCTTGAACACCAGCTCGTAGTGGACACTGGTGGCGGCGCTGCCACTTTCGACTTCTTCACGATAGACGTTGTAGCCGCGCAGCTCAGGGTACTTGGCAATAAACTCATCGCGCCACACCACTAAACCGGTGGCGCCCCCGCCTAAGATCTTACCGGCCGACTGCTGGTCACGCACACGCGTGACCCGGCCAAAGCGCACGCGTGCGGTGTACGGCCACAAATAGGTGTAGTGGCGCAGCACCGTGATGAGCTTGAACGGAGGAAGATCTGGGATGTTGTGCTTTGCCGAAAGTGCCATATGGGGCCCCTGATACCAAAAAGGCGCAAGCTTGGTGCTTGCGCCCTTATTATAGCGATTGGTTTTGGCCCTAGTGTTTAGCTTTGCTCTTAGCTTAAGACGCCCACGGCGTTGAGCGGGCGGTGAAAAACGTATTTCGACAGGAAGGCCAAGAAGATGCCGTAGATCGGCACAAAGATCACAAGGCACACTAAGAGCTTGACGATATAGTCGACCACGCCTAAGTTGAACCAATTCTCGGCCATATATGGGTCAACACATTGGTAGAAGGCGATAAAGAAGAAGGCAAAGGTGTCGAGCATATTGCCAAAGACCGAGGAGGCGGCAGGGGCAGGCCACCAGCGTGGCAGCTGACGCAGCTTTTGGAACACAAAGATGTCGGCCAGCTGGCCTAAGATGTAGGCGCCAAATGATGCCGCTGCGATTCTAAAGACGAAGATCGAGAAGGTGCCTAAGGCGGCCACGCCTTGATAGTCACCGTGGGCGAAGATGGTGCCGACGATGTAGGAAATGACTAAGGCTGGGAGCATGGCGCAGAAGATGACCTTGCGCGCAAGCTGAGCGCCGTATAAGCGCACCGTCAGGTCCGTGGTCACGAAGACAAAAGGAAAGGTAAAGGTACCAACCGTGGTCTCAATGCCTAAGACCGTGATCGGGATTTGCACCGCGTAGTTGCTCAGTACAATGATGAAGATGTGCAACAGAAACAGGCGCACTAAGGGCAGCGGCATGCCGCTTGAGATCGAGTTGTTTTGAGTCATTGTTTTTTTTTGTCCGGAGTACAGTCCAGGGGCCGCGCCCAGCTCAAGGCTTGCCAGCACAAAATCTGGGGCCGAAAGGAGCTTGGGATGGCCAAGAAAAAGGTGCCTGATTGTAGCGTGATTTGGGTTAGGGGCCTAGCGAAAAATATTTTGCTGGGTGCTTTTTGCCCGACTTTCCCCTAAACTTAGGTGCGATGGCCTGGTTTTTCATGGCTGCACAGACGGTCATGTCTTCATGGCTGCACAGACCTATGTGGTGTGGCTGCCAAAAGACTTGGTTGGTCGCGTTTTCCTTTCGGGGTGAGTGAGCTCATGGCAAGTAACGATAACAAGCTGATCTTGATTGATGGTTCATCCTTCTTGTACCGCGCCTACTATGCGGTCAGACAGCGTTTCTCCACTAAAAGCGGCCTTGCCACGGGCGCGACCTTCATCATCACGCGTATGCTCCAATCCCTGCTCAACACCTACCAAGGCGCGCAGTTCTTGGTCGTGTTTGATGCACCGGGCGCCTCGGAGTTTCGTAAGGCGCTGTACGCCGACTACAAGGCCAACCGTCCGCCGATGCCCGAGGAGCTGAGAGTCCAAGTGCAGTGGGTGCATTCGGTGGTCAATGCCATGGGCCTGCCCTTAATTCAAATGCAGGGCGTGGAAGCCGATGACGTCTTGGGCTCGTATGCCCTCGCTGGTGCTCTGGCCCAAAAGGAAGTGATTATCGCCACCGGCGATAAGGATTTGGCGCAGCTGGTGAGCGACGAGCGCCACATCTCTATGATCGACACGATGCGCGATATCACCTACAACGAGGCCCAGGTCAAGGAGAAGTTTGGCGTGCCGCCCGAGCACATCATCGACCTCTTGGCCTTAAAGGGTGATAGCTCTGATAATATCCCTGGCATGAAGGGCGTGGGCGATAAGACCGCCTTAGCCTTAATTCAGGGCTTGGGTGGTATCTTTGCGATTAAAGAGCGCGCCGACGAAATCGCCTCTTTATCCTTCCGTGGTGCCTCCAAGTTCAAGGAGCGTTTCTTAGAGCAATGGCCTGATATTGATCTGAGCTATCGCTTAGCCACGATTCGCTGCGATTTAGAGCTGCCGTTGCCGATTGCGCAAATTCCGCTGCCTCAGATCAATTACCCTGAGCTCTTAGCGCTCTATGAGCAGCTTGAGTTCCATAGCTTTGCCAACAAATTGCGCGAGAGTAAGCAGAGCGCCGCCCCACTGGTAGCTGCGGCTACGCCTGCAGGTTTAGCCTCGGGCGCTACGGCGGTGCCGTTTGGCGTTAAGACCGCCGAGGGCGCCGCGCCCGCCCAGTTTGACCTCTTACCGACCCCACCGCGCAAAATGGCCGCTAATTGGTATCAAAAGCAAGGCTCGGGCTTTGATGAAAGTCAGGGCTTGGCCGCACCTGCGGTCAGCGATTTTGGCGCTATGGTGCCACCGAGCGCCCAGGGCTTGAGTTCTTTTGGGCTTGCCGAGCAGATTAGCGCATTACAGCAGGCGCAAAGCAGCGCCCAGCGCCGCAGCAATGCTAAGTGGCTCAGTTGGATTAACTGCGCTTTGACTAGCTTAAATCTGGTGGCGGCGGTACCAGAGCAGCGCGAGGTGGGGGCTTTGCGTGACAACTTCCACTTGGTCACCACCATTGAGGAATTAAAAGACTTAGTGGCCAAGCTCAAGGCCTGCTCGTACTTTGGCTTCTTTGCGGCCAATAATCTCCCGGCCCAAGGCACCAGCGTCGCCGATGGCATCTTGGTGGGTTTAGCCTTGAGCCCGGATGGCCGTGAGAGCTACTACGTGCCGGTTGGTCACACCTATTTAGGGGCCGGTGATCAATTAAGCCTGACTGTGGTCAAGCGCGCCTTGGGCCCGGTTTTTGCCGACGGTGCTATCCCAAAGGTTGCCTATAACAGCAACCATCAGCACTTGCTCTTGAGCTTTGCCGGGATGGAGCTTGCGGGGCTCTTACCTGATCCTATTATCGTGGAGCATCTTGCTTGCTCCTCGCGCCCGACTGACTTTAACGCCTTATGCCAGAGCAATCTGCATTACACCCCAATTGAGCTTTCGTCCCTGATGACGGGATCGACGACCTGCGATTTAGTCGAGATCGAGCGCTTTATGGATTACGCCTGTGAGCAGGCGGCGCTGGTGTGGCGCCTTTATGGCGCGGGCTTGGGCGGACTTTCCAAGTACCCTGATTGGCTTGAGCTCTTAGACTTTGATGATGCGGTCAACTCGGTGGTCTATGGTATGGAGCGCTGGGGCGTGAAGATCGATAGCGCGGAGCTGCACAAGCAATCGCGCTCGCTCAAGGAGTCGCTCTACTTAACCGAGCAGGATATCTTCGATTTCTCGGGGGGCCCAGTCAATCTGCAATCGCCGAAGCAATTAGCCGAGATGCTCTTTGAGCAAATGGCCTTGCCGTACCCAAATAGCAAGGAGTTCAAGAACATCGTTAAGGCAGTGAGCGCGGCGCGCGCTAAAGACCCAAGCGATCCGCTCAATCCTGAGGTCAAGGCTATTTTGAATGAGGCCGCTCAGGCGCATAAAGCAAGCTCAGGGGGCAAGCAGTCGTACTCGACCGCCGATGACATCTTAAGCGAGCTCAATAAGATTCACCCGATTGCCGGGTGCATCCAGCGCTATCGCATGCTCTCCAAGCTTATCTCGACTTATGCCGATAAGCTGCCGAGCTTGATTTCCGAGCACACTGGGCGCATTCACGCCGTGTTCAATGTCGCAGGTACGGTCACGGGCCGCCTCTCGTCCTCGGCGCCGAACCTGCAAAACATCCCGGCGCGCACCCATGAAGGACGGCAAATTCGCCTGGCCTTTGTTGCCCCAGAGGGCTACAGCTTGGTGTCGGCGGACTACTCGCAAATTGAGCTGCGCTTAATTGCGCACTTCTCGCATGATCCGAACTTGGTCGCTGCCTTCCAAAACGGCCTGGATATTCACCGTGCTACCGCCGCTGAGGTCTTGGGTAAGCCGATTGATCAGGTCACCGATGAGGAGCGCGCTCACGCTAAGGCCACCAACTTTGGTCTGATGTACGGTATGCAGGCCCATGGCCTGGCCAAGCAGACCAAGATGAGTTACCAAGAGGCCAAGTCCTATATCGAGCGCTACTTCCAGCGCTATCCAAGCATTGCAGGCTTTATGGAGCAAATCGTAGCCGAGGCCAAGAACAAGGGCTATGTTGCCACCTTGCTGGGCAATCGCATCTACGTGGAGGGCATCAACGGCGAGGGCCCGGCCGCCCGTGGCGCCGAGCGTGCCGCGATTAACGCCCCAATGCAAGGCAGTGCCGCCGATATCATCAAGAAGGCCATGATTGAGGTCGACGCCTATATCAAGACCTTACCTGAGGACGCGGTGCACCTGACGATGCAAGTGCACGATGAGCTGGTCTTTGAGGTCAAGAACGAGCTGGTGGCTGACTTCAGTGCCAAGATCAAGGACATCATGGAGCATGTCGTGACCTTGGCGGTCCCACTTGAGGTGGGCATCGGCAGCGCCCATTCCTGGGCCGACGCCCACTAAGCGCACCAAGCCAGAGCCTGGCAGGCTCATCCTAGCGGGGCTCAAACTGAGCTTGAGCCCCGCAGTCCTTACTCGAGGCCGTACTCGTTTTGGGCCATGCGCTGAATCTTGCGGAACATGGTCTTAAACAGGACCGGCACGCTCTCAGGACCGCGCTGCTGCATCGCCTCGCCCACCAAGATGGCAAGGCCTGGCTTGGTCTTGCGGTGGATGGCATCTTCGATCACCTTGTTGACCGATAAGCCCTTATGGGACAAGGCCGCATCATTAAGCGCGCCATAGCGCTCATTGATGGTATTGCCCTGATCGCGCTCTAAGAGCTTGAGGCGGTTTAAGTCCTTGGCATCAAGCTTATCTTCGCTCGCCAGCTCCGTTAAGTGGGCAATTAAGGCCTGAGCCTCGCTCATCGGCGCTATTTCCGGCTGGCCCAGCACCGTGCCTTGCGAGTTGGAAATAAAGTCAAAGTGGGCCGTGAGCACTGCTTGCTTAGGTTCCTGGTCGAGCTCATGGGTCGCTATAGCCTTACCAGGGTGCGCGGCGGCCTGGGCCTGCAAGGCGCGCGCACGCTCCTTGGTCTGCTGCTTTTGCAGCTGCGCATTTAAGCGCTGGCGATTGGTGTTGACCTGCGCTAAGAGCTTAGCGCGCAGTGCCTTGAGTTCCTGGATATAGCTGCTTTGCTTGGCGGTCAGGCCGCGCGCTGGGTGCGGCATGGTCGTGACTAAGCCGCGCAGGTAGCTGTAGAAGGTGTTAACGTCGGCCTCGCTTAAGGCATCGAGGTTAAAGCTGGTTGCCTGCGCTACCTTACGCTGCAACTTGCTGCGATTGAAGATCTTGTTAAAGCACGGGCACTTCTTGGTAATGCCATGCTCCATCAAGGTCTTAATCACCGCTGCCAGCTGATGGTGAATGAGCTTTTGCTTTGGTTGATGGGCCTTGCGCGCTGGCTTGTTGCCACTCTTCTTAGCGGCCGTACCCTGGGCCTTACTTAAATCGATGGTAGCTTGACCCTGGATATTCTTACTCTGAACGCCTTTATTCTGCTCGCTCTTAGTCTGAGTATCTTTAGCCGGGGCGTCCCCGAGGTCGACGTTGATGGTGAGATGATTAACGTTCGGGGCCCGCTTAGGGTCGTAGCCAGGGGCGATAAAGTACGGCACTTGGTCAATCGCAAGATAGTAAATCTTGAGGCTTGGATTGTGGATGAGCTCGTTGACCTTGGCGCGCAGATTCTTATTGCTGATACCTAGGTCCGAGGCATTTTGGCGCTTAGGCTTGAGCTCAAGATTGGCCGCGCGCTGATAGACATTGGCAAAACCTGAGGTGTAGAGGTAGTGCTCGATGTCAACATGCGGCATGACGCTCAAGTGGTCAGCCAAGGAGGCGCCGCCTGCGAACTCGCGCACCGTCTGGGCATAGTGGCGTCCGGCCTCATCGCCATCGGTGAGGACGTGATAGGAGATGCCAAGCTGCTGGGCGAGCTTAATGAGCGGATTTAAGCCGCATTGGGCAAATTCTATGAGCTGCACGCCATTGCAGGAGAGATTGAGTCCTAGGATGTTGGCAATCTCATTTAAAATCCAGACTTCGGTTTCGCCCTCGACTAAGAGCCAGCAGCGCGCGAATAGGGCGCTCGGGCGAATCATGCGCACATGGAAGGCGATCTTGCGCTCTTCATCATTGCTAAAGACATTAGCTCCGATCTGAAAGCAGCGGACATCGTAGTATTGCTTACACAGACGACGCAGCTTGTGTAGGGAAATGGCGGAAACAAATTGCGCCGAATTGGTGGTGACGATCTTTTGGATCGGCAGCGTCTGCAAAATCGACCACAGATTCAAGAGCAGGGTTGGGTGGAAGCGGCTTTCGATATCCTCGAGCACCAGGATTGGCCGCGAGTAGGTATCGATAGTGCGCTGGCCTTGCGACATCAAGAGCGCTCCGGCTAGAAGCGAGAGCAAAAACTTCGAGCTTGACGGCTTGCGGTCGGCCAGCGCCGCCTTGAGGCTAGTGAGCGTGCCCATCGAAATTGGGGTGGCCACAATCTCACGCGCGGTACGCACTGGACGGGTGCCATCTTCCAGGACCTTGAGGGTGTGCTCAGGCTGGGCCTTGATCGCGGTGCCCAGCTGGGTGCTTTGGTAATTGGTCAGGTACTTGGAGGCGATGGTATTGAGGACGGCAATGCCCTCGTTGATCTTGCTTGAGGTCAGCTCATCGTCCGAGGTGATATTGTCAAAGAAGTGAGTGATCGCCTGCATATCCGAAGGCTCAATCGCTGAGTGCGGGACATCGGCCACCATGAGATTGGTCGCAGCCTGGCCTAAGGCGGTGCGTGCCCCAGTAGGTTCACTGCTGACAGGAGTTGCGCTCGGGCTGACTACCACCGGATCAGCCGCCTGCGGAGCGTGACTGAACGGACTATTGAACATACGGCGGTCACGCAGGCGCAAGAGCGGATTTAACACGATCAGTTCGCGAATGATCGGCAGCGGATTAGGCAGGGGCTGGCCTTTATCGTCTAAGAGCTCGTGCACCGTGATAAAGTCGTCGTTGTTAAAGCGCACTTCGCCCTCGGGGCAATTAGGCTTTGGCTCTTGGCAATATTGGGCACGAATGCGGTAGTGGATGCGATAGAGGTCATCAGGGCCTTGGTAGCTTGCGCCCTTAAGCGCCGCAAAGCGCTCGGTGTTATTTAACGCGCCATAGCTGCTCTCGCAGAACACTAGATCGATGACAATTTGCTCGGAGTGAGCATCGAACACGTCGCGGCAGGCAAAGTCGAGGTCTTTTTGCGCCTGCGAGCGGGCCTCCGCGTTTAAGCCTGAATCCGGTTCCAAGCGTTGCTTGGTGCGCTCCATACGCTCAGCGGTGGTCGGCCGATAGTACAAAGGCTGGCTTTGCTCATATTGCTCCTCATAGAGCATACCCTCATGCAGATCGGCAAAGTCACCGTAGAGCGATTGCGCCAGGGCCGAGAGCTTGGTGCGCGGCGAGCTATCGCCACTTGAGCGCGCCGTCGCCCCCGCATCGGGTTTAGGTGTATCGGGCGTCTTGTCCTTACTGAGCCAGGAAATAAAGCGATTTAAGGTCGAGTTGAGCCAACGCGGCTTGGTGCTCGGCGGGGCGGCTACCGGCGCTTGAGCCGGAGCTAACTCTGGGGGCAGGGCCTCTAAGTAGCAGTCGATAAGGCCCCGGCGGTCCTTAGGATTGCGCCCAAGGCGCGGCAGGTCGACGATGCGGTAAATCTTACCTGGACCAAAGGGATTAGGGACTTGGTAGATGCGCCGCTCAAAGTTGGGGCTGCTTAAGCTCTTAAGCGGCTTAAGTCCTGTGAGCTGGTGCTCTTTTAAGTAGCTGAGGTCGTAGCGGACGGCGTCACTGCTCGTACCTGCCTCAGCGCTCGTACCTTCACTGCCTGCCGCTACCGCACTGAGCGGCTCAGGGGTGATTTGCGGCACCGGCGCCGACTGCGGGCTGGTATCACTGGCGAGCTTAATTGGGATGTAGAGGTCGTCGGAGGTGAAGGTGCAGAGGTTTTGGTCACCTTGGCCCAAGATCGCAAAGAGGGCATAGAGCAGCGACGACTTACCCCAAGCGTTTTCACCGATGAGGACGGTGGTGTCGCGCTCAAAGTCGATTGCCAGGTGGCGAATGCCTCGGAAGTTTTGAATCTCTGCGCTTTGTAAGTACATAGCTACCCTCCTCACCCTATACTCACAAGCTATCATGAAATGGGCCAAGGCGTGGCCTTTATCGGGGCTAAGTTTGAGGCTGATCACCTTGCAGGCGCGGCCCTAACTTTTCCTGGCACTTAGAGTTTATTTGTCTTTTACAAAGGTGCAGATCCGGGCTAAGATCTAAGGTTAATTTTGGTTGTGCGCCCTAGCGGTTCTAAAGTGGTTTTAGCCCCGTCCCAGCGCGATGTTTAAGCAAAATGGCTCTGAATATTCTTTTAATTGCAGGTGGCGATAGCTCCGAGCATGAGATTTCCTTAATCTCATCCCAGTATCTGATGCAAGAGTTAAGTGTGAACCCTGAGTTCAATATCCTCTCGGTGGTCTTACACGAGGGCAAGTTCCAATTTGCCGATGGGGGCTACGGCTACTTTACCTGCGGGCGCCATTTTGCCCAAGTCAGCCCTGAGGGCACGACTTCGGACGTAGAGATCGACTGCGTGGTCCCATGCTTACATGGCTTCCCAGGCGAAACCGGCGATATCCAGTCCATGCTGGAGTTACAGGGTGTACCTTATATCGGCTGTAAGGCTGAGGCCAGCCGCATCTGCTTTAACAAGGTCACGACCAAGTTCTACTTTGATGCCTTAAAGATCGAGAACACCCCATCGATCTTTGTTGCTGACAGTGAGCCGAGCTCCTTAAAGGCAGTTCATGAGGCCTTTGAGCGTTTTGGCCACGATGTCTATGTCAAGGCCGCCAGCCAAGGCTCCTCGATTGGCTGCTATCACATCACCGACGAGAGCAAGCTCGACCAAGCGATCCAAGACGCCTTGCAGCTGAGCGACCTGGTCTTAGTGGAAAAGACCATTGAGCACCGTGAGCTCGAGGTCGCCGCCTTTGAGTATGAGGGCCGTTTGGTCATCACCGAGCCAGGTGAGATCGTGATCCCAAGCGATAAGTTCTACACCTACGACGAGAAGTACAGCAAGGACAGCGGCACCACCACCACGGTCGAGGTCGATGGTTTAAGCCCAGTACAGCGTGAGATGATCAAGAGCATGGCCACCCGTGCCTTTGTCGGCTTAAAGCTGCGTCACCTCTCGCGCATCGACTTCTTCTTGGCCAGCGATGGCACCGTGCTGCTCAACGAGATCAACACTTTCCCAGGCATGACTCCGATTTCGATGTTCCCAAAGCTTATGGAGCATCTGGGCATTGCGATGAGCGACTTCTTAACCGAGGCGATTCACAGCGCCATCGCCGAGCAGCAGCGCTAACGAGCGCACGCGCGGCAGCACGCAGCTGCCGCTACGTGGCCGCCCCACGCTGCCGCGCGGACTCTGCCGCATGCGCCCTGCGGGGCGCCTTTCCCCTTTTAGCTTGTGGCCCTAGGCCGTTTTTTAGGAGTGCTCTTACATGGCTTCAGCAGCTAAGCAAGACGAACGCTTAAATTATGATGACGGTGCGCCACAAGCTCCCGACCAGACCGTAACGATGAGGCAGGACGCAGCTCCAGCTGAGGCGGACGCGTCTTCAGTTGAGGCAGATCCTGAGGTTAAGTCTGATGCTAAGGTCAAGTTGGACGCTAAGTCCGAGGTCAAGGCCGCTGAGATAAGTGCATCGGCTGATGCTAAGTCCGAGGATAAGACCGATACAACGGCGCAAGCTCAGGCCGAGTCTGAGTCTGACGCTCAGACTGAGGATAAGGTAGCAGATAAGGGTGAGGCGGAAGGACACCGTGAGACGGCTTCGGACAGCCAATACCACCCGATTATCCTAAGCGATGTCTCGATGCAGGCATCGACCTCGTTCTGGCGCGGTTATAGCCGCTTCTGGCCGTTTTTAAAGCCGTACTGGCCGATGGCGCTCTTGGGCGTCCTGCTGACCATTCCGGTCGGTGCTTTGGATGCGGTCATCGCCTGGTTCTTAAAGCCGTTTACTGACCAAGTGATGGTCGAGCAGCAAGCGGAGTTTGCCTATTACGTGCCGCTGGTCGTGATTGGCTTTACCTTGGCGCAGGGTATCTTTATCTACTTGTCGTCGCTCATCAACGGCTATGTGGGCGGTGCCATCAACTTGTTGATGCGCTCGCGCCTGTATCAAAAGCTGTTGACCTTCGACAGCCGTTTCTTTGATGCCAATAATTCAGGCTCGGTCATCTTACGCTTCTTCAATGACTCCGAGACAGCCTCGAGCGGCCTCATCCAAAACATGCGGCTGTTCTTGACCAAATTCTTCTCCTCGGTCTCGCTGATTTGCGTGCTGCTCTATAACTCGTGGGAGCTCACGATCTTTGCCGTGGGCATTATCGCGGTTTTAATTTTACCGATGCAGATTGTGCGTAAGCGCATCAAGAGTTTGGTCAGCCGCACGGTCAATGTCTCCACCGGCATGATTACGCTCTACAACGAGACGACGCAGGGTTCCAAGGTCATCAAGAGCTTTAACTTAAAGGACTTCATGTACCAGCGCTTCCGCGAGCAGGCTGATTACCTCTTTAAGATGGCGATCAAGATGGTGCGTGACACCAATTGGCTCTCGCCGGTGATGCACTTGGTAAGCTCCTTTGGTGTGGCGGGCGTCCTGTACTTTGGCGTGACCTTAATCTTAAGTGGGCGTATGACCTCAGGTGAGATGGTGTCGTTCTTAGCGGCCCTCATCATGCTCTACACCCCATTAAAGAGTATTGGCAACAACTACATCCAGGTGCAGACCGCTCTGTTAGCGCTTGATCGTATCTACGACCTGCTAGATTACGAGTCCTTTGAGAACGGCAAGCACGAAGGCTCTAAGGTTCTCAAGGACATCAAGGATTCGATTGAGTTTGATCATGTCGTCTTCTCCTACAACGGCGAGCGCGACATCCTCCAAGACATTTCCTTTAAGATCAACGTCGGCCACAAGGTGGCCTTAGTGGGCAATTCTGGTGGTGGTAAGACCACAGTGTGCTCGCTCATTAACCGTCTCTATGAGGTCAAGTCGGGCTCGATCAAGATCGATGGCATCGATGTGCGCGACTACACCATTGAGTCGCTGCGCCGTAATGTCGCCTGCGTGTTCCAAGACAATTTCCTCTTTGCCGGTACCATCCGCCAAAATATCCTCTTTGGTAAGGAGGATGCGACCGACGAGGAAATCGCCCATGCCGTTAAGAGCGCCTACTTAGAGGAGTTTATCGCGGGTCTACCGGATGGCCTCGACACCCAGATCGGTGAACGTGGTGTGACCTTATCGGGCGGTCAAAAGCAGCGTATCGCCATTGCACGCGCCATTATCCGCAACGCCCCATTAGTCATCCTCGACGAGGCAACCTCGGCCTTAGATAATCGCTCAGAAAAGGTGGTCCAACAGGCCTTAGATGAGTTGATGAAGGGCCGCACCACCTTAGTGATCGCACACCGCCTCTCGACCATTCAGGACGCCGATACCATTATGGTGATCAATGATGGCCAGATTGTCGAACAAGGCAGCCACGATGAGCTCTTGGCCCTAGGTGGTGCTTACGCTGCGCTCTACAACACCCAGTTTGCCGCCCAGCACAAGCAGCAGGCGCAGCAAGGCGATCAGTCTGAGCAAGCCGCGCCAGGTGAGCAGCCTGAGCAAGCGGAGCAAGGCGCGTCGGCTGAGCCCCAGCCAGAGCAGAAAGGTGAAGCGCAGGGTGAACCAGGCTCTACGGCAAAGGGCAGTGAGGTTTAGGCGATGACTTTGATTTTGCCGCCTGATTTCGGCACGACGCCTAAGACTAAGCTCGTGATCCCTGAGGGGATGACCAAACTCTTGGTGCAGGTGTGCTGTGCCCCCTGCTGCGGCGCGGTCTTAGAGTGCTTTAAGGTCCACGGGATTAGCCCGACCTTGTTCTTTTACAATCCCAATATTCATCCGCGCGCGGAGTACGAAAAACGCCGCGATGAGCTGATAGAACTGGCGGACTTGCTGGGCTTTCCTTATATCGTGCCCGAGTATGACCCCAGGGAGTGGTTTGCCAAGGTTAAGGGCTTGGAGCATGAGCCTGAGCGTGGGGCGCGCTGCTCGGTGTGCTTTTTAGATCGCCTCATGGCCACCGCGCTCTACGCTAAAGAGCATGGCTTTAGCCACTTCACTACGACCTTGGCCACCTCGCGCTGGAAAAATAAGAAACAGGTCGACGCGGCGGGCTTTGCTGGCCAAGAGGCGACCGGGGTGCCTTATTGGTCCGAGGATTGGCGCAAGGAGGGCTTAGTCACACGGCGCTATCAGCTGGTTAAGTCCTTTAACTTCTACAACCAGCTCTACTGTGGCTGCATCTTCTCGCGCGATAACGGCGCCTACCAAAAGGACGCCCCAACGATTCCGGTCAAGACTCAAGCTACGATGCAGGGCTAGCTGCGTCCTAGCTAGCGGCGCCCTAAAGTCGGCTGGGCCGGGCGCCCCCACCAAAGTGGGAACGTGTTAATCTTTAACTAAATGCCGCGAAATTCCCTATGCGTAAGCGTAGGGATGAAAGCGGCAATACCGAGATGATGCTTAGACATAGATACATATGTGATGTTTGTCACAAAAACAACAACATATAGTTGCTAGACATTGATTGCTCGTGATATATACATCTTAAATGGGTTATTTGTTACAAAAGTAGGTGGTAACAGATGGTAGAGCGAGTTGAGCGACATTTAGTACGTCGAGGCGACGCCAATTACAAGGTGTTCGCTAAGCTGTGCTCTATGTGCAGAAAACTCGGAAATGAGACTGCCTACTACTTGCGGCACCTAATCTTTTTTGGAATACCTCTCGGCTCTATGGAGGATACGGATAAAAAAATCAGAGAGATATATCCTGATTTGTATAGGGCATTACCATCAGCGATGGCCCAACGTCAAGTACAAATCGTCCATCAGCAGTTTACAACATTTTATGCATCTTTGGCTGCATATACACGGCGAACGCATCAGTTTTTGAAAACTATAATATATGATGATATAATCGGCAAAACATGCGCGACTCGCTAAGAGTCTTTAATTTTGGAAAGTCATTATGGTTCAAGCTAGACATCCCAATAGATTGCCTGATGAGCAGATTTTGGCAT